>CAOVHW010000013.1 GCA_948543815.1 uncultured Eubacteriales bacterium | reverse complement strand
GCTGGTATCGAACTTACTTCCATGCTTTTCTTTCCGCCACCTTCGGTGTCGGATGCGCCGCTTTCAGCGGCTTCAGATGCAAAGATCACCGATGTCAGATTTAAATTGAAAGCGGGGCAAACAGCGTAAGTGTTGTCTACGTGGTCGCCGTCATCGACGTTACCGCCGGACTCGAGATTAGCAGCAGTAGCACTGTTGGTAAAGTTCCCGGGCGAGCGGAGCCATGAATGAACATCATCTTTTAAATTATTTGAATAGTTTGAAAATCCAAAAGAACGAGTATTTGAAACGTCATACGTGCTTGTAAATCCATACGATGAGTTTAATATTTCATTATACGATGGTAAAAATATTTTGTCTTTTGTTAATGATGTTCGCGTTGAGGTAGAATATTTATAAATTGGATCTATTCCTCTTTCATTATATAAATCTTCGCTGTAAACTTTCGTTGGGATTATTGCTGCAAGTTCTTCATCTGAAAATGCTTCTTCGATAAATGAGTTCTCTGGTATTGCAGAATATTCTGTGTCACTTTTCTTTAACACATTTGTATTATCATATCCGTTGAGCCATGCCCATAATGTACAGCCTTTTCCGCTTCCTCCGCCATTTCCTCCCCAACATAGTTCATTCACTTCATTGCCACTATTATACGTTGGATGATATTGTTTCCCATCTATATTTTTGTCTGAGTAGAGCAACATCCCAGGACCTCCAACTGGTGCGTTTTGACGCCCACCTTCGTTATTGTAATAACCAGTGTTATATGCAAATCCATTATCTTCAATTGAGCTCGAATCATCCCAAGCGGTGTTTGATGGATCGAGCACGCGCCATTTGATTGGTTCGATTTCAAAATCGTTTGGATTTGTTGAAGATGAATTTGCACCTTCTTTTAAAGTTTGCGGATAACGACCGAAATAAACATAATTTCCTTTCCACGACGGCCCTTCATATTTTTGAGTCTCAGAATTCCACGTGGATTCTTTGCCTGTTCCATCTTCCGGTCCTGCAATTTTGCTGACATTTGATTTGAAAGTTATTTCTGCTTGCACTGTTTTCCGAAAAACATTTACCGGAAAAACGTTTAAAGACATAATTGATGCCATTGTTACTGCAAAAAATTTATTATTCATATAAATCCCTCCAAAAATTGTTTCAAATATGTTACTATAAATAAATTTTTATGTCAAGTTTTTTTTATTTTCGACAGAAAAATTTTTTCAAAAGTTTTATTTCAATTCTCATTAATATTCTCTCTTTTCAATTCTTTTATGATATGTAATTTTTGGTGCGATTTTTAGAACCGTTCTTTTTTTGGAAAAAAAGAACAAAAAAAACTTTACAAAAAATCTTTGTGTGATTTCACACAAAGATTTTTTTGTTAAAGTTCTTTTAATTACTTTTCTTTCAAGAAAAGTAAGGTTTTAGATTTTGTCAATAAAACAAATTCAAAATAAAATTTTGAAACATCTGAGCGACTTGTGTGCGAGTAGCTAAACTTTTATGATCTATAATTTATTATTATTATGTATTAAATAATTATGTATTTAATAATATAATTTATTATATAAAGAGTTTATAGAAAATGTATTAAAATTTCATTGAATAACATCTTTAGTTACTTTATTAATTTAAATTAATGTTACTTATATTATTTTGATTATTGTCTCAAAGTAAAGTGTTTTCTTAAATACTATAAAGAAATAAAATTATGTTTATTAAATTATTGAGAAATTTTTTTTACGATAATTTATTTTATAAAGTTTTTGCCAAATTGAATAATAATGTCAATATAAAAATTTATGATTAATTTTTCAGCGTTATTTAATATATCACTTAATAATGGTTATAGTTTTTTTCTGAATTTAAAATCGCTTACAAAAATAATATATTTAAATATGTTGATTTTTTTTTGTTGGTAATTTATGTTTTAAAATTTTATTTTATGAAACAAACTTTAAATTTACTAGCTATATTTAATAATTATGGTTTTGCTTTAATTGGGAAACCATTTTGATTTAGTGTACATTTAATTTTAATATACTTTATTTAATACAAAAAATTCAAACTTACTCTTTTATTAAATTCCTTAATTTAATAAAAGAGGTTCGTTTTTTTGTCTAATATTATTTTTCATACCGCATTTAAATTTTAAAAATTCCTTTATTATGCTATAATAAATTGTAAAATTTTAAAAGGAGATTTTTAATGAAACGTAATTTAAATGATGTAATAGTTATAGGTTTCGCACTCTTTGCAATGTTTTTTGGCGCTGGTAATGTAATTTTTCCACCTTATCTCGGCCTTCAATCCGGAAAATTATGGACTCTGGGTTTCATTTTTTATTTTATCGCTGATGTTGGTCTCGCAATTTTAGCAATCTTAGCTATGATACGGCATGGCAGCGCTGAAGCCGTACTTGAATCAGCCGGTAAAATTCCAGGAATTATATTAATGACGATAAGTGTTTTGTGCGTAGGACCAATGCCAGCTATCCCACGTACGGCCGCTACTACATATGAAATGTCAATCTTACCGCTTTTCCCTAACATACCGCCGTTTATATTTTCCATTATCTTTTTTGCAATTATTATTTTGCTGTGCCTGCAAGAATCCGCAGTTATAGATATAATAGGAAAATTTCTTACGCCCGGATTACTTATCGGCCTTTTGGTACTTATTATCGAAGGAATTGTCAATCCAATTGGCAGTATTTCTGACAAAGCTTTTGTTGATAATGTTCCAATCGAAGGAATTAGAGCCGGCTATCAAACAATGGATGTAATTGCTGCGCTTGTTTTTGGCGCAATTATTTTATCCAGTGCAAAAGAAAAAGGATATACTGACGCCAAAAAAAAATCTCAAATCATTGCGCAATCAAGTATTATTGCCGGAATTGGATTACTTATCGTTTATGGTGGATTAACTTTTCTCGGAGCAAATACCGGTGGGTTGTATAATTTAGATATTGACCGAGCAACTTTAGTTGTAAATATAGTCCAAAATCTTTTAGGGAAATCCGGAATTATTATATTTGCAATTGTTGTCGGCTTGGCATGTCTTACTACTGCAATTGGATTAGTATCCTCGGCAGCGGATTATTTTCACAAACTTTCAAATAAAAAAATTTCGTATCGCATGCTTGTCATTTTAATTTGCATATGCAGCGCAATATTTGCAAATTTTGGTCTTTCATTTATAATTTCTATTGCGGCGCCTTTATTGGATATTATTTATCCGCCTATCTTAGTTCTCGTACTTATAGCTTTCGTACCAGAAAATATTGTTAAAAGTTGTTATATAAGTCAATTCGCAACATTAGGCGCTTTTATTTATAATTTTTTATCGACGCTTGATGATTATATCAGTTTGAAATTTGATATTTTATCGAAATTTCCATTTGCATCAATAGATTTAGGTTGGATTCTTCCAGCTATTTTCGGTGGAATTATTGGTTTAATTATAAAAAAAGACATTAAAGCTAATTAAAAACAAAACCTTTACTTTTCTTGAAAGAAAAGTAACAAAAGAACTTAACAAAAAAATCTTTGTGTAAACGCACAAAGATTTTTTGATAAAGTTTCTTTTCATGAAGCAACTCTGAAAAAGATGCTTATTATTTTACTTTTTTATTTTCAAAGAAAAAAGTAAAGAGGTTTTAAAAAAATAAAACTTTTATCTTATTAAGCAAATCATTTATTTTCATACTATATTCAATTGAATCATCCAAAACGAATTTAAAATTTGGCGTAACACGTAAATTAATTTTTTCCGCTATCATTTTTTTTATAAATCCCGCTGCCGAATTTAAAATTTTTATAATTTCTTTTTTATCGTCACTAAATACGCTCACATAAACTATACAATGTTCCAAATCAACACTCGTTTTAACTTTTAAAATATTAATCATGGAATCTAAACGTGGGTCACGAATCTCTAAACGTATGATTTCAGCCAAGCAACGTTTAATTTCATCGTTAATCCGCATTATTCTTCTATTTTGAAGCATGAATTCACCTGCTTTGCGATATTTCTTCCATTACGTATGCTTCAACTACATCATTTTCTTTTATATCGTTAAAATTACTTAACATTATTCCGCATTCATAACCTTGTGCAACTTCTTTTACATTATCTTTAAAACGTTTTAACGTTTCAAGTTCGCCCTCATAAATTGTTTTGCCATCACGTACAACTCTAATTTTTGAATTACGCGTAATTTTTCCGTCTGTAACATACGCGCCGCCAATCGTTCCTAAACTTGAAACTTTAAATAGCTGACGAATTTGTGCATGCCCAATAATTTTTTCCTCGTAAACTGGCTCCAACATTCCTTGCATTGCCAACTTAACATCTTCAATTGCATCATAAATCACACGGTACAAGCGTACGTCAACTTTTTCCGAATCAATTACAGATTTTGTCGTCAATTCCGGACGCACATTAAAACCAATTACGATTGCATTTGAAGCCGAAGCAAGCATTATATCTGATTCAGTAACCGCACCAACGCCGCCATGAACTATTTTTATTTTTACTTCATCATTTGAAAGCCGCTCCAAACTATTTTTCATTGCTTCAACTGAACCTTGCACGTCAGCTTTTATAATCAATCCCAACTCTTTTACATTTCCAGTTTTAATTTGGCCGAACAAATCTTCCAGCGAAATTTTTGCTGAATTATTTTTTATCACTGCCGATTTATTTTTGTTTGCAACAGACTCAGCCAATTGTCGTGCACGTTTTTCATTTTCCGTAACATAGAAAGTGTCGCCGGCATTTGGAACCGAAGATAATCCCAAAATTTCTACAGGCGTAGACGGCCCTGCTTTTTTTAAACGATTACCTTTATCGTCAATCATCGCACGAATTTTTCCGTATGAACTTCCGGCAACAATTGGGTCGCCAACTTTTAACGTTCCACCTTGAACAAGAACAGTAGCAATTGGACCGCGACCTCTGTCAAGTTTTGATTCTATAATTATTCCTGACGCACTCTTATTTGGATTTGCTTTCAACTCTTTCATTTCTGCAACCAAAACTATCATTTCAAGCAAATCATCTATACCGATATTATTTTTTGCGGACACAGGCACACAAACTGTTTTACCGCCCCAATCTTCCGCAACTAAATCATGTCCAATCAATTCCTGTTTCACTGCATCAATATTTGCGCCGGGCTTATCAATTTTATTTATAGCGACAATAATTTCAACGCCAGCCGCTTTAGCATGATTAATTGCTTCAATCGTTTGCGGCATAATTCCATCGTCTGCCGCCACAACCAAAATTGCTATATCAGTTGCTTGCGCACCACGCATTCTCATTGCTGTAAAAGCTTCGTGACCCGGAGTATCCAAAAAAGTTATTGGCTTACCGGATATCGAAACGGTATACGCACCAATATGTTGAGTAATTCCACCAGCTTCAGTATGCATAACATTTGTGTGACGAATCGTATCCAAAAGCGAAGTTTTACCGTGGTCAACGTGTCCCATAACGACAACAACTGGTGGACGTTCAAGTAAATCTTCTTCATCATCTGGCGAAAAAATTTCATCTTCAAACAAATCAATTTCTGCCGCTTGTTGGATATTAATATTAAATTTTTCAGCAATTTTTGAAGCCAAATCAAAATCTATAACTTGATTTTGGTTAACCATAAGGCCATCGAGCATTAAAATTTTTATCAACTGAGCGACAGGTTTATCAAGTTTATTAGCTAAATCATTCAACATAATTTCATTTGGGATTTTTACTATATCAATTTTTTTCTCAACGGTTTCATTTTTATGGACATTTTTTTTCTTATCATTAATTTTTTTAGATTTTTGTTTTTTTTCTGGAGTTTTTACTTGTTCAGTTTTTTTTGGTACAGTATTTTTTTTATCGAAAACTTTATTATTATTATTATTATTATTTTGTGTAAGATTTTTTTTCTCTGGAGATTTTTTATCATTTTTTTGCACAATATTTTGTGCAACATTTTTTTTATCGGGAATTTTTTTATTATTATTGTGTGTAATATTTTTTTTCTCTACGGGTTTATTTTTTTCCGTAGTATTTTTTTTATATAGTGCTAAAACTTTATCGGTATCGTCAATAGTACTCATATGATTTTTGACAATAATTCCAACTTCACTCATTTTTTGAATTAAATCCTTGCTGCTGACACCAATTTGTTTTGCCAACTCATAAACACGAATTTTACTCAAACTTACACCTCCATAATATTTTTTAATTTACGTGCAAAATTTAAATCTAAAATTACGATAACGCTAACAATTTTCTTACCTATACATTGGCCTAATTCAAATTTTGTAGCAAATTTTATAATAGGAATATCATAATAGGAAGTAAAATAGTTAATTTTTTTTTGAGTTGCTAGTCCAATATCATTAGCAATAATAACTAAAAAAGCAGAACCATTTTTAATTTTACCGACACAAGATAATTCGCCCCATACGAGTTTTTTAGAAATATAAGCGAGACCTAATACCTCATAAAATTTTTTTGAATTCATTTTCTAATTCCTTATATATTTTACTAGCGGAATTTGATTTAAAAGAATGTTCAAAGCCTTTTATCTTCTTACAGCGTACAAAACATTTCTCATCCCTACATATATACGCACTACGGCCATGAATATTTTTAGCATTACCAATATAGAAATCATTATCAGTAATTTTTATTACACGTATCAAATTTTTTCTATCGAGCATTTTACCACAACCTATACATTTTCTCAAATATTGTTTAATAATTCCTCACCTTCTAATTGCGCGGGCGTCTTTACATTTAATCGTATTCCAACTAATTTAGCTGCGAGCTTAACATTTTGTCCACCTTTCCCTATTACAAGTGATACCTGATTCTCATCGACAATAATTAATGCCTCAGTTTTATTCTTATTCAAATGAATTTCTTTTATTTTAGCCGGACTTAATGCTGAACGTATATAGTCCTCAAGATTTTCATACCAATTAACTAAATCTATTTTCTCATTATTAATTTCAGATGAAATTGTATTTATCCGGCAACTATTTTCTCCTACACATGAACCTATTGCCTCAACTTCATCATTTTGTGAGGTAACGGCAACTTTACTTCTTTTACCTGGGTCACGAGCTATATCGACAATTTTTACGATACCGGAAGAAATTTCAGGAATTTCTAATTCAAATAAACAACGAATGAAATTAGGATTTGTACGTGAAACAAAAATACTAATACCTTTCGAGAAACGTTTAACATCTATCACATAAAGTTTAATTCTATCATTTACATTAAATATCTCACCGGGGATTTGTTCTTTTTCAGGTAAAATAGTTTCGATATCACCTAAATTAATTATGATATTACGGTACTCAAAACCTCTAACGATACCGGTAATAATTTTACCTTTTTTAATGTCAAACTTATTAAAAAGATTATTACGTTCGATTTCCAAAAATTTTTGAGAGATAACTTGTTTAGCAGTTTGAGCGGCAATACGTCCGAAATTTTTTGGCGTAATTATTATTTCTGCCATATCTTCTAATTTATATCGGGCGTCAATATTTTTTGCATCTTCTAACGAAATTTCCAAACGTGAGTCATCAACTTTTTCTACTACTTTTTTATACGCAATAACTTGAACAGCTCCACTATCTTTATCGATATTGACATCAATATTTTGAGCGAGGCCAAAATTTTTACGACATGCTGCTATTAGTGAAAGCTTTAATGCTTCCATAATTGTATCCTCATCAATATTTTTTTGAATTGCAATAAGTTTTACGGCATTAATTAATTCACTACTCATTTTTTAAAAATAACCTCCATAAATAAAGAGTGGGCTCTCCCACTCTTTTTAAATAAGTTTATTTTACCACTATCACTAATAAAAAATCAAATGAATATTTTTTCACGTACAACTAATAATAATAAAAAAGTGCGGTGGTAATTTGTATAACTTATTTATTTTAGCTGTTGCTCCTATTTTTATCTCTGCTTTCTATATTTATATAAGAGATAAATATGAAAAAGAACCTATTCATCTTTTAATTACCGGTTTAATTTTTGGCAGTATAATTTCTATTCCAATTGGATTTTGTGAGGAATACCTCGAACGTTTTACTCCTACCTCTAATAATTTCTTACGTATCTTTTATATTTCTTTTATAGTTGCAGGATTTTGTGAGGAAATCTTTAAATTTATCGTCCTTTATTTTTTAATATGGCATGAAAAAAATTTTAATGAACCTTTTGACGGAATCGTATATGCCGTTATTATCTCTTTAGGTTTCGCAATGACGGAAAATATTTTGTACGTAATAAATCCACAAATCGGTGGAATATATACGGCATTAACGCGTGCGATATTTTCAGTTCCGGGTCATGGATTATTTGGAGTAACAATGGGATATTTTTTTGCACTCGCTAAAGTAAATAAAAATTATTTTTATCCCGCTATTATTTTACCGATATTTTTACATGGATTATTTAATTTAATTTTACTTTGCGAAATCCCATTCGCTATGTTAATATTTATTATGTACGCAATATATTTGTGGAATAGTGGGCAAAAAAAAATGCAAAAACATCTTGATTGCTCACCATTTAAAACACATAAAAAATAATTTATAAAAAGGAGTGATAACTATGAAACAATTATGCCATCATGATCAAGATAATTGTCTCTATAACTTATTTCTTATATGCTCTTCAATTTATTTAGTAACAATCTCAATCGTAACTATTACTAAACTTATTCAAAAGTGCTGCCATCATCATCATGAAGATAGATATATATGTGGATGTGAGAACCAATAAATTATGTAGGCTACTGAGATTTCTCAGTAGTTTTTTTTATTGCATAAATTTTATATCTGCCCCTAAGTTTTGTAGTGCACACTCAATCTTTTCATACCCACGTTCAATATAATTTTCATCATGTACAATAGTTTTTCCTTCAGCAGCTAGTGCTGCTAAAATTAATGCCGCTCCACCACGTAAATCTTTAGAAAATAAATTAGTCCCATGAAGATTTTTTACGCCATCAATAATAAAAGTTGTACCGTCAGGCAAAATTTTTATTTTTGCACCCATCTTTATTAATTGTGGAATATGTTTGTTACGCGACTCAAAAATTTTTTCGTGTACAATACTTTTTCCATTCGCAATTGATAAAACTGATACAAATTGTGCTTGTAAATCTGTCGGGAATCCTGGATACGGTACAGTTTGTAAATTTTCTATCGGTCTAATAAAATTTGGTGCACGTAAAAAAATTTTGTTCGCATTTGTTTTTATAAAACATCCAAGCTGTAAAAAATTTTTAAGTGGTAAATGCTCCGGAATTACATTCGTAATTTCAATTTCTCCATTAGTAATTACGGCAGAAAGTAAAAAAGTTCCGGCAACTATTCTATCAGGAATAACTGTATATTCGACAGCGTGTAAAGTTTTTACACCATTAATAATAATTTCTGAAGTTCCGGCGCCATTTATATCGGCGCCCATTTTTTTGAGAAAATTTTGTAGGTCAACAATTTCGGGCTCACGTGCCGCATTAATTATTTTTGTAGTGCCATTAGCAAAAATTGCCGCTAAAATAATATTTTGAGTTGCCCCGACGCTTGGAAAATCTAAATTTATTTCGCAGCCTTTCAGATTTTCTCCATGACAAATAATATTTCCATCATCTTCAAAAATTTGCGCACCTAATTTTTTAAACGCAGCAATATGAAAATCAATTGGCCGCTTACCGAGTGAACAACCTCCCGGATAACTTATTGCAACTTTTTTCATTCGTGATAATAAACTCCCACAAAAAATAATTGATGAACGCATTTGTTTGACTAAATTTTGTGGGACATCATAAAAATTTATCGATGATGAATCTATAATAACTGTATTTTTCTCAAAGGAAACTTTACATCCAATATGTTTTAAAATTTTTATTGCAATACGTACGTCAGAAATATCTGGGCAATTATGAATAATTGTTGTACCGGAATTTAAAATACTAGCAGCTAAAATTGGTAGTGAAGAATTTTTACTACCGGATAATTTCAAAGTCCCGGAAATTTTTTTTCTGCCATTAATTAAATATTTTCCCATTGTGCCCACCCCCACTAATTTCATCTTATGCAGACAAAATATTTTTGTTATGTATATACTGAAAAAAATTGGGAAGGCTACCAATAAAAAGTAAGTGAGGGTGATAATTTGCAGAAGCGATTTAAATTTATGATAATTTTTCTAGGGCTTATTATCTGTATGACACAAGTTATTGTAAAAAATAAAGCTGGCCTTATAAAAAATCATAGCCAACTTCTAAAAAATAATTACGAGCATTCATTTTATGAGGCAGTAAATTATATGAATGATGTCGATAATTTACTGACAAAAGTTCAATTAACTAAATTACCAAAACAAAATATAAATATGTTCGCACAAATTTGGCGTTCAAGTTCTGCCGCACATGATAATTTATCAAATCTCCCGTACAATCATAATTCAATTATGAAAGCATTAAAATATTTGTCACAAACCAGTGATTTTTCATACGCAATGATGAATAAATCAATTGATGATGAAGATTTATCAGCAGAAGAATGGGAAACACTAAACAATTTAAAAACTTACGCACAAAATTTAAGTAAAGAAATGGATACAATTTTAACTGACGCAAATGTATCAGAAAAAATTAATTGGGACGCATTAGCTCAAGAAAATTTTGATAAGAGTAATCTTGTTGGCTCGATGCAAAATGTTAATAAACAATTTCAAGATTATGGCGAATTAATTTATGACGGACCATTTTCCGATCACATTCAAAATTTAAATCCAAAAATGTTAGTGGGAAAAACTGAAGTAAGTAAGTTGGACGCATTAGAGAAAGCAAAAAAAATATTACTGCGAACACAAAATGAAATAAAAAATATAGAATATAGCGGACAAGTTACGAGCAGAAAAAATCTGCCGGCATATAGTTTCACTGCAAAAAATAATGACGATGAGGAAATATATTTAGAAATTACAAAGAACGGCGCGTATCCATTATTAATGATAACGGCGCCGACAGAAAAAATTTCTGAGAACAAAATTAATTGCCAAGAAGCTATTACAACAGCAAAAAAATTTTTATCCGATAATGATTTTATAAATATGAAAGAAAGTTATTACGAACGATTTGAAAATTATCTGACAATAAATTTTGCGCCATTTGAAAATAATTTGATAATGTATCCAGATCTTGTGAAAGTTAAAGTAAATTTAGCAAATGGAAAAATTTCCGGCTTTGAATCACTCGGATATATTATGATGCATTGCGAACGACAACTGAATGAACCAACTTTACCTTATCAATTATTAGATGAATTATTACCAATTGGTTTTGAAAAATTAAGTACAAAAAGATGCGTAATTCCTTTGGACTCAAAGAAAGAAATTTTTTGCTACGAAGTTATTGGTCAATTTAATGAAAACAAATTTATAATTTATATCAATAATGATAGTGGAAAGTTTGAAAAAATTTATAAATTAATTGAGAATGAAAGAGGTACACTTGCTGAATAAAAAATATTTTTTATAAAAAAGCTTTATCATTTTTAAAACCGTTCTTTTTTTGCAAAAAAAAGAACCAATAAGCAGCTTCTTCGAAGCTGGTTCATGAAAAACTTTATAAAAAAATCTTTGTGCAAGCGCACAAAGATTTTTTGTTAAAGTTCTTTTGTTACTTTTCTTTCAAAAAAAGTAAGGTCTTGGTTAGAATTTACTTTTTACCATTAGCAGCATTCATAATAAATTTATAAGCCCAATGATTTTCACTAACATCA
>CAOVHW010000012.1 GCA_948543815.1 uncultured Eubacteriales bacterium | reverse complement strand
GCTGGTATCGAACTTACTTCCATGCTTTTCTTTCCGCCACCTTCGGTGTCGGATGAGCCGCTTTCAGCGGCTTCAGATGCAAAGATAACCGATGCCGGATTTAAATTGAAAGCGGGGCACACACCCAAAGGGGTGCCAACGATGTAGGAGGTGTCGTAGACATAGCCGTAGGAGTAGAGAGAAGCGGCATCCACAAAGCTAGTATTATCACCGGGCGAGCGGAGCCAAGAGGTTCTATTAAGTAATCGAGTATCTGAATAAAATGTTGAATCAACAAAACCATACGAAGTGTTTAACATTTCATTATAAGAAGGTATAAATAATTTATCTTGAGATAATGAAGTTCTTTCTGAATTTGATAAACCTCTGCTTGAATTTAAATCCTCAGAGTAAACTTTAGTGTCCATTATAGCGCATTGCTCAGGATAAAAGAAAGTAGTGATAGAATCAAAGAAAGAATTTTGGAGCACATTATAAAGATCAGACTGGGTCCATTTTAGTGTATTTATTAAACTGGAACTATCGCTTGAATGATATTCTCGAGAATCGAGAGCGATATCAGAATAAAGTAAGATACCATTGCCACCAACGGGAGCGTTTTGACGACCGCCAGTACCATCGCCATAACCAATGTTAAAAGCGAAACCATTTGTTTGAGCATCAGATATATCATCGCCACCAACCCAAGCTTTATTGTCATTGTCGAGGACGCGCCATTTAATTGGGACTGATTCATGATGACCGAAGTAGATGTAGTTACCTGACCAATTGTCATTTAAACCACCGGCAACAGGATTTTCAATTTTACTGATATTAGAGACGAAATCTGCGGCGTGAGTAGTTTTTTTGAAGATGTTGAAAGGGAAAATGTTAAGGGAAATGACCGAGGCCATTGTTACTGCTAAAAACTTGTGATTCATAAAAATCCCTCCTTAAATTGAATAAAAAATAAATAGAAATTGTTGCGTTTTTGTAAACACATTGAAACATTTCAAAAATGTTACCACAAGAAAATTTTTATGTCAAGTATTTTTTATTTTCGACAGAAAAATTTTTTTCAAAAGTTTTATTTCCATTCACATTAATATTCTCTCTTTTCAATTCTTTTATGATATGTAATTTTTGGCGATGATTTTTAAAATCGTTCTTTTACAAAATAAAACCTTTACTTTTTCTTTGAAAAGAAAAAGTAAAACATAAGCAGCTCCTGCGGAACTGCTTTATGAAAAGAAACTTTATAAAAAATCTTTGTGTGAAATCACACAAAGATTTTTTTGTTAAAGTTCTTTTGTTACTTTTCTTTCAAGAAAAGTAAGGTTTTTAATTTAAACTGTCTATCATATTAAACAAATAATAATCATCCAATGCTTCGTCTGTGTGTATAGAAAATGAATAACCATCAGATTCCCAGAGAACGAGATTATATTTTTCATTGTCATTACCTTTTAAAGTAATTTCCAAATCTTGATTATTTAAGACCTTAGAATTTTTATATTCATTGTAATCACCGGAATTATCTCCAGAACCTTTTGATTGGCGGAATAATAGTTTTTTATCGCCCCCAATATTATATGAAATTTGCGCAAGTCCATCTTCAGTTCCAGAATAAATTTTTTCATTAAGATTAAAAGGTATCGCTCTTATCTCTAAAACATTGAATCCAACAGCTTCACTTAATTCTGAAAGTGACTCGTATTCTTTGAATGGATTTGAAAGTTGCGTATTATTTGAATCTTCAACTGAATTTTTTTTGAAATTTATATATGCGCCAAATGTTTCATAATTATAATCTATAAGTTCAAACATTTTTGCAGGAACAAAAGTTCTGTCTTCAAAAATTTGAGGCACTACGCCATAACTTTTTGGTGCGGTCATTCCTATTGCCAATTTGCTTGTAGTCGCATAAGTATCTTTGTCGATATAAACAATCATTTGGCGTTCATCATTACTTAAAGTAACAGATCTATTTTCACCATCCCATTCAACATTATAATTCATAGCTTCAGCAACAGGTCGAATTGGAACCATTAATTCATCATTTGTTTTGAAAACATATTTTGAAATTCCTAAGCTTTCGAGATCTAATTTTTGACCGTCAACTGAAATTCTTGGTTCGCCAATTTTTTCATTCATAAATGTATCATTATCCGCAAAAGTTTTACAAGGAATTGCAGTACACAAAATTGTAGTACATAAAGTCAAAGCAATCATAAATTTTTTATTCATTTTAATCATCATCCTTTTATATTATTTATTTATTACACAAGACAATATAACATAATAAAACATTTTTTGCAATTATTTTTTTAACTAAATAAGTTTACAAATTATTAAACTTGCGTCATCAAATTCATATTTATTTCCATCAATATTGTAATAAAATTTTTCTAAAACATTTTGTGCAATATGAATAACATTTGTAGATTTTTTTGCAAGTATTTTTTTTAACTCATTACTAAATTTTTCAGAATCATTTCTACAAAAATTATCTGCGAGACCATCCGTATGAAAAAAAATTTTATCGCCACTTTCATAATTAACTGATTTACTTTCATAAACTGAATCATTCATTAATCCAACTGGCGTTCCTGATGAAAAAAGTTCATGTGTCTCATTATTTGAAATAAAAATTGGAATTGGCTGCCCCGCATTACTATAAAATATTTTTTTTACCGTCGTATCAATTATTGCTACGAAAACGCACGCATATATTTCATTTGTATTTACTGCCGAAATAAATTCTTTATTAAGTTTATCTAAAATTTTATTTGGTTTACTTGAACTCTTGACGATATTTTTTATCATATTAGTCAACATTGCTGTTAAAAGTGCTGCTGAAATTCCATGGCCTGATACATCGCCGATAATAATACAAAAACGATCTTCTTTTAATTTAATAACGTCGTAAAAATCTCCGCCTATATACATTGCCGGTAAATATTTGCTATATATAACAATTTTTTCTGTTTCTAAATTGATTTCCGGGATTAATAATTTCTGTAAATTCTGCGCCATTTCTAATTGCTTTGCAATAATTTTATTTTGTTCTTCAAGTTCTAAATATTTTTCCTGCAATTGTATCCGCAAATATTTTATTCGCATTAATGATTTTATTTTTGAAATTAAAACTAATGAATCAAAATCTTTTTCTAATAAATCATCTGCTCCCGCTATTGATGCTTTAATTCTTTCTTGTGCATTATTTTCTTCAGACAGTAATAAAATAATAATATGTTGAGTCTTTTCATTTTGCTTTAACTGATAGCAAATATCATAGCCACTCATATTTTTTAAATTTGTTTGCATAATAATCAAATCAGGTAAAAATTTTTCTATCTCCTCTAATACATTAGAAATATCCTTAGCAACTTTTATAATAAATGACTCACTATCCAATAATTTTTTTAGCGTACCACTATTTTTTACCGCTATAAAAATTTTATCGGATATATCAGACATTTGGTTTCACCTTTTTTAAAAATTTAATTTCATTACCTAATGAATTAAATGCAACTGAATCCGTAAGTGCACATGCTAATTTTATACCACGTCCTGAATCTTTTAAATGATATTCATTATATTTGGCCATATGTGTTACGTAATCAAATCCTTTCCCCTCATCTATTATTTTTGTCGTTATAAAATTATCCTTTAGTTTTAATTGCATATAGACATTTTTTTTCTTATTTTTTTTATTACCATGAATAACTGCATTAGCTAATAATTCATGGAGGACTAATTTTAAATCACTGATATCATTTTTATTTAATGATTTATTTTCATTAATGAAGTTAATAGTTTTACCAATTACATTTTTCATTTCAAATAGATCACTTTGGAAAGCTACCTGAAAAGTTTTGGGTTTAGAATTCATAATGGCCACCTCCTTAGAAACTAATCAAATGAAATTACGTTATGATTTTTAGTAAGAGTAATAATAAAGTTATCATTTTCCTCATTAACTTTTATATCATCCATAAGAGCTTTAATCATTAAGATACTCGTTTCATTTTGCATAATATTTGGATTAAAAATTCCCTTTACATTAAAAGTGATAGAGACACAATTTTTTTGTGGTTTAAACATTAATTTAAAAGGATTTTTCGAATTAGTTTTAGCGATAATAAAAGTACAAGCTTCCGATACGGCAGTTTTAATATCTTCAATTTCCTCGATAGCGAAACCTAAACGATTAGCAACAGATGAAGCAGTTAATCTTGCGGCAGAGATATAAGCAGCATTTACGGGCAAAGTCAATTCGATATTATCAGTACTCATTTATCATCACCTTCTATTTTAAAGACTTGGTCGAGATTAGTAATTTTAAATAGCTTTTCGATATTCGGTTTAATATTTTTAAGAGAGATAGTGCAATCAAATTGTTTAGTATGTTTCAAAACAGAAACTAATGCGCCTAAAGCAGTTGAGTCGAGGTAATCTAATTCCTCACAGAAAATAATCATACTAGCATGATTGGAGTCAAAGATTTCAAGTAATTTAGATTTCATCTCGGAAGAATTAAATAAGTCCACCTCACCAATCATTTTAATAATCCAATTATTATTTTTTGAATCAAAATTTGAATCAATAATAAGTTCCAAAATAAAAACCTCCTCAAAGAAAAATTCAATATATTTTTCAATTATATTTCATAATTGTTACAATGTCAAATGGTTTTTTCGATGAAAATCATTTTTTTTTATGCTATAATTTTTTAGCTTTTAAAAAGCAAAATAAATTGGAGGTATTTATAAAAAATGTTTAAGCAAATAATAAAAAGGGATGGCCGACGCGTTGAGTATAATCGTGACAAAATTACTCAAGCAATTTTAAAATCAATGGCCGCATCAAATTATTTAAATCAATCAGAAAGTGAGAAACTTGCCGAAATAGTTGAACAACGACTTGAAGAAAAATATCAAGATAAATCTCCATCCGTTGAAGATATTCAAGATATGGTTGAAAACATTTTGATTGAAAATAATTACACTATCGTTGCAAAAAATTATATACTCTACCGCGCCGAGCGTACTAAAATGCGTGAAGCTAATTCAAATTTAATGAAAGTCTTTACCGAATTAACAAAAGATGCACTTTTAAGTGACGCTAAGCGTGATAATGCAAACATTGATGGAAATACAGCAATGGGAACAATGTTACAATTTGGTTCAGCCGGCTCAAAATATTTTTATGAAAATAGTGTATTGCCGCCCGACCAAAGTAAAGCACATAAAGAAGGCGATATTCATATACATGACTTCGATTTCTATACGCTTACAACAACATGTTGCCAAATTGATTTGATAAAATTATTTAAAGGTGGATTTTCAACTGGACATGGATTTTTACGTGAGCCAAATAATATAAGAAGTTATGCGGCACTTGCATGTATTGCGATTCAATCGAATCAAAATGACCAACATGGTGGACAAAGTATCCCAAATTTTGATTATGCAATGGCAGATGGCGTACGTAAAACTTTCAAGCAAATATATAAATCAAATTTCTTTAAAGCTTTATCATTAATTTGCCCACAAATTCAATTAAGTATGAAAGAAATAAAAGGATTAATAGAAAAAAATTCTCACGAATTAAAACTTGATATGCCTAAAGATTATGTTGAAGAAGAACAAAAAATTTTTGCTGAAATTGGTATTGATAATGAAAATATTAAACGCATACAAAAATTTGCATATGATAATTCAGTTATTGAAACAGAACGTGAAGTTTATCAGGCAATGGAAGCATTACTGCATAATTTAAATACGATGCATTCACGTGCGGGCGCACAAACTCCTTTCTCTTCAATAAATTATGGAACTGATACGAGTTCAGAAGGTCGTATGGTTATAAAAAATATTTTGTTAGCTACTGAAGCCGGACTTGGTAAAAATGAAACTGCTATCTTCCCAATTCAAATTTTTAAAATTAAAGAAGGTATAAGTTATAATCCAACCGATAAAAATTATGATTTATTAAAATTAGCTTACCGCGTTAGTGCCAAACGATTATTCCCGAATTTCTCATTTATTGATGCACCATTTAATTTAAAATATTACGTTCCGGGCAAACCTGAAACCGAAATTACATATATGGGTTGCCGTACACGTGTAATCGGAAATGTTTGCGGCCCTGAAATTGTTTACGGACGCGGTAATTTAAGTTTTACTTCAATTAATCTCCCACGTATAGCAATAAAAAGTAATGGAAATATTGATTGGTTTTTCGAAGAACTTGAACGAAAAATGGAACTTGTTGCAAAACAATTAACCGATAGGTTTCATATTCAATGTGAGAAGAAAGTTAAAAATTTCCCATTCTTAATGGGTCAACATGTTTGGATTGATTCTGATAAATTATCACCTGATGATAAAATTGGTGAAGTTTTAAAGCATGGAACACTTTCAATAGGATTTATCGGTTTAGCTGAAGCATTAAAAGCATTAATCGGAATGCATCACGGTGAAAGTCCACAAGCACAAAATTTAGGCTTAGAGATAATAGGATTCATGCGCAGTTATGTTGACAAATTAAGTCAAGAAAGAAATTTGAACTATACACTTTTGGCAACGCCAGCCGAAGGATTATCGGGAAGATTTATTGCATTGGATAAGAAAAAATTTGGAATAATTCCGGGCGTTACCGATAAAAATTATTACACTAACAGTTTTCATGTTCCGGTATATTATAAACTTCCGGCATTCGATAAAATAAAATTAGAAGCACCGTATCACGCATTAACAAATGCTGGACACATATCTTACATTGAATTGGACGGAAATACTGCTGATAATTTGGAAGCGTTTGAAAAAATTATTCGTACTATGAAAGAAAGCGGTATTGGTTATGGCTCTGTTAATCATCCTGTTGATAGAGATCCTGTTTGTGGCTATACCGGAATAATTGAAAATGAATGTCCAAATTGCGGACGAAAAGAAACTGATGGTGAAAGATTTGAACGTATCCGCCGAATAACCGGCTATTTAGTTGGTACACTCGATCGTTTTAACGATGCGAAAAAAGCTGAAGAAAAGGATCGTGTTAAACATAATGTGTAAAGTAAAAATCGGTGGAATAGTAAATGATTCAATTGTAGATGGGCCAGGCCTTCGCCTGGCAATATTTATGCAAGGTTGCAGTAATAAATGTCATGGCTGTCATAATCCACAATTACAAAATTTTGACGGCGGTAAATATTTTACATGCCAAGAAGTTTTAGATATTGCAAAAAAAAATCCGCTAATCGATGCGGTAACATTAAGTGGAGGCGAACCATTTTGTCAGCCGGAAAGTTTACTTGAACTCGTAAAATTATTTAAAGCTAACAATTATAATGTTGCCGTATATTCCGGTTTTACTTTTGAAAAAATACGTGATAATGAAAAATTTGCGCCTGTTTTAAAATTTATCGATACATTGGTAGATGGGCCATTTATTTTGGCACAACGTAATTTGTCATTAAAATTTCGTGGCTCTGAAAATCAACGGATAATTGACGTACAAAAATCATTAGCGCAAAACAAAATTGTTTTAGATAAATCTTGGTACTAATCTCAAACTCTTACATCAAAAAAATTTGATGTAAGAGATTTTTTTACTTGCATACTAAAAATTTAAAAATACTCGTTTGTAAAAGATATTGATACTGCAAATTTTTATTGAAAAACATAAAAAAATCGTTGATATAAATCAACGATTATTTATTTTTTGTTATTTTTCAGATTCTTCAAGAACTGACACTTTTTCTGTACAAGAAAGATTTTCTTTTTCACTTTTAAAAAAAAATTTATTAGCATCATATTGTGGTTTGATGCTATTTAACCCTAGAATAGCTTGAATATGCTTAAGAATAGACTTATCACCATCATTATTTATATATTTTAACACAGGAACAGACGATTCCCAGATATAATCTTTTTTAGCCATTTTTTTATTTTCATCTATTTCGACATCTATAATTTTTTTTGCATTATTGTCTATGTAACCATCTTTAATATATTCTTCTATAGTTTCTGAATCATCTATTATATAAACTCGTGTTGTCAGATAAGTACTATATAGTTTATTTTCTTTACTTTTGAACAAATTCAAAAAAACAACTAAAAACCAATCTCCATTTGTATAACAATATTCATTTGGTTTATTACTACATACATCTTTAGTGATTCGATAAGCTGTTCTAAAACTCATAAAGAACGACTTGATAAATTTAAATGGGGCGATTACAGTACCAATTACAATATGAATAACCCAATCAATTGGGAAAAGAATTTTTCGCATTGTGATAAACCATTTTTTATCATACCATTTTATATCTACTAAATTTTTTTCACCCGCAAGAGCCCATTTTGCTTTTAATCCAGAACAAACAGTACACATGCGGCATATATACCATTGACGAATAATTGCAAGTGTTTTTATAGTAGCTCTTAACACACTCCATATTGGGAAAGTAAGCCACAATAAAGTAATACGAAAAATTTTACCAAAAGTACTTATTACATACTGTTGCGATTGAGAATCTGATAATTCATTTTCTACATTATTTTTTATTTCTGTATCTTCCATTTCTCTTAACCTCTTCATAATAATTTTGTCATATGTTATTTATTTTAGCATATTTCAATAATTAATACAAATATTGAGCGCCATAAATAAATTTTTATTTTCACTTGACAAACATATCATTTTTATGTAATAATAAAGACGCAAAATTAATTAGCAGTTGTGGCGGAATTGGCATACGCGCTAGACTAAGGATCTAGTGGTCCTAGACCTTGGGGGTTCGAGTCCCCCTAACTGCATGTATATATTTTTTTTATTGGGTTGTCGCCAAGTGGTAAGGCACAGGACTTTGACTCCTGCATTCGAAGGTTCGAATCCTTCCAGCCCAGTTTTTTTATTGGGCAGTCGCCAAGCGGTTAAGGCATCGGACTCTGACTCCGACATTCGAAGGTTCAAATCCTTCCTGCCTAGTTTTTTAACTAAAAGTTAGCATTGGCTAACAATTTGAGGTGATAAAATCTTGAAGAATACTTTAGAAAAACTTAAAAGATATGATAAAGCAGTAATTAGTGAAATTTGTGGCAATGATATCAAGCAAAAATTAATAGATATGGGCGTCATCCCCGGCACTGAAGTTATGATATCAAATATTGCACCATTTGGTGATCCGATTGAAATTTGTTTGCGCGGTTATGAATTAAGTCTGCGAAAATCCGATGCAAGTAAAATTTTTGTGACAATTAAGGATTAAACTCATGAAAACTTTTGCACTTGTCGGTAATCCAAATTGCGGCAAGACAACTTTGTTTAACAAACTTACTGATAGTCAAGAATATGTTGGGAATTGGTCAGGCGTTACCGTTGAAAAAAAGCAAGGCATTTTAAAAAATAGCGAGATAAATATTGTAGATTTGCCCGGAATTTATTCATTATCTTCATATTCTGAGGACGAAATTATTGCGAGCAATTATCTTTTACATGAAAAACTGGATTTAATTATAAATATAGTTGACGCAACAAATATTGAACGTAATCTTTACTTGACAACGCAATTAATTGAAATCGGCTTGCCAATTATCATTGTTTTAAATATGATGGACGAAGTTGAGAAACACGGCGATAGTATAAATTATGAAATGATGTCGGAAATTTTGGACATTCCAATCGTACCAATATCTGCGGCAAAATCTATTGGCATTGATAATTTGATTGATATATTAAAAAATTCATCAATTAAATTGAAAACAGAATCAGTTTTAATAAATACGGAAGAATTTTTTTGGGCAAAAAAAATTATTGCACAATTAGCTCAAATCAATATTCCTTGCACAATTTTAACGGCAATGAAAATAATTGAAGGCAATAAAAAAAGAAGATGTAAAAGAATCAAAAGAAGAAAAATCAACAGAATAGTTATAAAAAAAAGAAATAGACGAACAAGAAGAAACAAAAAAATTAATATCGCGCCAAATATTTCCGTCGATATCCCACGAAAATCTTGGGATATTATTATCGCCACCGATAGATATAATTTTATTGACAACCTGATAGCAAAATGCGTCAGCAAAACGCATGTAGCAAACACTATTGCGATTTCAAGAAAAATTGATAAGATATTAGTAAATAAATATCTAGCAATCCCAATATTTTTACTTATAATGTTTTTGATTTTCGAATGCACATTTAGTTTTGGCGGCGAATTTTTATCAGGATTAATAGAAAATTTTCTTGACAATATTTCGATATTTACCGAACAAACTTTATTGTCATTGAATGTAAAGCCAATTTTAATTGATTTGGTCACAAAAGGAATAATTTCAGGAATTGGAATGATATTAGTTTTTTTACCGCAGATTGCAATTTTATTTTTTTTCTTGTCATTCATTGAAGATAGCGGTTATATTGCACGCGCCGCTTTTATCATGGATAAACCTCTGCGTCAAATTGGTTTGTCTGGAAAATCTTTTGTACCTATGCTATTAGGATTTGGGTGCAGTGCTCCTGCAATCATGTCCGCCAGAACTCTTGATAACGAAAAAAGTAAGCGACTCACAATTTTTTTGACGCCATTTATTTCATGTAGTGCAAAAATGCCGGTGTATGCTATATTGTCAAAAATTTTTTTCCCGTATCATGCCGGCCTTGTTATTTTTAGTTTTTATTTACTCGGAATAATTTTGCAAGCGCTAGCCGGAATAATTTTGAGCAAAACAATTTTACATACTGATAATTCAAATTTTATTATGGAACTACCACCGTATCGGCTTCCTATGTTTAAAAATTTAATCAAACACGTTTATGATAGGTTAAAAGATTTTGTTGAAAAAGCCGGTAGTGTTTTATTGCTCGCTTCTATAACTATTTGGTTTATGCAAAATTTTAATTTCGTATTTTGCGTCGTCTCCGATAATTCAAAAAGTATTTTAGGAATGATTGGAAAATTTATCGCGCCAGTATTCACTCCGCTTGGATTTGGTGATTGGCGTGTATGTGTTGCACTTTTGACAGGTTTTGTCGCCAAAGAAACAATTGTTAGCTCTCTCAGTATTTTGTTCACAGATATTTCAATCGCTTTGCCTAAAATTTTTTCACCACTCTCAGCTTATTGCTACATGGTTTTCATTGCTTTATATGTTCCATGCATTGCAACAATCTACGCAATTAAACGTGAAACTTCATGGAAACTAGCGATTTTTTCAATTATATTTCAATTTTTAATCGCATGGATTGTTTCATTTATTATATTTCAAGTTGGAAAATTATTTTTATAAGTGAGATGATAAATAATTTTTGACATAATTTTATTGATAATCATTGCTATTATAATTTTATTTTGCATTCAAAAATTAAAAAAAAATAATTGTAGTAATTGCCCATATAAAAAAAATTGCAGAAAAAAATTTTAATTTTTTCATGAAGTTTCTTTAATTGCTTTATTAAAAATAGACTTTATAAAAAATCTTTATGTGAAATCACATAAAGATTTTTTTTGTTAAAGTTCTTTTCTTATTTTTTTTCAAGAAAAGTAAGGTTTTAAATTTAATAGTTGTTAAATTTTTGGATAAGATAAATAGATAATTTTATTTTTGTCAAAAAGTATTGTTGCAAATTGTTTTGACATGTTATATAATGACAAAACAATTACAACAAATTATTTTGTAGTTGTAACAAGTTGTATTTAAAAATTTTATGTTTAAACAAAGGAGATGTTTAATTATGAATAAGTTTGCAGATAGTAATAAACTAAGAAAAATTTTTCATTTACATTCTATAAATGTTAATAGAACTAAACGTTTTTTCAAAAATGTTTTAGCAATTTCTTCAGCATTTGCAGTTTTTTTAAGTAATTGCCCAGTATATTCAGTTAAGGCTGAAGCAGTTGGTGCTTTTATTATTGAAGGTGGAACATCTGATACAGATTATACTTTTGAAGGAACAAGTGGAACAGATGGTGTATTGACGATTATATCGTCAACACCGATGAGAATCCAAAATACCGATCCAAATACACCAACAACTGATCGAATTGAAATTAATTCGGAAGCAAATTTAACTTTAAATGGCGTAAATATCAACACCAATACTGGTCCGGCAATGAAAATACAGGATGAGGCAACATTTGATGTAAATATTACTTTAGCTGATGATTCAGAAAACACTTTGATATCATATGAATATTATTCTGCAGGATTGCAAAAAAATAGTAATGTTTTATCAGGAACTCTGACGATTGATGGAAACGGAGTTATAACGGCAACCGGAGGATATGGTGGCACCGGCATCGGTGGTGGAAGAATCGATAATAGAAGAGATGGAAGCGCAAGCAACATCACAATCAGTGCTGGTACAGTCATGGCAACCGGAGGACATGGTGGCGCCGGCATCGGTGGTGGAATTGATGCAAGTGGAAGCAATATTACGATCAGTGGCGGCGAAGTTACAGCAATTGGAGATGCAGCCGGAATCGGCAGCGGAAATAATGGAAGCGCAAGCAACATCACAATCAGTGGTGGTACAGTCATGGCAACCGGAGGATATGGTAGCGCCGGAATCGGCGGCGGAGATCAAGGAAGCGCAAGCAACATTACAATCAGTGGTGGTACAGTCATGGCAACCGGAGGAGCAAATGGAGCCGGAATCGGCAGTGGCAGTTTGGTAAGTGGAAACAATATTACGATCAGCGGTGGTGAAGTTACAGCAACTGGGGGATATGGTGCTGGAATTGGCGGCGGATATGGAGGAAACGGGGAAAACATCACAATCGCTGGAGGTGTTGTAACGGCGATAGGAAAAAGGGGAGCCGGAATTGGCGGCGGATATGAATATAATGGAGCTGGAGATGGAAGCAACAACATTTTAGAAGGTAATGCTGTATTAATTGCAGCCACCGAAGATCCTGATAAAAATGTTCTACAAGGTTTTACATTCAACAGTGGAATTGTCTTTGAAATCCAAGGAAATTCTGAAGATTACACAGGAACGATGTATGGGGACGAAGTAACGATAACAGAAGACGTAACTTTTCCGTCAAATTTTACAATAGAAGAAAACAAAACGCTTGAGATAGATAATGATGTTACATTAACAATTGACAAAGATACTGAATTAACAATTAACGATGGAGCTGTTATTAAAAATTTTGGTACATTGGTTGAGAATGGAATTATAAATT
>CAOVHW010000011.1 GCA_948543815.1 uncultured Eubacteriales bacterium | reverse complement strand
TCAAAATTATTTTACCACCAACATTTAATTCATTTCCATTTTCATCTTTGATTTCTACTTCTAAAATATCGTTAGTTTTTGTTGGTGTAATATTTACGATTTTGTCATCATATCTAATTTTTTTTGTTTTGCCATTAGGAATTTTTATACTTTCTTTGCTATTATAAGCTGTAAAAATTATTTTACTTTGTGTTTCATTTGTTTGATTATTATTGTTTGGTTCGAGGTATGAAAAATCAATTTTATTCGGCAATTCTTCATCCGAAGAATTAACTTCTTTTGGTAATTCCTTAATTTCATAATCAAATATTTTTGTATTGCCTTGATAAAATCTACTGCTTTCGGCTGAAATAACTAAACTATATTTACCACAATTACTTGGTGCTGAACTTAATGTTTTTCCATCTTTTTTATGGACAATTGTAATATCTCCGGCGCCTTCTTTTCCATATGCACTATAACTGCAAGATGTTTTTAAATTTTCTTCATCGATATTTATTGGTTTACCATCATATATTTTGTCTAAATTTAAATCTGGAACTGTAAATGTTACTGGTATTTTTGCCGATTCTGGCATAATTTCACCACTACCCGTAACATCAATACTATTCCAATTTACTTGGCCTGTAACGCTTAAAATTCCGTTAATTATTATTTTGTTATTATTTGTAAATGTATTATTACATATTATTTTGATATCACTTGGAATATCAATTATATCATTGTTCGTTAATTCACCGGTTTGCGTTAATATTGCATTGTTGTCAAAGTTTATCGTCTCATCATTTTTAAAAGTTATATTTTGATTGCATATTGGATTTCCTTTGATAATCCAAGATTTATCATCTATAAAATGAAATATTCCTGTCCAATTCTCTTTTTCACTTTGATCTGTTATGTCTGTTATGGAATCTGCCTCGATAAATGCCGTTCCTTTTTTTCCTTCAAGTTCTGTATAAAAACCAGTACTTCCACTTCCTTCCCATCCATTACCAATTCCTGCTCCTTCAAGACTGCCAACTTTAACTGTTCCACCGTTGATTGTGATGTTGCTTCCGTTTCCATGATCCCCTCCACCGATTCCTGATCCACTGGTATTACCGATAGCGTTAACTGTTCCACCGTTGATTGTGATGTTACTTCCGTTTCCTACTCTTCCGCCACCGATTCCTGCTCCACTACCAGCCATAGCGTTAATTGTTCCACCGTTGATTGTTATATTACTTCCGTTTCCTGCTATTCCGCCACCGATTCCTGCTCCCATATTAGCCATAGCGTTAATTGTTCCACCGTTGATTTGAATTACTCCTGAATTTTCACTATCATTACCGCCAATTGCAGCATCACCCTCTGATAATTTAGATTTAAAAATTCCATTTCCTTGAGCTTGCCCATAAATAGTTAAATTGTTATTTTCTGCAACACGTATACCTTGGCAATTTAAATTACAACCATCACATAAAATTAAATGAGCTTCACCACTAACTTCAAAACGTGTTTCAGTTTCAAGATTTCCTGACATGTAATACCAACCTGTCAGGGTTTTTGTTTCTGTATTTAACTGTATAGCACTTTCAGTAATTTGTTTATTTCCGTCTGCATCAATGTAAAAGATTCCTTCAGCAAATACAGGAATTTTCAGAAAAGTTGTTACTAAAAATACAAAAGACATAATTAATGATAGAAATTTTTTACTCATAATTATTCCTCCTTACGTAAAAAAACAATAATGGCAACGTATTTTTTAAATACAAAGCAAATGTTTCAAATATGTTACTATAAATAAATTTTTATGTCAAATTTTTTTTATTTCCGACAGGAAAATTTTGTTTTCAAAAGTTTTTATTTACTTCACATTAATATTCTCTTTTCTCAGATCTTTTATGATATGTAATTTTTGGAGCGATTTTTAGAACAGTTCTTTTTTTGGAAAAAAAGAACCAAAAAAACTTTACAAAAAATCTTTGTGTGAAATCACACAAAGATTTTTTTGTTAAAGTTATTTTGTTACTTTTATTTCAAGAAAAGTAAAAAATAATTAACGATTTATTTTTTAAAATTTATACCGATAATACCGCCGGCGCCGCCACTTGCTGCAGCAAGTAAAAATTGCATAAAAGTTTGTGATGACAGAACTATTTTGTTTGCCACGATTACTCCTATTATTGTCAAAACTATTGCATAAATTATACCGGCGAGTATTCCCCATAACCATCCTTTACTTTCTGAAGATTTAGCTACGTCAAATCCGGCTACTGTTATTGAAATTATACTTGTTGTCGTTATTACTAATGATAAATATTTTTCAGTTACATTTGTATAAGTAATAAGGATAGCATAGCCGATAAAAACAATAGCAGTAATTGCGAAAGCGATAGCGATAGCACACAATATAGTTAGCAATTTTTTTTCTTCCGTAACTATATTATTTTTTTTTATTTCGATTCATATCACCAACTTTTTTTATTTTTTATACTCTAATTTTATTTTGCGTTATAATATTTTATGCTTAAATATTTTTTTTAGTGCGAGGTTTACTAATGCGAAACAATATAATTATAAAAGGTGCGAGTGAGCACAATCTTAAAAATATAAATTTAGAATTACCACGTGATAAATTTATTGTCTTTACGGGACTTAGTGGCTCAGGGAAATCATCACTTGCATTTGATACGATTTATGCTGAAGGCCAACGGCGTTATGCTGAATCATTATCGTCATATGCTCGTCAATTTTTAGGACGTTTTGATAAACCTAAAGTCGAATTTATTGAGGGACTTTCTCCTACAATTTCAATTGACCAAAAAACTACGAGTTATAATCCACGTTCAACTGTTGGGACCGTTACCGAAATTTATGATTACCTACGACTTTTATTCGCACGAGTAGGAATAGTACATTGTCCAAAATGTGGGAAAGTAGTGAAAAAGCAATCTATTACGCAAATTTGTTCGCAAATTTTAAATTTACCTGAAGGTACAAAAATTTTAGTTATGGCGCCAGTTATTCGTGATAAAAAAGGTGAGCATGTAAAATTATTAGAGGATATTCGTAAAAATGGATATGTACGCGTAAAAATCGATAATCGTATCTATGAATTAGATGAAGAAATAAAATTAGCTAAAACTAAAAAACATTCTATTGAAATAGTTGTCGACCGTTTGATAATTCGTAATGATGTAAAAAAAAGATTAACTGATTCACTTGAAACTGCATCAAAATTATCTGACGGTCTTATCAATATTGAGTACGAGGATAAAATTTTAGCATTCAGTCAAAATTTTTCATGTCCTGATTGCCAAATTAATATCCAAGAAATTGAGCCACGCTCTTTCTCATTTAATAATCCATTTGGTGCTTGTCCAGAATGTTCTGGTTTAGGTTTTAAAAGTGAATTCGACCCAGACTTACTTGTTCCAAATGAAAATTTATCACTTATCGAAGGCGCGATTAATGTTCCGGGATGGCTGTCAGTCAATAATGACCAAAGTATTGCGCAAGCGATTTTACGAAAGCTCGCAGAAAAATATAATTTTGATTTATATACGCCGTATAAAAATTTACCGCAAAACGCAAAAAATATTCTTATGAATGGCGACAATACTAAATATAAAATAAGTTTTGTCGGTAGATTTGGCAAACATCAAAATTATGAATATAAATTCGACGGCTTAATTAATATTATGCGAAAAAGATATAATGAAACTTCGTCAGCTTTTATGCGCCAAGAATATGAAAGTTTAATGACAAATACAACTTGTCCGGCATGTAACGGTCAAAGATTAAAGAAAGAACTTTTAGCTGTTACTGTCGGCGGGAAAAATATTTACGAAGTCAGTTCGATTCCTATTTGCGATATGAATAAATTTTTTGAAGGCTTACAGCTTACAGCTAATCAGGAGAAAATAGCGCAACCGATTTTAAAAGAAATAATGGCGCGTGTTTTGTTTTTGCAAAATGTTGGTTTGGATTATTTGACATTATCACAATCTGCACGTTCTTTATCAGGCGGCGAAGCACAAAGAATACGTTTGGCTACGCAAATTGGTTGTGGTTTAATTGGCGTGATTTATATTCTTGACGAGCCAAGTATTGGTTTACATCAGCATGATAACTATAAATTGATAAAGACGTTGAAAAAGTTAAATGAAATTGGCAATACGCTTATTGTTGTCGAACACGATATGGATACGATTGTGGCGGCGGATTATATTGTTGATATTGGACCGTATGCTGGAGTTTATGGTGGCGAAGTTTTATATTGCGGTGCGCCGTCAAAAATTATTGACGCAAAAAATTCGATTACAGGTAAATATTTAAGTGGCGAAATGAAAATTGAAGTTCCGAAAAAACGCCGAAAATTTATCGACAAAATAAAAATTGTTGGTGCGTGCGAAAATAATTTGCAAAATGTTGATGTTGAAATTCCGTTGAAAGTTTTTACGTGCGTAACAGGTGTATCTGGTTCGGGAAAAAGTACGCTCGTGAATGAAATACTTTACAAAAGTCTTGCACGCGATTTAAATCATGCAAAAGTTAAGGCTGGTACGCATAAATGTATCGAGGGAATTGAAAAGCTTGACAAAATAATAAATATTGACCAGTCGCCAATTGGTCGAACTCCACGCTCAAATCCTGCAACTTATACCGGATTGTTTGATTTAATACGTGAATTATTTGCAAGCGTACCTGAGGCAAAAATTCGTGGCTATGACAAAGGTAGATTTAGTTTTAATGTTAAAGGTGGACGCTGTGAAAATTGCATGGGTGACGGTATCATAAAAATTGAAATGCAATTTATGCCGGACGTTTATGTAAAATGTGATGAGTGCAATGGCAAACGCTATAATGCCGAAACGTTGGAGATAAAATATAAGGGTAAAACGATTTCAGATTTGTTGGATATGACAGTTGACGAAGCGATTGAATTTTTTGACGCACATCCACGCATTAAAAATAAACTTTTGACACTAAAAGAAGTTGGGCTTGCGTATATAAAACTTGGTCAATCGTCTACGACACTTTCTGGTGGTGAAGCTCAACGTGTAAAATTAGCGACGGAATTATCAAAGCGTTCTACCGGCAAAACTTTGTATGTTTTGGATGAGCCGACAACCGGTTTACATATTTATGATGTCCACAAATTGATTGATATTTTGCAAAAATTAACGGACGCTGGCAATACTGTTTTGGTAATTGAACACAATTTGGATTTGATAAAAACTGCTGACTACATTATAGATTTAGGGCCGGGCGGTGGCGATAAAGGTGGAAATATTGTTGCGTGTGGAACGCCGGAAAAAATCGCCAAAAATAAAAAATCTTTGACAGGAAAATATTTAGCCAAAAATTTATAATCAAAAGGAAAAGTTTATGGATAAAATTGATATAACTTCGCTTGAAATTCCACAGCTTGAAGAAATTTTGATGTCAATTGGTCAAAAAAAATTTCGTGCACAACAAATTTTTGAATGGGTAAACAAAAAAAATGTAAATAGTTTTGAACAAATGACAAATCTTTCACTCGAGCTTCGTAAAATTTTAGATGAAAAATTTTTTTTACCGCACGTAAAAATTTTAAAAAAGTTAATTTGCGATGACGGAACAATTAAATTTTTATTGCAACTGCACGACGGAAATATTATCGAATTTGTTTTGATGCAATATTCCTATGGCAATACTGTTTGTGTTTCAACACAAGTTGGTTGTAGAATGAATTGTCAATTTTGCGCGTCAAAAACTCATGGTTTGAAAAGAAATTTATCGGCAGGCGAAATTGCATCGCAAGTTTATTTGGCAAATAAAATTGCGCCTGTTTCAAATATCGTTTTGATGGGTAGCGGCGAGCCACTTGATAATTACGAAAATGTGTTGAAATTTATTAGAATAATAAATTCGCCGTTCGGAATAAATATCGGTCAACGTCATATTACTTTGTCAACTTGTGGATTAGTTGAAAAAATTTATAAGCTTGCTGCTGAAAATTTACAGATTACTTTGGCGATCTCGCTTCATGCGCCAAATGATTCACTACGTAAAAAAATTATGCCTATTGCAAATAAATATTCAATTAATGATATAATAAAAACATGTGATTTTTACTTCAAAAAAACTCGACGTCGAATTACTTTTGAATACGTACTGATAAAAAATTTTAATGATAGTCCACAAAATGCAATTGAGTTGGCAAATTTAATTAATAGTCGCTTTCATGTAAATTTGATTGCGCTTAATGAATCAAATAATTTCAAAAAAAGTTCTGGTCATTATGAGTTTCAAAAAATTTTGAGAGCACATAATATTACGGTTACATTTCGTAAAAGTTTGGGCAGTGATATAAATGCGGCGTGTGGACAGTTGAAAAATTCTTTCTTAGAGGGCAGGTTATAATTATGATTTCGGTTGGCAAAACGGATCGTGGTAAAGTCCGTGATATCAATGAAGATTCTATTTATTTAAATGATTTTGGCGTTGGCATGCTTCCAAATTTGTATATAGTTTCTGACGGAATGGGTGGGCATAAGGCTGGTGAAATTGCTAGTTCTTTAGCTATTGATTCATTCGTAAATTATGTTACTGAAAATAATTTTGAAAGTGAAAACTTTATTTTAGATTTTTTGGTTAATGCGCTACATTTTGCAAATTCGTGCGTCTATCAAAAATCTCAAGCTGATTCTGATTGCTACGGTATGGGGGCAACTTTTTCTGCTTGTACTTTCGTAAATCAAAAGGCTTATTGTGTTCATGTTGGCGACAGCAGAATTTATTTGATTAATAGTTCGTCAATTAAGCAATTGTCCGTCGACCATACTTATGTCAATGAAATGGTTCGAACGGGGAAACTTACATTACTACAAGCGAAGAATCATCCTCAAAAAAATGTCATTACTCGCGCAGTCGGTATTGATAAAAATCTTGAGGTTGATGCTTTTGTATGCAATTATGATTTTGCTGATCGGTTTTTAATTTGTTCGGATGGTTTGTCATCATCTTTGAATGACAACGAAATTTTTTCTATTACAAATAATTCACAATTTGATTCAGCAGCTTCAAATTTTATTAATGCCGCCAATGAAAAAGGTGGTTTGGACAATATATCTGTAATTTTAATTTGTGAGGTGCACCATGAAAATTAAACCCGGTGTGATTATTTCAAATCGTTACGAAATTATTGAACCGATTGCGTCTGGCGGTATGTCACTTGTTTATAAAGCGCGCGATCGTAAACTTAGTCGTACTGTGGCTTTTAAAGTTTTGCGTGCGGAATATGTTAAGGATATAGATTTTATAAAACGTTTTGACGTTGAAGCACGTGCGGCCGCAAGCCTTTCTCATCCAAATATCGTAAATGTCTATGATGTTGGACATGACGGCTTGGTTTATTACATTGTGATGGAATATATAGATGGTGTTACGCTCAAAGAAATTATTCGGCGCCGTGCACCGTTTAGCAACGATGAAACATTAGGCGTTGCGATACAAATTGCTTCAGCGTTACAGCATGCTCACGAAAATAATATTGTTCATCGTGACATAAAGCCACAAAATATTTTAGTAACGGCGAATGGCGTTGTAAAAGTTACCGATTTTGGGATAGCAAAGGCGGCAAGTGCAAAAACAATTACCATTGCAAATAATACGATGGGTTCGGTTCATTATTTTTCGCCCGAACAGGCAAAAGGAGGCTATGTTACGTTCAAAAGCGATATTTATTCATTGGGTTTGATAATTTTTGAGATGGCGACGGGGCAATTACCTTTTGATGGTGATACGCCGGTTGCGGTTGCAATTAAACAAATAAATGATTTTTTACCAGATATGCGAATTTTTAACAGCCAAGTAAGTGATAGATTGCAGAAAATTGTTACGCGTGCAACAGAAAAATTTGCGTCAAAAAGATATGATAGTGCGGAAGATATGGGAAATGATTTAAAAAGTGCATTGACAAAACAAGTTGTCAAAAATACAAACGAAATTGGTTTAAATGAATCGCCGACACTTCAGTTAAGTTCTGATGACATTGCAAAAATCAAAAAAGAAACAAATAACGAAAATGATAATTATGAATTTGAGTATGAAGTGAATGAGGTTGAAAGCGATAAAAAAATTGTTATCGCTGCCGTTTTGACTTCACTAGTAATTATTTTCTTCATTTCATTTTTTGGGTATAAAATACTTTTTACACATAAACAAGTTGAAGTCCCGCAGTTGATAGGAAAAAATTTAGATGAAGCGCGTGAAATTGCAAAAGAATTTGGTATTAAAATAAAAGAAATTGGTAGTGAATATAGCAATGATGTTGAAAAAGGAAAAATTTCAAACCAAAATTATTCGCAAGGCGATAACTTGTATAAAGGCGATACAATTGATGTAAAAATAAGCTTGGGGGCCGCGCAAGTTTCTATGCCGTATGTTCAAAATAAAGATTTGTTTGATGCATACGATGTGCTTAAAGAATATTCATTTAATGTTGAAGAAGTTTATGAATATAGTTCGAGCGTCCCGAATAATGTTGTGATTCGTCAAAATCCTGGTGTTGGAACAACTATTGATGATAACGCCGACGTTGTTTTATATGTAAGTAAAGGCCAGGAGATTAAAAATGTTATTGTCCCAAATATTATTGGACTCTCTGAAGCTGAAGCAAAAATAAAATTGCAGAGTTCGGATTTAATTGTTGGTGCAGTTACAAAATCTGAAAGCAATAAATATCCGCTGGGAACGGTTATAACTCAGACGATAATAGCGGGACAGGAAGTTCAAGCGCAAACAGTTATAAATTTTGTCGTAAGTAGTGGACATCCATCAACGCCAACAGTTACTCCAACAGAAAAAATAACGTCAAATGAACCTGAAAAAACAAAAATTTTAACAGTTGATCCTGCAAATATTCCCGAAGATTTACAAACATTCAAGTTAAAAATTTTAAGAAATGGTGCTGGTGGTTCGGAAGTTTTTTACAACTCAGATGTTAATGTCAATGAATTGCCATTGAAATTTAATATTACGCAGGAAAATGCGGGCGAATATCAAATTTATATAATTGATGCGGATGGAAATTCATCGTATCTCGGTTCGACAACTATTTCATTTTAAAATCGGAGGTAAAATTTGAACAAACAAATAAAATTAGCGCCGTCAATTTTGTCGGCCAATTTTTCTATACTCAAAAATGAAATAAATTCGGTGAGTAGCGCTGATTATCTTCATATTGATGTGATGGATGGAATTTTTGTGCCGAACATATCTTTTGGCATTCCAGTGATAAAAAGTATTCGTCCCATTACGAATATGATTTTTGACGTACATTTGATGATTACTAAGCCACATAGATATATAGAAAAATTTGCGCTTGCTGGTGCGGATATTATAACGGTGCATGCGGAAGCTTGTGAAAATTTGCGAGATGATTTGCGTTTAATTAAATCGTGTGGGAAAAAAGCAGGTGTTGCTATCAAACCAAATACCGAAATAAAATCTATTTATTCAGTTTTGCAAAATGTCGATATGATTTTAATAATGTCAGTTGAGCCAGGTTTTGGTGGACAAAAATTTTTACCAATAGCGCTTGAAAAAGTTAAAAGCTTATCAAATTTTTTACAACAAAATGATTTTGAGCAAAATAATATTGATATTGAAATGGATGGCGGTATAAATTTGTCAAATGTAGAACTTGTTGTTGATTCTGGTGCAAATGTTATTGTTGCCGGTTCGGCAATCTTTAATTTCACAGATCGTGCGAAAAAAATTTTGGAATTTCGTAAAAATTTTTTTATTAAAAAAGGATGATTAATTTGGGATTTCATTCAGGTTTTGTCAGTATTATTGGCAAAACAAATGTTGGTAAATCAACTTTGATGAATAAATTTATCGGCGAAAAAATTTCTGTAACTTCGAATAAACCACAGACGACACGTAACAAAATCTTGAGTGTACTTACAGATGATGAATCACAAATAATTTTTTTAGATACGCCGGGAATTCATAAACCTAAATCAAAATTAAGTAAATTTATGTTAAAAACGGTTGACGATTCGTTAAAAGAAATTGACGCCGTTTTATTTTTAGTTGAGCCACAAGAAAAAATTTTTTTTACAAACGATAATATTTTGAAAAAATTGGTACAGATTTCTTCGACAAAAATTTTGGTTATAAACAAAATTGACATACTTGCGTCCAAAGAAAAAATTTTAAAAACAATTGATAACTATAAACTATTTGATTTCAATGAAATTATTCCGATTTCAGCGCTAACTGGTGAAAATATCGAAACTTTACTTGCTTGTATCAAAAAATATTTACCAATTGGTCCAAAATATTTTCCAGATGATACTTTAACTGATATGCCTGAACGTCAAATTGTTGCGGAAATTATACGCGAAAAAATTTTAATTTTTATGCAGGATGAAATTCCACACGGTTGTGCTGTTGAAGTAAATACAATGAGAAAGCGCGAGGGCAAAGATTTAGTTGATATCGAAGCTGTTGTTTATTGTGAAAAAGATTCTCACAAAAAAATGATTATTGGAAAAAATGCAGAGATGTTGAAAAAAATTGGGACGTTCGCACGCCGTGATATCGAAAATCTTTTAGGTTCAAAGTTGAATTTACAGCTTTGGGTAAAAGTCAAAAAAAATTGGCGTAACAATGATTTTTATCTCAAACAGTTTGGATATAACAGTTAAATTTTTCATGTATATTTTTTATTGTCGACGAAAATATTAATACAGAAAGATATTTTTTTGTAGAGGACGATTTACATGAAAAAATCAAAATGGAAAAAATTTTTGACAACCGGCAGCGTCTTAGATTATTTGAATTATAAAAAGGATGAAGTACATGACAATTAAGAAGTACGGCCTTGTCATTGCTGAAAAAAGTTATGGTGAGTCCGACAAAATTCTTACGCTGCTTCTTAAAAATCTCGGGAAATTAAAAGTTTATGCCCGTGGCGCTAAAAAACTTAGCAGTAAATTTTTTGCGGCTTCACAAATTTTTTCTTGTAGCGAATTTGTAATTTCTAAAAATAAAGATTTTTACAGTTTATCACAGGTGAATTTGATTGAAAATCTTGCGCCGCGAAGCTATACGGAATTTTGTTATGCAACATATTTTTGTGAGTTAGTTGAAAAATTTTTGAGTTTTCAATCTGTTGCCGATAATATTTTACTTTTGCTCATAAAAACTTTAAAATTATTGCCGGAAATTTCTCCGGTTTACATAGCCAGAATTTTTGAATTTAAATTTATGCAATTGAATGGTTTTGAACCGCAAATTAATTTTTGTCATGATTGCAATTGTATGAAAAATAAAATGTATTTTGATGGCGATGGACTTGTATGTGAAAATTGTCTTGACCGTACAAAAATTTTTTGTATGATTTCGGATTTAGCTCTCATTTTTTTGCGAACAATTTTATCAACTAAATTTAACGATTTAATTGATAAAACTGAAGTTTTTTCACGCGAACTTATTGCGCCTTCACGAGTTTTTATTTCAGCAAATTTAGATTTAAATTTGAACAGCAAAAAATTTATTTATCAAATTGAAAATTTCTCTGATTAGAATTTTTAAAAGTAGGGAAGGGCATGTTTATTTGGTTTTTATTCGGTATTTGCGTCGGTAGTTTTTTGAACGTTATAATTTACAGATTGGACACATCCATTTTTTTTGGCAAATCAATTTGTCCAAAATGCAAATCAAAAATTAAATGGCACGATTTAATTCCAATATTAAGTTTTTTTATTTTATGCGGTAGATGTCGAAGTTGCAAAGCAAAAATCTCTTTAAGATATCCATTTGTTGAATTGCTTTGCGGGTTGCTCGCAATGATTTGCGTTTATAAATTTTCTTTTACGTTAAATGCTTTTGCCGTTTTTTTGTTTCTTTGCTGTCTCGTAGCAATCTTTTTTGTAGACATCGACAAAATGATTATTCCGGATTCACTCATATTATTTTTGATTTTCCTTGCAGTAATTTTCACTTTTATTTTTGACGATGTTGATTTTATTTCGAGATGTATCGGATTTTTTTCGGTAAGTTTGTTTATGTTGGCGTTAAATTTTTTTGTCAAAGAAAGTTTTGGATTTGGCGATGTGAAATTGATTGCGGTATGTGGTTACATTTTAGGTTTGCAAAATATTTTACTTGCATTTTTTATTTCACTGATTACTGCAAGTTTATTTTCCGTATTTTTAATTATTACTAAGAAGAAAAGTCTTAAAGATTATATTCCGTTTGGTCCGCATATTTGTTTTGGCGTTGCGCTTTCATTTTTTTGCGGCATTGATATTATTAATTGGTATCTATTTTTGTGATGAAATCGGAGCGATTTAGATGGAGTTTGCTTTGAAAAATAATGAGTTCAAAATTTTTTTACAGCCCAAATATAATATTGTGCAAAATAAAATTGTTGGCGCCGAAGCACTTATTAGATGGCAAAAGAATAGTAAATTAATTTTGCCTGATAAATTTTTGCCCGATGCAGTGAAAAATAATTTCATTACAAAAATTGATTATTTTGTATTTGAAAATATATGTTTGCTTATTAAAAATTGGCTTTCACGAAATATTTTGCCCGTTCCAATTTCAATTAATATTGACAAACTTGATATGTATAACGATAAATTTATTGAAAGTTTGAACACAACTATAAAAAAATATGATATTCCGATTAAATACGTTGAACTTGAAATTACAGAAAATGCTACCGAAAATTTTAATTTGTTTTCACAAGCTGCAAATAAATTAAAAAATTTTGGTTTTAGATTATCAATGGATGATTTTGGGAGTGGATATTCATCTTTAAGTTTTCTTTGCGATATTCCTGTTGATACCTTAAAGCTCGATAAAAAATTTTTGAACGCTCACAAAAATATTAACCGCTGTAAAATTATCATTGAATCTATAATGTCGATGGTTAAACGTTTAAATGTTAATGTAATTGCGGAAGGTGTTGAAACTCAAGCACAAGTTGATTTTTTAAAATCAGTTGGCTGTGAAATAATTCAAGGTTATTATTTTTCGTCAGCATTAACTTTTAAAGATTTTGAAAAAAAATTATTGGAGGCTGATTAAAATGACAAGCGGTGAGAGTAAAAAATTTTTCTTTTTGCTCATGTTCATTTTGCTTGTCATTTTTGCAGCCATTTTTAATTACAATAAATCGCTGAATAATATATCTGACAATTTAATTTTGCGAATTTTAGATGAAAAAGCAAATGAAAATATAAATGATTTCCAAAAAGAAATTGATATGCGTGTTAATTTATTGAAAATAATTGCGTCTGCAAAAAATAAAATCGATTATAATAAATTTTTTTCAAAAATAGATTTTAACGAAATTGAAAATTCATGTGAAAAAGATTTTTATATTTCTGAGCCATTTAGTGAAAATGAAAACGAATATATTTCTATTACAACGCATACAAATAATTTAGTGGTGTGTGGAACTTGTGCAATCAAAAGTTTTCAAAATATCTTTTACACGCAAAAATATGAATCTGTTTACATAACTACAAACGCAGGACAAATAATTTTTTCTCAGGGAAACGATTCAGATTTACCAAATTTTAATGAAATAATTTATCAATTAAAAAATAATTTATCGGGATTTATGGAATATGAACTTGATTCACAGTTGAAAATTTTAAACTATCGGCCACTCGGGATTAATAATTGGTATATTTTTTGTTCCGTGCCGAAAAAAATTGTTTTTGAGCAATCCAAAAATATTTTTGCGAACACTTACAATCTTTTATTGATTATATTTGGCTCAGTTTTAATTTTCATTTTTTATATCGTTTTGTCTGATAGAAAACATATCAACGATGTAAAAAAAGTTAACCGTCAATTGAATGTTGTAACAGAAAATATACCTGGTGCTGTTCAAAGTCGTTTGAATGACAGCAATTTTACTTTAACGTATTTGAGTGAAGGATTTTTGAAAATTACTGGCTATGACCGTGAGCAAATTCATAGTTTTTTTGATGACAAATATATTTCGCTGATTTATTTTGATGATATACAACGTGTAAAAGAAAATCTTGTGGAGCAATTGAGTTTTGATCGCTATTTTCAACTTGAATATCGTTTGGTCAAAAAAAATGGACAAATAATTTGGGTTATTGAGCGTGGACAAATTGTTGAAAATTTAATTCACAGTGTTGTGATTGATATAACAGAGTTAAAAAATATTTGGGATGAATTAAAAAATAATGAGGAAAAATATAAATTAATTGCTGAAGAATCTGATAGCATAGTTTTCGAATTTGGTATAAAAAATGGTGTAGTTCATTCATGTGAGAATTTGAAAAAAATTTTAGGTATCGATTTGGTTATAAAAAATTTTCCACAAGATATTTCTGATTTGGTTTTTAGTGAAGATATACAAATTTTATCAAGTTTATTGAACAATATTCATGATGAATTCAGCGAATGTGAGTTGCGTTTAAAGAATAAAAATGACAAATTTATTTGGTGTCGCTTAACGATAAAATTAATTTTTGATGAAAAAAAATATCCAATAAAAGCTTTGGGTAAGCTTGAAAATATAAATAATTGGAAACTCGAACAAGAAAATTTGCGTATAAATGCTCAGACAGATTTATTGACTGGCTTGTATAACAAAATTACGGCCGAAAAATTAATTGATGAATATTTAAATGGCGACGGTAAAAATAAAATCAGTGCGATAATTGCAATTGATATCGATAATTTTAAAAGTGTCAATGATAATCTTGGGCATTTAATTGGCGACAAAGTTTTGGTTGAGATTGCACAAAAACTTAAAACTTTGTTTCGTTATACCGATATTATAGGAAGATTTGGTGGTGATGAGTTTGTTGTGTTTCTAAAAGATTTGTCGCCAGAACAAAAAGATTTTAAAAAAATTGCCAATGATATTTTAAATAGTTTACGGGCAAAAATTGAAAACAACGAGCATTGTAAAATATCTGCGAGTATTGGCATTGCAATTTATCCGAAAAATGGTTTGAATTTTCAACAACTTTATAAAAATGCTGATGCTGCGCTTTATCATGCCAAAAAAAATGGCAAAGATTCATGGAAATTATTTTGATTTCATTAAATAAAATCTGCCAAATTTTTTGACTTTAAATTTTTTAAAATACTGTTTTCGTAATTCAAAATCGCGGATTATGTAAACGGTATTTTTTTTTGGAATGGCATGATTTCTTAAAAAATCTTTGTAAAAATATTTTTCAGTGTAAATTTTGCCATTTATTTTTTTTTGACCACGAAAATATTTTGAATCAATGTCGTGGCAAAATAAGGTTATTATTTCGCTAACGTCAGCTGAATTTCTATATTGAGTATTCGATGTAATAAAAATTTGCTCGTAATTATTTTTTTTTGTATATTCCAAAACTTCAACAAAATCATAATAAAATACTTCTGCGATATAATTTTTGTATTCATGAAAATATGTGCTGCAAAATGTTGCTGCCATTATGTAATAAATCGCAAATAAAACATGAAAATTTTTTTTGTTGATCAAACTATTTATACCAATTCCAATCAGAATTATCATTGAATAAAAAACAAAATTCGCACGATTAAGACACAAATCAATATCAGATGTAATTAATGCTGCAAATATACCGATAAAAAAATTTGTGAGCACTATAAAAAATTCTGTCCGAAAATTTTTACACGCATAAATTATTCCTAAAAATAAAAGTGGTACCGAACAAATATAAATTGCCCCAAAATCATTTATGCTTGAACTCGTTGACAAACATATTTGAAATAAAAATTTCAAAAGTGATACAAAATTCATTTTCAATTGTAAGATTGGATTGTCACAAAAAAATAATATATCTTTTTGCCGGCATTGATATGGAAAATATGGAATTGTAAACCATGGCGTTCGTATCGTATCAGTGTCAAAAATGTTTATAAACATTACCGCATAAATTGGCCATGAAAATAACAAATATATTAAAAAACAATAAATAATTTCTTTGAGCGTCAAAATTTTTTTCGTGTAAATATAAATTGCACAAATAAGTAAAAATAAATTTACAGTGTAAAATGATATTCCGTAGCAATACATGCACATCGCGAAAAAAAACATTGACAAATATATAAAAATTTTTTTTGAATTTTTTAACCCTCGATAAAAAAAATAAATTGCAATGATAAAAATATGCGGCAATAAATTCGCTTCAAGTGCCCATCGACTTTGTATTATATGCCATGGATTTATCGCACAAAAACTAAAAATTATAAGCGCTGGAATTTTCCCAAACATATCTTTTGACAATATGAATAAAAAAATCATTCCAATTATGCTGAAAAAAAGATTTGGCAGGCGTACTGCAAAAATATTAAATCCAAACAATTTTATCGGCAAAATCATGATGTACGACATTAAAACGTTCATTTGTGAATAAATCCAGCCTGTAAAATAAACCGGATATCTCATGCCAAATCTATCTGTCCCATATTCCAATAAAGATTTCGCTTCAACTGCTGCCATTGCTTCATCTTGATTTATTCCGGCCGGTATTTGTGAAAATTTATAGACGCGCAAACAAATTCCCAAAATAAAAAATGCGCAAAAAATTATCCAATAAATATTATTGGACAAGTTTATTTTTTCTTTGCTTTTAACGTTCAAAATTAAAATCAAAATTAACAATGTACAAAAAAAATTTATGTAAAACATTCTTTTCTCCTTGCTAAATAAAAAACGGTACGAGCATTGTAATTAGCATCGCGATAACAAGAAATATACAGATAAATGAAATAAAAAATTTCTTTTTGGTTTTCATTTTAATTCTCCTTATTTAAAATAATATCTAAAAATCTTGATGGCTCCGCTTTCAATTCATATCGATTTTTTGTAACAGAAATAAATAAATTATTTTTTGCGCGCGTAAGTGCTACGTAAAATAGTCGCAACTCTTCCTCTATTTCATAATTTTTTTCGTGCGGAATTAAACCTTCAATCGTACTAATTATAAAAACTGTATCGAATTCCAATCCTTTCGCACTATGCATTGTCGTTAATGTTACGCCACTGTTGTTATTTTTTATTTTTGCAGAAAAATTTTCGGCATATGAAATAAAATCTTGGATGTCAGAAAAATTTTTAGCGCTATCTTGAAATTCGTCTAAAATTTCCGACAACCAGCGGAATTCTTTTATAAATTTATCATAGCCAATAATTTTTCGGATATAGCGCACACAATCGTATGGATTTTTTAAAACTAATTCATTCAGATGAAAAATTAATTCTTCGATATAAGTTCGCTGCCACATTGACAATGATTTATCATTAAATAAATTTTCAAGCACATTATAAGATTTTTTCATGGCTTTAGCAAACATAGTTTTACTAACAAATCTTTTCGGACGATTAATAATTTGTGCGAGCGCTGAAATATTTTTACTGTCGACGGAAAATTTCATGTATGCCAAAATATCTTTTACCGCCCAATTTTCATAGATACTTGAAAATTCATCTTTAAGTTTGTATGCGATATTGAGATTCATAAAATTTTCAACAAATGCGCGCGCTTGTATATTTGTACGAAAAATTACGGCTGTATCATTAATTTTGGCTGGATTTTTTTTTATCATTTCCGATATTTTTTGAGCTTGCTGCGTAATGTTTTCAAAGTGTAAAATTTTTGGTTCACTACCGATTATCCCGCGTCCCGAAAATTTTTTTTCATAACGATTTTTATTTTGTGCAATAATTTTTCCGCAAAATGAAATTATTTTTTCTGTTGAGCGATAATTTTTATCAAGAATAATTATTTTGGTATCGGGGAAATCTTTAGGGAAATTCAATAAAAATTTTGGTGAGGCACCACGAAATTTATAAATACTTTGGTCATCATCACCGACAACAAATAAATTTTCGTTTGTCAATAATTTTATACATTCATATTGCGTGCGGTTTATATCTTGAAATTCATCGATTAAAATAAATTTATATCTGTCGCGGTAAAAATTTTTAATTGCAATATTTTGTGTCAAAACTTTATAGCAAAGTGAAAGTATGTCATCAAAATCTATTTTACATTTTTCCTGTTTATATTTTTCGTACGCCAAAAATATTTTTTGAAATTCATCTGTCTCACATATTTTACTGCTATAAAAATTTATATCGCGTAAATCATTCTTCAAAAGCGATATTTCATTTGAAATTGCTTGTAAAAAATCATCATCAATTTCAAATTCTGAATTTATAATTCGCTTCAAAATGTTTTTACGTTCATTTTCTTTTAAAATATTTTTCGTTGATAAATCATAAAATGAACGGATAATTTTGAAAAAAAATGAATGAAATGTCGCAAATAAAACTTTGTTCGCACCATAAATTTTCTCAAAACGTTTTCTCATCTCTATCGCAGCTGCTTTTGTAAAAGTTATGACTAAAATATTTTTTTCGGCAACATTACAATTTTCCAACAGATATTTAACTTTGTGTGTAATAATTGTAGTTTTGCCGCTTCCCGGTCCGGCTAAAACTATCATTTTGCCACGAAAATTTTTTACCGCGCTAAGTTGTTTCTCATTTAGCTTATTCATTTTTAAAACCTACTTTTATTTTATTTTGCAAAAACAAAGTGATATAATTTTTCAAAAAAATAAGGAGAAATTTTATGCAAAAATATACGTTGGCACAAATACGTGAAATGTATCTGAAATTTTTTGAAAGTAAAAATCATTTGCGGCTTGATTCTGCCCCGCTTATTCCACATAATGATGAAAGTCTTTTGCTGATAAATTCAGGAATGGCGCAATTCAAATCATATTTCTCGGGTCAGGAAATTCCCCCATCAAAGAAAATTACAACTTGTCAAAAATGTATAAGGACAAATGATATTGAAAATGTCGGGAAAACTTCACGACATGCAACTTTTTTTGAAATGCTCGGGAATTTTTCATTTGGTGATTATTTTAAATTTGAAGCAATAACTTGGGCGTGGGAATTTGTTACGCAAATTTTAAAATTGCCACTGGAAAAACTTTTTGTAACAGTTTATCAAGATGATACAGAAGCTTTTGATATTTGGCAAAATAAAATTGGACTTGCTAAAGAAAAAATTTTTCGTATGGGCAAAGAAGATAATTTTTGGGAAATTGGTATTGGGCCATGTGGTCCTTGCTCAGAAATTTATTTTGACCGCGGCGCAAATTTTGGCTGTAGCAAAAAAAGTTGTCAGCCTGGTTGTGATTGCGATAGATTTGTTGAAATTTGGAATCTTGTCTTTACACAATTTAATCGTAACGCTGATGGCTCGTATTCAAAATTAATTCAGTGCAATATCGACACCGGCATGGGTTTGGAAAGAATTGCATCGGTAATGCAAGGTGTTAATTCAATTTTTGACATCGATACTGCAAAAATTATTATCGAAAAAATTGCGCGTATGGCTGGAGTTGTTTATGGTGAAAATTACAAAACTGATGTGTCAATAAGAATAATCACAGACCACGTAAAAGCGGTTACATTTATGATAAGCGATGACGTTTTCCCATCAAACGAAGGTCGTGGCTACATATTACGACGGCTTATTCGACGCGCTATTTGTCGCGGAAAAATTTTGGGCATAAACGAAAAATTTTTGACTGAACTCGCCAAATCTATAATACAAATTTTTGGTGATGCTTATCAAAACCTTTTGACTAAGCAAAAACAAATTATTGAAACAATTTTAAGTGAAGAGACAAAATTTTTTGATACACTTTCCTCTGGATTAAATATTTTGTATAACGTAATTGAAGAATTAAAAGCTAGTGGAAAAAATAAAATTTCAGGGCAGACCGTTTTTAAATTATATGATACTTTTGGCTTCCCGATTGAAATCACAAAAGAAATTGCCAATGAAAATGGTTTAGATGTAAATGAAGAAGAATTTAAAATGGAACTTGAAAAACAAAAAGAACGTGCCCGAAATGCTTTACACAACAAAAATAAAAATACAATGTCAATGCAATTACAAGAACAATTGAAAAATTTAGATGCCACAAAATTTGTCGGATATGAAACTGAAAAAATTGATGACGCAAAAATTTTAGCGATTGTTTCGCGTGATGAATTGCAAAATAAATTTGATGCTCATGATGAATTTTCGTTAATATTTGACAAAACACCATTTTTTGCTGAAAGTGCTGGACAAATTTCAGATACAGGAATTTTGAAAACAGCGACTGGTTTGGCAAAAATTATTGACTGTCAAAAAATTTTGGCCGATAAATATGAACATAAAGCAAAAATTATTCAAGGTACAATTGAGATTAACCAAATGGCTTCATTAAGCGTGGATTCTACAAAAAGATTGGCAATCGCCAGAAATCATACTGCTACACATCTTTTACATAAAGTTTTGTGTGAAATTGTTGACCAAAGTGTAAAGCAAATGGGTTCATACGTTGGAGATAATCGTTTGCGTTTCGATTTTTTGTGTCCGAAAACAATTGACAAAAATACTTTGCAACAAGTCGAAGATTTGGTTAATGAAAAAATTTTGGAATGTTTAGATGTTTTGATTTCATATAAAAATATTGACGAAGCTATTGAGTTTGGTGCAACAGCTTTATTCGGTGAAAAATATGGAAAAATTGTGCGTGTCGTAAATATTTCTGATTATAGCATCGAACTTTGCAGTGGAATTCATTTGAAAAATACTTCACAAGTTGTCGCATTCAAAATTATTTCTGTTGGCAGCATTTCATCGGGCGTTAAAAGAATAGAAGCGCTTACAGGTAAAGCAACTTTGGATTATTTCAAAAATCTTGAAAATGATGTCGAGTATGCTTGTGAAATTTTGAAAACTGATAAAAAAAATTTGGCATCGAAAATAAAAAATTGTGTTGATGAAAATAATTTATATCAGGAAAAAATTAAAATATTAAATGAAAAAATTGCGGAAGATTTTGCAAATCAATTGATAAAAACAAAAAAAATTGTTGGCTCTGTAAATGTAATTATACATTCGCAAAAAAATTCTGACATGAACTTTTTACAATTAGTGTCGGATAAAATAAAATTTAAACTTAATCATTGTGTAATATTTTTGTTGAATATTTGTGACGGAAAAGTAAATATTATTGCTTCTGCGACAAACGATATTGATATACATGTTGGAAATTTGTTAAAAGATATTGTACAAAAATTTGGTGGACGTGGCGGCGGAAAGAAAAATTTTGCGCAAGCTGGTGGAATTCCGGAAGAAAAAATTGATGAATTTATCACTGAACTTAATAAAAAAATTTTTGGGTAATAAGTTTAATTTAGAGGTGATTGTATGAGCAAAATTGTGATAAGAACCGTATCAACAGATGATGCAAATGAAATCTGTAAAATATGTAATGAAGATTTAGGCTATTCTTGTAATTCATCTTTAGTTATGGAAAAAATCAAAAATATTAATGTTTATCGTGAAGCAGTATATGTTGCTTTGGTAGATGAAATTGTAGTTGGATTTATTCATATTGAGCGATATGACGTATTGTTTTTAGAAACAATGGCAAATATTCTTGGTTTAGCAGTTAAAGCTACATATAGAAATAATGGTATTGGTAAAAAACTTATTCATGCAGCAGAAGAATGGGCTGTTAAAAATAATATTAAAGCTATGAGATTAAATTCAGGTATCTCAAGAAAAGTTGCTCATAATTTTTATAGACATCTTGGATATAATTTTGAAAAAGAACAAATACGTTTTGAGAAATTGTTATAAAAATAAATTATTATTTTTTTATTGATACAAATTATTAAAGCTAATTATAATTACCCGAATAATGGTTCGGGAATTTTTATTTATTGCTCAATTGAAATAAAAAAAATAAGCTAAAACATCAGTCATACTGTGGTTTTAGCTTATTTTAAAACATGTTTAAGTTTCGCGCAATTTTATAATTTTTGCGGCTAATCTTCTCCGGTCTTCATTCATATCTGCGTAATGTTTCTTTGTCGTATTTATATCTTTATGCCCCAAAACATCTGCTACCAAATAAATATCACCAGTTTCGTGATACAAATTTGTTCCGAAAGTACTACGTAATTTATGCGGCGAAATTTTTTTGCTCGGTGTAACCAAGTTTGTATATTTTTGAACTAATTTTTGAACTGCACGTACCGTTATTCGTTTTCGATGCATTGACAGAAAAAATGCGGTTTCGTGACCTTCAAGCGGTTTTATCGTTTTACGTTGTTTTGCGTAATCTTTAAGTGCTTGACGAACTTCGTCGCCAAAATAAACTATGGATTCATTTCCGCCTTTGCGTAAAACTCTTATTCCATTCTCCTTGAAATTTATATCTTTTATATTTATTCCAACACATTCAGAAATTCTAATTCCAGTGCCTAACAAAAGTGAAATGATAGCTAAGTCACGAAATTTTGTTTTCTCATGACAAACAAATTGATTATGAGTTAACTTATCGCCTTTTTCGACTTCGTCCAATAATTTACTGACTTCATCAACTTCTAATCGTACGATTGCTTTTTCATGAACTTTTGGTGGCTCAATAAGTTGTGGAATATTAAATTTTATTTTACGTTTCTTTAAAAAATATTTATAAAGTGTACGAATTGATGCTAATTTCCGGGACTTCGCTCTTTCATCATTTTTCATTATTACAACTTTTTGGCCACGTTTTTTCTCATAAAAAGTTATATATTCCATATAGTCTTCTAATTCTTCAACGGTAATTGAATCTAAATCGTCAAGTGTAATTTCTTTTATCTCTTTATTCCGAATTTTACTAAAGTACTCAAGAAATAAATTTAAATCACATGCATAACTTGTACGCGTACGAAATGATGTCCTATCAGAAATACCTTTAAAAAATTCGTGCATAAATTTCGGCATATCTTTTAGTCGCCTTCGTAACTCCTCCGTACTCTTTAAATTTACTATATCATCATAATTCATTACATCACCGCTTCTTTTTAACATTTTTGAAATAATTTTTGCCGCATAAAAAAAAATACCCCGCAGATAATATCTATGATTCCAAAAAGAAAGGAGATTATTTAAAAAATGTTAAGTTTGTCTGAATTAAATTCTATTCGCGAAATCGTTAGCTGCCATCAAGTTAATGCCCAAAAATTACAAGACTATAGTAATAAATGCAGTGACGCCCATATTAAACAAATGTTTGGCCAGGCCGCTCAAAAAGCTAATGATAGTGCTAATAATTTAATTTCTATGCTATAAGGAGGTTACACTATGAATGAACGTGAAATGGTTCTCGATGTCCTTAATAACGTTAAGGCCGGTATCGCTAATTATTCTAAAATAATTACTGAATGTTCCGATCAGCAACTTCGTAAAACTTTCCAACAAATGCGTGATGGTGATGAAACTTTTCAGTATGAATTATTTAAAATTGCTGATGAAAAAGGTTACTATACTCCTTCGCAAAAAGCTAATGAACATGAATGTAAGAATGTAAAAGAATGTTTATGCGGTTGCTTTCCTAAGTAATTTCATTAGCTTCATTTTGATTTTAGTTTTTATTGGAGTTTTACGTGTTTTAAATTTAATTAATCTACAATCAGCAAGTTGATGTAGGAATTCAATAATTTGTTTATAAACGGTTTGATTTTTTTTCGCAAAAAGAGTATTTACGGATTTACAGATTTCGTAGACACTTTTTTTACCGTCAATAGATTTCCAAATAGTAGTTTTAAACTCATCGAATTCGATATCAATTTTAGGAGGCATATTTAATAATTTATTAATAAGATTATCGATAGGGCTATTACGATAGATAGTTAGAGTCAAATGATTTTTATCTGCTGACTCATGTAGATTATTATTTTTATTTTTTATTGGTATAATTAATCTCACACTTTTCGTAATTTTAATCACCCCATTTAGGAATAGAAGTCCGAGTGACAGGATTTGAACCTGCAACCTCTAGAACCCCATTCTAGCGCGCTACCAAGTTACGCTACACTCGGATTTTAACTCTTATCTATATTTTATCATAAAATTTCTTTTACCTCAATACTTTTGCAAAAAAATTTTTAGTGTAAAATTTTTAGTAATTAAAAAAAAGAGTCCGTGCTTGAAGTGAACCCCTTTTGTTAGACAAAGAATTTAACGAAAGGGGAATTTTCATGC
>CAOVHW010000010.1 GCA_948543815.1 uncultured Eubacteriales bacterium | reverse complement strand
TTTCCTTAAAAAAATTTTCCACAAAAAAAATAATCCGCTATATCGGATTATTCTTAAGCAGGAAAATTTGGTTCGTCATTTCCTTGTCCTTTTAAGTTATTTGGTTTTTCCTCCTGTTGATTTTGCGTTTCCTCTTTCGCTTGCTCTACTTTTTTTATTACACTTGTTCTTTCTTTTACATATGATTTATCAATATTTACTTCCTGATTATTTAAAAGTGGTTCTTTCACTTGAGATTTTGGTTTAGGTGGATTTAAAACTGAATTTATTTTTCTATGGTTGTAACTTGTCACGCCAGTAACAACTGCACCAATTATAAGTGCACAAATTCCACCTAACCAAGCGAAAGGGTTTACCGCTACAAATAGTCCAATGCAAACCAAACCTACTATACTACCAATCATAGAAACTATACCAAATCCTATACCTATTCCATTATTTTTTCTACTATTCTTTAATTTGTTTTGCACTATTTTATTTTCAATGGCATTTTTCCGATCTCTCTCAGGCAATAAATTTATATGGTCAATAGTAATATTAACATTATCGGGCTTATTTTGGTTAATTTCCAAAAGCGAAGAAAGTGTTTGCCAGCTTAATTCTTCTGGTATAAGTGCAAAATTTCTTGTAGTTTGATCGTAATAATTAAAATTTGCATAAACCCAAGCGAGCCACGCAGATAAATTGTTTTCTGAAGAATTACGCTTCTTAATATTTTCAAAAATATTCACAGTTGGTTTATTTAAATTTTCAAAAACACCATCAGAATTCGGTGACAATTCTTTCAATAATTTTCTCTTTAAATCTTTTTTAATAAATTCATTTTCATTATTAAATAAAATTTTAATAAATTCAATTGAATAAAAATCTTTTGCTGAAACCAATTGGCATGCATCATCTGATTTTTTTGAACTACTAGCATAATAATAAAGCATTACACGTGACACCGGATTAATAATTTCTTTACACTTTTCATTTGAAACATTTTCATTTTTCTTTAAATCTAATAATTCTTTGGCCAATGCACTCTTTTCTGTCTGAACTTTCATTAGATTACTATCCTTCACAAAACAAAAAAGTTCTGCTCTTAACTGTTTATTTTTTATTTCCTTAAGTTTATCTGTATTAAATTTATTTCTTTCTTCAATACTCAAATTTTCAAAATTTGATACAGCTTTCAATACATTATCTTTAAAATTATTTTCATTTCCCAGATTTAAACTATTACAATAACTTATAAAATCTTCCACATCTTTCACCTTCTTTTTATAGAATTTATTATTTAGTTTAACATACATTTGACATAATTACAATCATATTAAAATATTTTTTCCGCTAAATTAATTTCTATTACCTTAACTTTTTATAAAATAATTTTTACACAAAAAAACAGACATTTATTTGTCTGCTTTTTAAATAAGATTTTATTATATATTTTCTTTCTATTCTTTAATTTTACTACTTAAATTTTTTTCAACATTTCCAGGTTTTCCAAAATCACTTTTTTCATTTTCATCATTATAAAAAATAGAAGTATCATTCGTTTCTTCTTTAAGCGATTGATTTGACTCTGAGATTGAATTTAAATTTCGTAAATTTTTTATCGATTTACTAAAAAAATATCCACCACTTGCTAAAACTGGCACACCAATACCAATAAGAATCCACGGAGTAAATGCTAATGCCAACAAACCAACTGCTGCTGTTGCACCAATAACTATTCCAAATACACTTACAAGTGAAACCAAGCTTGCAAAAAATAATCCTATTCCTTCACAAATTTTATTAGATTTGTTTTCTTTGCCTCTTTCTCCTTTAAAATTTGAAATATTATGTTTTTGTTCGAAAACTAAATTTTCTTTTATCTCAAACTTTTTCTCGTCATTGTCTTTTTTCGCATTTCCCACAAGATTTGTTTGATTATTTTGTTCTTCAGAAGATAAATTTTGTTCTACCTCTTTTTGTTCAAAAACTAAATTTTCTGTTATCTCAAACTTTTTCTCGTCATTGTCTTTTTTCGCATTTCCCACAAGATTTGTTTGATTATTTTGTTCTTCAGAAGATAAATTTTGTTCTACCTCTTTTTGTTCAAAAACTAAATTTTCTGTTATCTCAAACTTTTTATCGTCATTATTTTTTTTCGCATTTCCCACAAGATTTGTTTGATTATTTTGTTTTTCAGAAGATAAATTTTGTTTTACCTGAACTTTTTTCCTGTCATTATTTTCTTCCCCACTTTCCACAAGATTTGTTTGATCATTTGTTTTTTTCAGTCTTATTTCTAAGTAGTATCGATAATAATCAGACTTTACTAAAGCAAGATGTTCTTCTGTAAAATTTATCGAAATACGAAAATTAAGATATGATAAAATCAAGTGCTCATTATCAATATCATTAAAAAGTCCAAATCTTTCAGGAGTTTGTTCCTCAGGTTTCATATGAATATAAAGATAACGCATCAATCCATTGGAATAGGTAGGATAACTAGTAAGCTTTTTATTCTTTTCTCCCAAATAATCAAAAACATCCTTAGGGTTTTGTTGAATCGCCCAAAAAAAATCTTTACATTTAAAATCATTATACCTTCGCTTTAAAAAATCATTTACATCAAAAGGAAAAAAATCCTTATATTTAATCATAAGTTCTATCTTTTCTTCATTAAAACCGAGGCATACATATTCAAACATAAATTCACTTAAAACCGAGTCATGATTTGAATTTTTAAAATAACTTATAAAAAACTCATTTAAATAACAGTTTGGCTCACAAAGACGTATTAAATTTGCATTTGTACGGTTAAATTTCAGTTCAGAAAGTGCTATACAAGGTAAATTATTAGCTAATCTACTTAAATTTTCATTTGCATTTGTACGGTTAAAATTCACTTCAGAAAATGTTATAAAATGAAAATTTTTCACAATAAATTCATCATTTTTAATTTTTTCTGCTTGTTCAACCGTAAATCTTAATTTTTCTTCTTCCAGCAAATTTTCAAAGTTTTTTCTTAAATAAAGGTAAAATTTATTAGATAAATTATAATTATTATAAAAATACTTTGCTTCTTTACCACCGAACTTCTCCATAAACTGGTCAAAAGTTTTTGGCAGTTCCACTTTCCATGCCCCCCCAATTTTTTTATCATAATTTTATTTTACAACATTTTTTGTAATTTATCAAAATCAATTAATTGATTTCAAAATAATTGCACTTTTACTTTTTAAAATCAAATGAAGATTGCCATCTGTAATTTCATAAATTTTTTTTGAGGTATCAAAATTATTTTGCGATGTAAGAAGAATTTGAATAAGTTTCTCACTAGGTTTTACATTTGCTTTCCAAACCGGTATCTCTATTTCTTTTTCCGTATCGTTATTATTTAACGCGATAATAAATTTTTCATTACCGAGCCATCGCCCAAATGAAATTATTCCGTAATTCAAATGTAGATACTCAAGTGAGCCAAGCTTTAAAGTTTCACTATTCCTATGAAGACTTACTAAAAATTTATGCAATGCAAGTAAAATTTTATCTTGATTATGCCATGGGAAAGGACGACGATTATCAGGATCCGACCAACCTGTTAATCCAACTTCATCTCCATAATAAATAGTTGGGCATCCAGGCCATGTCATTTGAAAAACTACTGCTTCCATCATTATATTTTTATCAATATTTTTATCGGCATCATTAGAATTTTTTTGACCAAGTCGTCCAACTATTTTATTAGTACGAGTTAAGAAACGAGAATGGTCATGATTTGATAACTCATTCATTGCACAATAAAGTGAGTGGAAATTAAATTGCGCCATAAAATAACGCATTGAGTTTTCAAAATCCATTGCGTTACATAATTTATTCGGCTTAAAATCTTCACTATGTTTTTCCATACCGGTTAGGAACCAAGTTAATGGTTCCATAAAAGCATCATAATTCATTACGGAATCCCATTGGTCACCTATTAGCCAACTTTTAGGGTTACCATAATGTTCAGCAATAATAACCGCATTAGGATTAGCATTTTTAACAGAGCTACGAAATTTTCTCCAGAATTCATGGTTAAAATTTTGACTTTTACCGACGTCAGCCGCTACATCAATTCTCCAACCATCAGCATTAAATGGAGGACTAACCCATTTTGCCGCGAGATTAATAATATAATCAAAAAGTTGCGGGGAATTCTCATAATTTAATTTAGGATGATTATCGAAGCCCCACCAACTCTCATAACAATCATTATTGGGCCAATTTTTATCGTACCAACTAAAATAATTATGATACAAACTTTTTTCATCACGATATGCGCCAACCGGATAACCATTAGCGTAGTAAAAATTTTCTTTATCCATCCATTTATTAAATGCGCCACAATGATTAAAAACGCCGTCCAAAATAATTTTTATACCGCGTGCATGTGCTAGTGAAACTAAATTAATGAATAAAAGATTTGATGCCTCAAGATTTTTTTTATTAGTTGTTCTGCAAATATATTTTGACGCAAATTTATTACTAAAATTATTTAAGCTTAAAGCTTCCCCGCTATCTTCAACTATTTTTCCATAATGTGGGTCAACGTAATCATAATCTTGTATATCATATTTATGATTGCTCGGTGAAACAAAAATTGGATTTAAATAAATAACTTCTACTCCTAAATCTTCTAAGTAATCTAATTTGTCAATAATACCTTGTAAATCACCGCCATAAAAATTACAAACATCATCAGTAGAAACTGGAGTATTCCATGACGTAATTTTTTTTGCAGCCTTACCTAAATAAATATATTCGTTATCGACAACATCATTTTTTTCATCGCCATTATAAAATCTATCGACATAAATTTGATACATAACGGCGCCCTTAATCCAATCGGGAGTAATAAAACCGGGGATAACGGCGAAATTATATTCAGGATTTAAGATATCATAGAGGCCACGTTTATTATAGAAATAGATTTTATTTTCACGATGCAGTTCAAAATAATATTCAAAACGATATTGGGAGCCATTAATTTTTACACAAAAGTAATCAAAAATTTCGTCACTAAATTTTTTATACATTAGGAATCGATTATTATTAGAGCATAAGAAAATTTTATCGATATTATTTTTAGCCGTTCGTATCATAATTTCAAAAGGTTGGTTAAAATTAATATTAATAGGTGAGACAAAATTTTGTGTCTCATCACTAAATATTGCTTCGATATTTAGATAATCTTTATTCGTAAAAGAATATGAAAATAATTTCTCAGTATTACTCATAATCCTCAACTCCTAATTTATTTAACCTATTGATTTTACCAGTTAAAAATTTTATTTTCTATGTAGGTGAATAAAAATGATTGATATTAAAAATATGTATTTCGATTACAATGATAAAAATATCTTACACGATATAAATCTCCAAATAAAAAATGGTGAACTGATTGCAATTATGGGAGTAAATGGCTCTGGGAAATCTACTCTCGCTCAATTATTAAATTGCTTACTGAAAAAAAAATCTGGACTAATTATTACTGATAATTTAAATTATGATGATAGCAAAAATATTTTTAAAATCCGTGCGAAAGTCGGAATGGTCTTCCAAAATCCTGATAACCAAATTGTTTCTTCAATAGTTGATGAAGAAATTGCTTTCGGTCCACAAAATTTAAATCTCGATGATATAGAAATACGTGTTGAAAATGCACTTAAAATTGTTGGGATGGAACAATATAAAAATTCTTCAATTGATATGTTATCCGGTGGACAAAAACAAAAAATTGCCGTTGCCGGTATCTTAGCAATTAATCCCGATTATATTATCTTTGATGAATCTACGTCAATGATTGATAGTAAAGATGAATTTTTAAATGAGGTAATTAAACTCAATAAAAATTACGGTAAAACAATTTTATTTATTACGCATGATGTAGAAGAAGCTACGAAATTTGATCGCCTTATTGTTTTAAGTAAAGGTAAAATTATTTTTGATGATACTCCACAAAATATTTTTTGTAATGAAAATACAACAATGTATGATTTCCCATTTACTATTAAATTTATTAATGAGCTTAAGAAATATGGAATAGAAATTGAGAAAACTTTATCACTTCAAAAACTTGCAGATACTCTCGCAAATTTAATTATAGTTAAATAACGTTAAAACCTTTACTTTTCTTGAAAGAAAAGTAAAATAAAAGAACTTAACAAAAGAACTTCGCACATGCGAAGTTCTTTATAAAGTTTTTTTTGATTCTTTTTTTTGCAAAAAAGAATGGTTTTATTTCTTTAAGACCTTTACTTTCCCTGTATGTTCTACAAGTTATTTAATTAATACCGTTGATATTTAACTTCTATTAATTTATAATGACAAAATTACATATGAGAGGATGTATTTTATGAAACTCGGTATTATTGGTTTACCTAATGTCGGTAAAAGTACATTATTTAATTCGCTAACTAATGCACAAATTGAATCAGCTAACTATCCTTTTTGTACTATCGACCCTAATGTAGGATTTGTAAATGTCCCCGATTATCGCCTACAAAATCTTGCCGATTTATATAATTGCAAACAAATTGTTCCGGCCGTTATCGAATTTGTTGATATTGCCGGATTAGTTAAAGGTGCAAGTAATGGTGAAGGATTAGGGAATAAATTTTTATCGCATATTCGGCAAGTTGACGCAATAATTCATGTTGTAAGATGTTTTCAAGATTCTGATATTATTCACGTTGATGGAGAAATTAATCCACTACGCGATATCCAAACAATTAATTTGGAATTGATTTTATCTGACTTGGATATAATTACAAAACGTCTTACGAAAGTTCAAAAGCTAGTAAAAAATGATAAATCATTGCAAAAAGAAGTTAACGTTTTAGAAAAATTAAAAGTGGCATTTGATAATGAAATTTGTGCAAGAAATGTTGACTTAACTGATGAAGAAAAAGAAATCGTAAAAACTTTTGAACTCCTCACGTTTAAACCTGTTTTGTATGCCGCAAATGTTTCCGAAAATGATTTAATTAGTGGAAAAAATAATTTTGTTGAACAAGTTAAGAAATTTTCTGAAGCTGAAAATTCACGCGTCTTTACAGTTTGTGCGAAAATTGAAGAAGAAATTAGTGAACTTTCAGACGATGAAAAAAAAATATTTCTCGAAGAACTTGGTATTGCCGAAACCGGCTTAGATAAATTAATCAAAGCAAGTTATGAATTACTTGGGCTTATAAGTTTTTTGACAGCGGGCGAAAAAGAAACACGTGCATGGACAATTACTAAAGGAATGAAAGCGCCACAAGCTGCCGGGAAAATTCATTCAGATTTTGAGCGTGGATTTATTAAAGCGGAAGTAATAACTTATGACGATTTAATGGAAAGTAAATCTTATACGAATGCAAAAGCTAATGGATTAGTTCGTATCGAAGGAAAAGATTATGTTGTAAAAGACGGCGATGTAATCGTTTTTAGATTTAATGTTTAAAAAGAGGTGAAAACATTGCCGGATGATTTTGACATCGCACAAAATATTAAATTAGTTGAGAAATTAAAATGTGAACTATTGGCATCAGTTTCAAATTTATTTACGCAAACTTTGACACAAAATAATGATCGTGCGCAAACTTTTGCCGATATTATTATTTTTACTTATATTTTAGCTGATAAACTTGGAATTAATAGTAATACGATTGATACAAAAGCAGTAGGGAAATTGAAATTAAATTTGGCAAAGCAAAATATTTTATATATCCAGTCCGTAAATTTGTTAAAACATCTTACACGCAGTGGAGGGAATAATGTTTAATTCACTTAACAAAATTTTAAGTAAATCAGCTATCAAAAAATCAATTTTTATTTACACAATAATTTTTATAGTAGTTGGCTGGTGTAATATTTATCTTGCGCTTTTAACATTAATTTTCGTCCTCATTCAACATATATCCGATCTCGAACATAATAAATATTTAACGGATGAAATGCCATTTCCATATTTAATTTTAGAAGAAAGTAAAATAATTTATGCAGATGAGAAAGCGTTAGAGATAAAAAAATTTTCAGTTGGGAAAAAAATTACAGATTATATTCACGGATTTGATACGAATTTAGAAAAACAAAAAATTATTTTTGACGATAATTATTATTATGGTTATTTTGGCGCGACAAAAATCGATCGTACTTACAAAATTTTGTACTTAATTAAATATGAAGAAAATGTAACGAAATTTATTAATACGGCCGTTGGATTAATTATGGTTGATAATTATGATGAAGCGTTAAAAACTACTGAAGAAATCAAAAAGCCTTTACTTCTCGCACTTATTGAACGTAAATTAAATGCAATGGCATTGGATTTAGGCGGCATAATAAAAAAATTTGAGCATGACAAATATATTTTTATATTTTCGCAAGATAAACTTGACTATTTCAAAGAAAAAAAGTTTTATATTCTTGACCAAATCCGCGAAATTGATATGGGTAATCAATTCCCGCTTACTCTTAGCATCGGCATCGGTATCGGCGGGAAAACTTTGAATCAATCGATGGAATACGCACGTGCATCTTTGGATTTAGCACTTGACCGTGGTGGCGACCAAGTTTTAATAAAAAATGCTAACAAATTTTATTTTTTCGGCGACAAACAAACTAAAATCAATACGAATACAAAAGTTCGTGCCAGAGTTAAAACTTATATTTTTAAAGAATTAATTGCTGAAGCATCAAATGTTATTGTCATGGGACATAAAAATTCTGATCCAGATTGTCTTGGTTCAGCTATTGGTATATATAAATTTGTAACATCTGAAGGTAAAAAATGTCGGATAATTTTAAATGAAGTTACCGAAAGCATAAAACTTATGTATGAAAAAATAATTGAAACTCCTGAATATAAAACTGACGTATTCATTAAAAATCAAGAAGTCGAAAACTTTTTAAATGCTTCGTCACTAATTGTCATTGTCGATACGCATCGCCCATCGCTTTTAGATTTTCCTGAGCTTATAGAAAATTCGCATCATGTTGTCGTTTTTGACCATCATCGAAAAAATGTTGAGTTCGTAGATGATACCGTAATGAATTATTATGAACCATATGCGTCATCAACAGCGGAATTAGTAACGGAAATGCTACAAATAAAAGATATAAAATTGTCGGCGACAGAAGCAAATGCACTTTTGGCGGGAATTATGATTGATACAAAAAATTTTACATTTAAAACTGGCGCACGAACTTATGAAGTTGCCGCATTTTTACGACGAAAAGGCGCCGATAGTACTTGCGTTAAAATGTTTTTCCGTGATGATTTTGAAACCTACAAAACAAAAATTGCTACCATAACTAATATGCAAATCTTTAACAAAAATATTGCTATAAGCGTATGCGAAAAAAATAATTCTAACGCAATATTGATTGCCGCTCAAGCTGCCGACGAACTCTTGAACATAAATGGTATCGCTGCTGCATTCGTTTTGTGCGAATACGAAAATAAAATCATAATAAGTGCACGAAGTTTGGGCGAAATAAATGTTCAATTAATAATGGAACGAATGGGTGGCGGCGGACATTTTTCTTCATCTGGTGCTCAGCTTGAAAAAATTTCTATAAATGACGCTATTGAAAAATTAAAAAATGCTATCAATTCCTAATCGGAGGTAAAATGTATTACATCGGTATAGATTTAGGCGGCACAAATATTGCCACAGGTTTAGTCAATAAAACTGGCGAAATAATTTTGAAAAAAAGTATTCCAACGCGCCCAAAAAGAAAACCTGAATTAATAATAAAAGATATGGCAACAAATTGTATTGAAATTTTAAACGAAAGCAATATTTCACTGCCTCAAGTAAAATCAATTGGTATTGGCATTCCCGGAAGATGTCAAAACAAAACAATTTTACATGCTTGCAACATCGAAAGCTTGGATAATTTTAATATTGAAAATGAACTAAAAAAATATTTTGATTTGCCAATTTATCTTGAAAATGATGCTAATTGCGCCGCATTTGCTGAATATCTTTTCGGTGCGTCTAAAGATTACAAAAATTCAATTATGGTAACTTTGGGCACAGGTATCGGTGGTGGAATAATTATTGACGGAAAAATTTACAAAGGATTTCAAGCTGGCGCTGGCGAAATCGGACATCATGTAATAATTTCAAACGGCGAAAAATGTAACTGTGGAAGAAATGGTTGCTGGGAAACTTATGCTTCAGCAACAGCTTTAATAAATCAAGCAAATATTGCTGCAAAAAAAAATCCGAATTCAAAATTGAATACGGAATTAAATGCACAAAAAATTTTTGAAATCGCCGACACAAATGATAAAACTGCACAAGATGTCATAAATAATTATATTTTTTATTTGGCAGAAGGTTTAACAAATTTGATAAATATTTTGCATCCAGAAATTATTGTTATTGGCGGCGGAATTAGTGCGCAAGGCGAAAAACTTTTAACTCCAGTGCGAAAACAAATTCAAAAAAATGTTTACATAAAAAATCTTGATACTAAAATTGTTCAAGCTAAATTAAGTAATGATGCCGGAATTGTTGGTGCGGCAATATTATTTTGAGATAAATTGTTAGCAAATTTTTATTTTGCCTTCATAAAAAAATCCCTTACGTAAATTTTGTAAGGGATTTTCTATTAAGTTTCATCGGTTTCAATTGTCAAACTTTCTTCCGGCATTACCGGTTCATTTGTTTCTTCAATAATTTCTGAAACTTCAGGTATTTGCTGATTTTCAGGAGTTTGTTTAATTTCTTCAGTATGTGAATCAAAATGTTCTGTACAATAATCTTGTGGCTGTGTTCCTAAAATAAAAATTTCATTTACGACATTTGGACATCCATCATTTGCAAGCATACCTGTCTTTTTGCAAATTTTTACATTTACAAGACCGGGTGGCTTTTCAAAATTTTTAACCTTTAGTTTCGAATGAATTTCTTCCATGATACTGCTCCATAATTTCAAATGATAGCCACAATCTTCTTTCATAGTTTTAGGTTGATCGAAACCGAGCCAAATTCCTGCGACGTAATATGGCGTATATCCAACGAAAGTCAAATCTTTTGTATCAGTTGTGGTTCCAGTTTTGCCCGCAATTGGCATTTTAGATTTTTGGAAGCGAGCTTTTGTACCAGTTCCTTTTGTTATTACGTCTTTCATCATGTCAGTTAATATGTAAGCTGATTGCGGCTTCAAAATTTTTTTCGGTTTATTCCGATTTTCTAGCAAAATATTTCCCGTATGGTCCAAAACTTTTGTATAAAATATCGGCTTGTTATATTCGCCAAGATTTGCAATCGCGCCAAATGCTTCCGTAACTTCCAATTGATTTATACCATGAGTAAGTCCGCCGAGTGCAGTCGAAGCAACTTTATCGCTATAAATTTTCCCGTTAATTCTTTCGTGCTCAACGAGTGTTGTAAATCCAAATTTTAAAAGATAGTCAAAACAATTTGTGACGCCCGTATTTATCATATTCTTTACGGCCAAGACATTCATTGAATCGCGGATACCGTCACGAATTGTTGATGGACCTCGATAATTTTTGTAATAATTTTTTGGACTATATCCATCGGGTGCAGTATACGGTTCGTCATTAATTATTGTAGCAGCAGTTACTTTTTTTAAATCAATTGCCGGCGCATAAGATGCCAATATTTTAAAAACGGAACCGGGCTGACGTACAGAATCTATTGCGCGATTTAGTGCGAGGTCAGTAGTTTTTTCGCCGCGTCCGCCGCAAATTGCTTTTACGTGTCCATTCTTATAGTCAATAATAATCATAGCGGCTTGTGGCTGTGGGATACAAACAGTTTTTTCTTCCAATATCTCATCGTTTGAATTTGTCAATTCATTTTTCATTGCAGTAACAAATTGATTTGCTTGTGCTTGAGTTTTAACCGTTTTTGTACGCTCAAAATTTTTTCGTTCATTATTTTTATCTATCGTTGTCAAATAATAATGCACATCGATTTCGTAATCCGATTTTGGGAAAAACGCATCGTTTTGAAATTTCTCATCCATTATTTTTTGCATATCGGCGTCAATTGTTGAATAAATTTGCAATCCGCCATTGTAAATTAAATTTGTCGCTTCAGCTTTCGTTAAATTATTTCGTTTTTGTAAATCGTTAGTCACATCTTTTATCAATTTATCCACGAAATAGCTATGAAATGATTTTCCTTCACTTTTTGATTTTTTTGTCTGTGAAATTTTTGAATAAACATCTTCAGCTTTTGCTTCTTCATATTCTATTTGACTTATGTATTTCAAACTCAACATCTTTTTCAAAATCGTATCTTTACGTAATTTATTATGGTCGGGATTTTTATCAGGCGCATAATAAGTTGGAGATTTTGTTATTGCGGCAAGAGTTGCACACTCCGCAATTGTTAGTTGTGAAACATCTTTATCAAAATAATATGCCGCTGCTGTTTTTACTCCGTTTAATCCATGATATAAATAAATTGTGTTCAAATAAACTTCTAAAATATGATCTTTCGCAGATTTTTTACTACCATATTGATTAATCAATTCTTTCTCAAATTTTATCGCTAAATATTGTTCTTGGATTTTTGTTTTTAAATTATTTCGTGAGACTTTTGTTACATTATTCTTTATCAATTGTTGAGTAATTGTACTGGCACCTTGAGTTTTATTCCTTAATATTTTTGATAGAATCGCACGGAATAGTCCACGTATATCAATTCCATTATGCTCGTAAAATCTTTCATCTTCAATTGCAATAAATGCATGCTGAAGATTTTTTGGGATATTATCGAGTGAGATATACTCACGATTTTCCGTCCCATTTAATTTATCAATTATTGTCTGATTTTTCTCGTCATAAATTATTGACGTATACATATTTGGCATAACATTTATATTTTGGAGTTGGTCGGCATTTTTTACAATTGCAGTATAAATTCCAAGACTACATCCAATAAAAATAAAAAAGAAAGCGATAAAAATAAAAATAAAAGTACGGAAAATTTTTTTACGTTTACGCTTTCTTCGTATTGCTAAAATTTTTTTATCGGTCATAAATTATTCCTCCCGTTCGTGATTATAGCACGAATAATAAAATTTCGGTTATAATACATAAAAAAATTATTGGAGGATTATACATGAAGTTAATGTTTGCATCTGATTTACATGGTTCATTATTTTTTTGTGAGAAATTATTAGACGCTTATAAAAATGAGAACGCAGAGAAATTAATTTTGCTTGGTGATTTACTCTATCACGGCCCACGTAATAATTTATCTAAAAATTATGATACGATAAAAGTTGCGGAGAAACTTAATGCAATAAAAAATAATTTGTTATGTGTACGTGGGAATTGCGACGCACAAGTTGACCAAATGGTTCTTAATTTCCCAATTATGTCTGATTACTCAATAATATATCTTGAAAAGCGATTAATATTTTTAACGCATGGCCATATTTATAATAGAAATAATTTGCCGCCAATAAATAAAAATGATATAATGATTCAAGGTCATACACATGTTCCAATAATTGAAAATATAAATGGAATAATATTAATGAATCCGGGTTCGGTTTCATTACCAAAACAAAACTCTCCTCATTCATTTATGATTTATGAAGACACTGAGTTTAAAATAAAAGATTTTGATGGCAATATTATAAATAGATATAAATTGTAACAAAGAAGGTGAAAGTATGATTAGTTTGCGTAAGATGAAAATACTTGCAGCAATAGTTGAAGCGTATACGGAAACAGCAGAACCTGTTGGCTCACGCACAATTTCAAAAAAATATGAGTTTGGAATAAGTCCAGCAACGATACGAAATGAAATGAGTGATTTAGAAGATTTGGGCTATATTATTCAGCCACATACTTCTGCCGGGAGAATTCCTTCCGATAAAGGCTATCGTTTATACGTTGACAATTTAATGCAGCAAAAAAAACTTACAGATAAAGAAATAAATTTCATAAAAAAAACGATATCGAACAACGTAACGCGTATAGATTATTTGCTAAAAGAGACGGCGAAAGCAATTTCACTTTTGACAAACTATACGACAATTATGACTGAGCCGATTACGAACAAATCAAAAATAAAATTTTTAAATTTCATACCGATTGACAAAAAAACTTTAATTTTGGTTATCGTGACAAATGATAATAACGCAAAAAATTTTACACTTAAAGTAAATGTGCCAAAAAAATTGGACTATATTTCAAAAATTATAAATAAAAATTTGACAGAATCAGATATAATTGATTCAAATTTTTATGATAAAATTCTTGAACAAATTGGATTTGAAAATAAAAATTTTATACAAAAAGTCATGGATGCTATAAATTCAATGGAAGAAGTACGAATTTATACGAGCGGAATAAAAAATATTTTGGCATTTCCTGAATTCCATAATTTTGAAAAAGCACAAAATATATTTGAAGCGCTCGAGCACCATCATTTGCTTTCGTCAATCTTTAACCAAGATTTGCAAAATGATATTGAAATAACAATTGGTGCGGAAAATCAAATTGATTTGTTTAAAGATTGTAGTCTGATAAAAACAAATTACGTGATAAGTAAAGATACTTTTGCCAATATAGGAATTTTGGGCCCGACGCGTATGAATTATTCACAAGTTGTTTCACTTTTAAATGCTGTGGAAAATGTACTTTGCAATTTTGTGAATGAGTTGTAATTTTGTGAGCCCGGATGGCGGAATTGGCAGACGCGCTGGACTTAGAATCCAGTGTTTTTTAAAACGTACCGGTTCAAATCCGGTTTCGGGCATCGTTATAAAGCTGCTTGAGAGCAGCTTTTTTAGGTGATAAAAATGAATTATACCGACGAACAAATTTGTGCGATAAATTCGCGCGAGAAAAATATTTTGGTATCGGCTTCGGCGGGTTCTGGTAAAACAGCGGTACTTGTTGAGCGAATCATAAAAATTGTTACGGATGAAAAAAATCCTGTTGATATAAATAAATTGTTGGCGGTAACATTTACAGATGCAGCTGCAATTCAAATGAAAAAGCGAATTGCGGCTGCTTTGTATGCGCAAAAACCAACTGATTTTATAAAACGTCAAATCATTTTGTTAAATGACGCGAATATTTGTACGCTTCATTCATTTTGTATGAAGATGGTAAGAAAATTTTTTTATTTGGCAGATATTGATCCGAATTTTCGAATAGCGCAGGAAAATGAAATTGAACTTTTGAAGTCAGATGTACTTGATAAAATGTTGGAAGAGGAGTATGCAAAAGCGCGACCAATATTTTTTGAGGCCGTTATGGCATATAATACGGACAAAATTCAAAGTGACAATTTAAAAAAATTGATTTTGGATATATATGATTTTTCGCGCAGTATTCCAAGTTCAGCGGCATGGTTGAAAAAATGCGCGAACAATTTTATTTTGGCAGAAAATACAAAATTTGAAGAAACAATTTGGTGGAAAAAACTTTTGCCGCACATAAAAAATTTAGTTGAGCAAATAAATTATTTGATTTTGGATTCAATTCAAAAATGTCATGAAAATTTTGGGCCGGAAAAATATCTTACTGCGCTGGAAGATGACAAAAATTTTGTTGAGCATCTTGAAAAATTTATTTATAAAGATTTTGACATGGCACGCGAAATTTTAAATCAACATAATTTTCAAAAACTTTTTTCATACACTAAAAAAAATTCTGATGAAATAGATTTAGATTTAAAAAATGCTGTGCAAGAAAATCGTAAAGAATTTAAAAAATTGATTCAAAATCTTCAGGAAAAAATTTTTTTTGCAAAAAGTAAATTTATCTTGCAAAATATCTCAGATTCGTATCCGATAATGAATGAAATATCGGAGCTTGTAATTAAATTTCATGATGTATTTATGCAAAAAAAACTTGAACAAAATATTTTGTCATTCGATGACCTTGAAGAGTTTACACTTGAAATTTTATCGAAGAAAAAAATTTTGGAACCATTTACAGAAATATTAATTGATGAATATCAAGACATAAATGATGTGCAGGAAAAAATTTTGTCGCTTATTCCTTGCAAATCAAAATTCATGGTTGGCGATGTGAAACAAAGTATTTACGGCTTTCGTAATTCATCGCCACAACTTTTTATTCAAAAATATAATACATATGGAAAAATTGCGGATACCGCAAAAATTGATTTATCAGCAAATTTTCGTAGTGTGAAACAAATTACTGATAGTGTGAATTTTTTATTTTCACGATTAATGACAAAAAAATTTTGCGGTTTAGATTATTCCGATGAAAAATTTAACACTGAGCCAAGCAACGATAAAACTGAAATTTTTTTGATGAATGATGATAAAACTGAAGTGCAATTTATATGCGACAAAATAAAGTTGCTCTTACAAAATGGGTTGTGTAAAAATTTTTCTGATATCGCGATTTTGATTCGTAATCGCAGTAATTTAAAACTTTTGACGGAAATTTTTTCGCAAAATAATATTCCAATTGACACTGAAAATAATACAAATTTTTTTGAGCTGCCCGAAATAATTATTTTGGTAAGTTTTTTGAAGATAATTGACAATCCGCAAAATGAAATTCCATTGACGGCGGTTTTGCGCTCACAAATTTATAATGTAAGTGACGATGAGCTTTTAAAAATTCGTATGCAATCAAGTGAAAAAAGTTTTTATGATTGCGTGAAAAATTATGATGGCTTGGGAAAATTTAAGGCCGACTTAAACTTTTTACGTCAAAAAAAAATTTGCTTGTCAATAAGCAAATTAATTGATGAAATTTTACATATTACGGATTTTTTCTACCTCGCCGGTTTCGAGCCGCAGCAAAAAAATATAATAAAATTTGTCAATATCGCCAAAGAATACGAAAAAACAAATTATCAAGGTTTGTTTAATTTTATTCGCTATCTCGAAAAAATTAGTCAAGTTAATATTAATTCGTCGCATAAAAATTCTAACGCTGTAAAAATAATGACTATCCACAAAAGTAAAGGGCTTGAGTTTCCTATAGTTTTTATAAGTTTTCTTGGCAAAAATTTTAATATGAAAAATCTTAACGATAAAATATTGCTTGACAAAGATTTGGGCTTCGGAAATAAATTTATCGATGTCAAACGTCGCACAAAAATTAATACGCTCGCAAAACGTTCAATTGAATTTGAACTACGTCAAAAAAATCTTGCAGAAGAAATGCGTTTATTATACGTTGCGATGACGCGTGCAAAAAATAAATTAATTTTAACGGGCTGTCAAAAAAATTTTTCGCATTCATTTGTGAATACCGCAAAAAGTTTTTTAGATTGGATTTTACCGATTGCAAACGAAAAAAATTCACCGTTTGAATTGCAAATTTATGAAAGCGATGAAAAAAATATTTTACAAAAAGAAAATTTTGAGGCTGTGCCAACTGTTAATGTTGACGAGAAAATTAAAAATCAAATGCAATGGAAATATCCGTACGATATTTCGGTGAAAGCTAAAATTTCTATAAGTGAAGATGCGCAGAAAAATTTTGCAGTGCCGAAATTTTTAAAATCATCTCAAATATCGCCAACGCAGCGCGGTCAAATAATTCATACAGTTTTACAGCATTTAGATTTGAATTTGTTGCCGAAAGAAAATATTGTCAATGATTTTTTAAATTCGCTGGTGTCTAAAAACATGATAACGGACGATGAACGAAAAATTGTTCCGGTAAATAAATTGATAAAATTTTTGGAGTCAGATTTATTTTATAAAATAAAAAATTCTTCGTTTATAAAACGCGAAACACCGTTTATACTCGGAATTGAAAATAAAAATGATTCCGAGAAAACACTCATTCACGGAATCATTGATTGTTTTTTTGAATATGACGGTAAGTTATATTTAGTTGACTATAAAACTGACAGGATTTCAGCTAACGAAGCTGAAAATTTCGCACAAAAATATTACTTTCAGCTAAAAATTTATAAAGAAGCTATCGAAAAAAATTATAGCCGTCAAGTTGATTTTTCAATTATTTATCTTTTTGACATAGACAAAGCTATTTATTTTTAGAGCACGGAATCGATAAATCTTCCGTTTTCATAAAAAAGTTTGTCATCGGCAAAAATTTTTCCACCGTCTTGCATATCGCAAATCATATCCCAATGGATAGCGGATATATTTTTCCCGCCGGCTTCCGGCATTGCACATCCTATTGCCATATGAATTGTGCCACCAATTTTTTCGTCAAATAAAATATTTCGTGTGAATTTTTTTATGTTATAGTTTGTGCCGATTGCAACTTCGCCAAAATATTTTGAACCTGCATCGGTATCCAAGCATGAATGTAAAAAATCTTCGCCACTATTAGCTTGTGCTTTAATTATTTTTCCATCTTTGACTTCTAATTTTACGCCTTCAACCATTCGTCCGGAATAGATAGCGGGATATGAAAAAGAAATTTTACCATTTATATTATTTTCCTCGGGGCTTGTAAAGATTTCGCCGTCGGGGAAATTTTCTTTTCCACAACAATTTATCCATTTACGTCCATTTATTCCGATAACAATGTCAGTATCTTTTGAAATGATATGCAAAATTTTTTTGCCGTCTAAAAAATTTACCCAACGTTCTTGATTTTCCTCAACTTTTTTCCACTCTGCAATTGGGTCATCTTTGTCAAGCATTCCTGCTTTGTAAACAAATTCCTCATATTCCTCAAGACTCATTTGAGCTTCTTGAGCTTCCGCATTTGTAGGGAATTGTGTGCCGCACCAACGTAATGCGCCACTCGCACATCTATCAACGTAAATTTTTCTTTCTGCACTATTTGCTAATCTTCGTTTTTGTAACAATTGTGGAGAAATATTTGAGCGAGCGCGTGAATTTATTGTGCCCCATGCCGTTATCCAAACATCAGAATTTTTTACGGCGTCGCCATAATCATTATTTGGCATAGAAAGTTGTGAATCGTCGCCAAATTTTAAAATTGCTTCTTCAACTTCCGGAACTGTTACCGAATAATCGACATAAGCTCCATTTTTTATAGCGGCTTTTGCAACTTCAATGATAAATGGTAGCGCAACATATTCAGCTTTTATTGAAACCTTATCATTTTTTTTAACTTGTGTTGAATAATTAACTAATAGATTTGCAAGTTTTTCAAGGCGTTCATCACGCATTTTATTTCACTCCTTAAAAATTTAATTTGATTTTATATTTTACTTTAATCGTGGAAAAAATTCATTGATTTTCAAACCAGAATCAGTTAAAGTTTTAATATAAAATATACGGAGGATAAAAATGTGTGGATTTTGCGGATTCACCGGGCAAACTTATAACAATCAAAAAATAATTTCAGATATGATGCAAAAAATTATCCATCGTGGCCCTGATAGTTATGGCATCCATTCTGATGAAAATATAACTTTAGGATTTCGACGTTTAGGCCTTATCGATTTAAATACTGGCGGCCAACCAATGTATAATGAAAATAAGTCAATCGTTATTGTTTTTAACGGTGAAATTTATAATTATCTTGAGCTGCATGATGAGTTAGTAAAAAAAGGTCATACTTTTCATACGCAATCTGATACTGAAACTTTGATACATGCCTACGAGCAATATGGTATTAATATGTTTAAATATTTACGCGGGATGTTCGCATTTGCTATTTATGACTATAATAAGAAACGAATTTTTGCGGCACGTGATTTTTTCGGTATAAAACCTTTATATTACACAATAATAGATAATGAAATTTTATTTGGGTCCGAGATAAAAAGTTTTCTGGTACATCCAAATTTTAAGAAAGAATTAAATGAGGTCGCATTAGAAAATTATTTAACATTCCAGTATTCAGTTTTACCGGAAACTTTTTTCAAAAATGTTTATAAATTATCCCCCGGTCATTATTTTACATTTCAAGATGGGAAACTTGACATAAAAAAATATTGGGCGCCATTTTTTTCTTATAATAATCAATCCGAAACAAATTATATTGATGAAATAAATAACGTTGTAAAAAATTCTGTGCACGTTCATCAAACTAGTGATGTTGAAGTTGGCTCATTTCTTTCAAGTGGTGTCGATTCAAGTTTTATTACTGCATGTTATAGTGGTGATAAAACTTTTACGGTTGGTTTTGATTATGATAAATATAATGAAATTTCGTATGCAGAAAAATTATCTAATGAGCTTGACAAAAAAAATATAAATAAAGTTATAACGACTGAAGAATATTGGCAAAGTTTACCGAAAATTCAATACTATATGGACGAGCCGCTTGCTGATCCTTCAGCTGTCGCACTATATTTTGTCAGCAATCTCGCAAGTAAATATGTTAAAACTTGTTTGTCAGGTGAGGGTGCTGATGAATTCTTCGGCGGCTATAATATTTATATGGAGCCAATGGATTTATATATCACCAAAATAATTCCTCGATTTATCAGAAAATTTTTGGCGCGACTAGTAAAAAAAATTCCGTTCGCATTTAAAGGTAAAAATTTTATAATACGTGCGAGTCAAACCGTTGAGGAACGTTTTATTGGCAATGCAAAAATATTTTCACAAAGTGAACGTGAAAAAATTTTGAAAAGGCCAACCGGTCAATATCCGCCCGAATCAATTACCGCAAAATATTATAGTCAAGCGTTGGCGTACGATGATATCACCAAAATGCAATACATTGATATAAATTTGTGGTTGGTTGGCGATATTTTGCTGAAGGCCGACAAAATGAGTATGGCAAATTCTTTGGAACTTCGTGTCCCATATCTCGATAAAAAAGTTTTTGACGTTGCCGCAAGTTTACCAACTAATTATCGCGTAAAAAAAATTGCTACAAAATATGCGTTTCGGAAAGCTGCGCAACTTCATTTGCCACAAAAAGTTTCTAATAAAAAAAAGTTGGGCTTCCCAGTTCCAATTAAAATTTGGTTGCGCGACCCAAAGTATTATTCTATAATTAGAAAAGCATTTGAAAGCGATGCGGCAAAAAAATATTTTAACGTCGACCAAATTGTCAAATTACTTAACGATCATAAAGATAATCCTAAATGTGATAACAGCCGGAAAATTTGGACTGTTTATTCATTTATTGTTTGGTATGAGCAATTCTTTAACGAAGGAGGAATTAATATGATTACTCAAATTAATAGTGCTGATGAATTTAAAGAAGCTTTGACTTCTGATAAAACTGTTTTGGTTGATTTCTATGCTGATTGGTGTGGCCCATGTAAAATGCTTTCACCAATTATTGATGAAATTGCAAATGAAAAAAATGATGAAATTAAAGTTTGTAAAGTAAATGTAGACCAAAATCAAAATCTTGCGCTGGAATATTCTGTGCAAAGTATCCCAACTGTTATCTCGTTTAAAAACGGAGAAATTTATAAAAAATCTGTTGGGCTTGTACCGAAAGATGAAATCTTAAATCTTTTAAATTAATTTTTACCATATTAAAACTTCGCGACATTAAATGTGCGAAGTTTTTTTCGATATTTTTTTTATTGCACAAAATCTTTTTTTATTATACAATAAAAATGTATCATTAATTTATTATTTTTAGGAGGAATAGAAGTGAAAAAAAGATTTTTGTCTGCTTTTATGGTTTTGGTTATGTGCTTTGCATTGTTGTCTGCGAAAAAAATTGCAACAATGGCAAATGTTTGGTGGAGTGGAGAAGGAACAGAGCAAAATCCGTATCAAATTAAAACTGCTGAAGATCTTAAAGTTTTAGCTGACCATGTAAATGCGGGATATACATGTGAGAACGAATATTTTAAACTTATGAATGACATAGATTTATCAAGTGTATGCGGTGAAGATATTGGTATTTCATGGACACCCATTGGTAACATAATGCATGATGAAAATTCTGAAAATGGAATTGAATGTAAACCTTTTAATGGTATTTTTGATGGTAATGATTGTACGATAAAAAATTTATATATTAAGTTAGGTTATGATGATATTGATGATGATAATGTTATGCCTTTTCAAGGTTTATTTGGTTATGTTGGGCTTAATGGTGTTATAAAAAATCTTACAGTGGAAGATAGTTTTATCAGTGTTTTTGTTATGGCTGGTGGAATTGCAGGAGTAAATGTTGGTAAAATTGAAAATTGCTCCAATGTAAATATTGCTGCGTGCGATATGATTGATAAAAAAATTTCAGAAATTATTGATAAAGAAGATTATGATGAAATTGAAAATAATTCATGTAATGCCATATTTGGTTTAATTGCTGGTGGAATCGCTTGCATTAATGAAGGAATAATTGAAAAATGCGATAATATTGCTCCAATTAGTGGAATTTTTGCTTCTGGTGGTATAGCTGCGGTAAATGCTTCAAGTTCTATTAGTTCATTAATTCCTGATGAATCGGAATTAAATTTTCCAGAAGCTTCAATTATAAATTGTAATAATTCAGGTGGAATTATAGCCTTTATTAGTGCTGGCGGTATAGTAGCGGCAAATGATGAAAATTCTACAGTTAAAGATTGTAATAATGCAGGTAAAGTTATGAGTTATGCAAGTGGTGGTGCAGTAGTTGGTGCGAATCAAAAAAATGCTTTAGTTATAAATTGTACTAATACAGGTGAAGTTTATAGATATATTGATGATAATTGGACAATATGTGATGATATAATTGGTTACGATGAAAACACTGAAGATTATGATGACGAATGTTTTCAACTCGAAAGTAATTCTTGCAAAAAAATATTGAATGCAAATAAATTTTCTCAAGTAAATGTCAAAAAAAATTTATTCAAAAATAATTTAAAAGAAATCTTGAAAAGCAAAAATTTAATTTTGAATTAAGGTTTTAGTTTATAAAGAAGTTGCAGCTAATGCAACTTCTTTTTTTATTTGCATATGAAATTTCGTACATACATATATTTTTATATAAATGTAATGAGAAGTGACGAGTTTGAGATTTATATTGGGATTTTTTATTGCTATTTTTAATTTATTTATTTTGTTGTTTCCGACAGAAATTTTAAGTGCATCAAAAAGCGGAATAGTTTTATGGGCAATGAATGTTTTACCGACGCTTTTACCTTTTTTGATTGGTACAAACATTTTGATAAAAACAGGTATGGCAGAATTAATTGGAATTTTACTTGAGCCGATAATGTATCCGATTTTTGGTGTACCAGGATGTGGAGCATTTGCTTTGATTTCCGGAATAATTTCAGGTTACCCGGTTGGTGCAAAAATAACACAAACTTTAAGAAACAGCAATCAACTTACGAAAAATCAAGCGCAAAGATTGATAAGTTTTTGCAACAACTGTGGGCCATTATTTATTCTTGGAACGATTGGGACATCAATGCTTGGGTGCAAAAACGCCGGATATTTCATAATGTTTGTACATTATTTTTCAGCGTTATTAGTTGGTTTGATTTCGAGATTTTTTTTTAGTGCGGAAAGAAATGTTGACAAAAAAATTTTTTTTCACACAATATCGCAAAAAATTTTCCACCATGGTGACAAAAATATTGGGAATATAATTTCAGAAAGTGTTGCGGATTCAATTTGGTCGATTCTACAAATTGGCGGATTTATCGTTTTATTTTCCATTATCGCAAAAATTTTGGAGCTGAGTAATTTCATTTCGTTCATGTGGAATTTTTTTTCGCATTTTAATTTTATTTCAAAGCTTGGGTATGAAAATTTTTCGGGGATTCTTATTGGTATGATTGAGATGACAAATGGTGCGAAAATTTTAACGATGCGTGAAATTTTACCGGTAACGTTAATTATTTTATCGGCGCTCGTATCTTTTGGTGGATTTTCAATTCATATGCAATCGCTTTCATTCATAGCAAAAACAGATATAAATGCGCACGTGTATATTTTTTCAAAATTTATACATGCGATTATATCTGTTTTTGTTGCCAAATTAGCTTTACCATTTTTTAATTTTAATTTTGAGAATGTCAAAGGTGATGTACTAGAATTTAATTTTGCAGATAAAATTGTTTTGTCATTTAAATATTTTGCTTTGACATTAATTATTCAATTCATTTTGATTTTTATTGCCATGATTATAAAACGTAAAAAATTATGTATGTAATCCAAAACTAACTAAGAGTGCCTTACTTACTTTTTTCATTACTGAATTATCGAGCCGGCATATTTTCTCTCGTAATCTTTTTTTATCTATCGTTCGAACTTGTTCTAATAATATTACTGAATCTTTTACAAGACGTTGGCCGTCAACTTCAATATGTGTTGGGAGTTTTGCCTTATTTATTTGCGACGTAATTGCCGCACAAATTACTGTCGGACTATATTTATTCCCAATATCATTTTGAACAATTAGTACCGGACGGATTCCACCTTGTTCTGAACCGATAACGGGACTTAAATCTGCATAAAAAATATCTCCACGCTTGACAATCATTTTTCTACCACTCCACTTTGGTTAAAGACTGATATAATTTTTGCCGTTTAAAATTATTTTATACAGCAAAATTTATGTAGTAGCGCGGGATTCTTTTTCCGATAGTTGTAATAATTTCGTACGGGATAGTCCCACAAGTTTTTGCTAAGTCATCTGCACTTATAGTTAAATTATTTTGCGAACCGATAAGAGTTACCTCATCGCCAATTTTTGCATCAATTCCATTTAAATTTATCATTAAGTAATCCATACAAATATTACCGATAATAGGAGCGAACTTTCCGTTTACAATTACATTCATATTGTTTGAAGCTGTACGTGGATATCCATCAGCATAACCAATTACTACTATACCGATTAAAGTTTCAGATTGTGCAATAAATTTTCGATTATAGCTTACACTTTCACCTGTATTAATTTTTTTTATAGATACAATTTGAGATTTTAAAGATAATGCAGGTTTTAGGTCAAGTTTATTATTTTTAATTGGAGATATTCCGTATAATAAAATTCCGGTACGGACAAGGTCGCTTTCAAATTCCGGATAATTTATAATAGCTGCGCTATTTGAGATATGGCGCAGCATTTTTATTTCTGTAAGATTATCAGTTATGTATTTAAATTTCTCATATTGTTCATATGTGAATTTATCATTTGGAATATCAGATTGTGCTAAGTGCGTAAAAATTCCTTTGATATCTATATTTTCCATCGCATTTATTTTTTTTATCTGCTCAATAGTTTTATTACTCGTATCAAATCCTAATCGATGCATCCCTGTATCTATTTTTATATGTATTTTTGCTCGCATATTTAATTTTTTTGCGATCGCTGATAATTTTTCTGCTGTCTCATAGTTAAAAATTGTTTGCGTAAATCTATTCTCTATTACTTTTTGTAATTTATTTTGCGGTGTAAATCCTAGTATTAATATTTCTGCATCTATGTCTTTTAAATTTAATGCTTCCTCATATGTTGCTACTCCAAAATTTTTTACTCCGACTTGTGATAAAATTTTTGCTGTTTGGAAATCTCCATGACCATATCCATCTCCTTTTAGTATCGCCATTATTTCTTTATCCGTATTTTTTTTTACCTCTAAATAATTATGACGGATATTTTCTAAATTAATTAATGCCCATGCACGTTCATCTTCGTACATTTTTTACCTCCGTTACATTTTAAATAATGAGTCTTTCAAATCAATATTATACTCAAATTCCTCATAGCTAACAATAATTCGTTCGCTATTATCTTTGTCATAAATAACTAATTCGAGTGGTTTTTGCGTTTTATTGTCTATAAATAATTTTTCCGACGATAAATATGGATGTTCACCCGGAATTTTTGCCTCTAGTACCGTACACTTACTCTTATCCATATTCGCTACACTTACTGATGTCTCTAATGATTTACTATAATTTCTAATAAAAGACGTTAGAAAAATTTCACTACGTTCCATATTTTCTTTATGAGTAACAGATACTCGTCCATTTATTTTTAAATTATATTGGTAAATTGCTTTACCATCACTAAGTGTGATATTCCCGGCAGAATTTTCAGGCGATATTATTTCTATTCTATACTTACCGTCAGACTTACAATATTGAATTGTTTTATACTCGATAGTATTTTTATTTGAGATATATTTAACATTTGCCGCGCACTTATAACTTTTTAGATTAACTAACATATTATTTATTTTCTGGTACGATGATTCATTATTAATTTTTTTCGTGCAACTACAAAGTAAAATCGTAGATAGTAATATTAAAAATTTCTTCATTAAGTATCACTCCGAAAAATGTTTTACATATTTATATTTTCCCTGGAATGTTTTTATGCTTGACTTTCATCACTATCATTTATATAATATTTACGATTGATTTTTATTAGGAGGGTAATTAATGAAAAGAACGTTCCAACCAAATGTACGGCATAGAGCTAAAGTTCATGGTTTCAGAAAAAGAATGAGTGACTATAATGGACGCAAAGTTTTGCATAGACGACGCGCTAAAGGTCGTAAAATTTTATCCGCTTAAAATATTTTAAGGCCGCTATTTTGCCGGTCTTTTATTTTTATATGGAGAGTGTTCGTAATTGCGTTCAACTATCTCATTACGTAAAAATTTCCAATTTAAATATGTATATGACCATGCAAAATTCTTTACCGATAAATTTATCGTAATGTTTGCCATAAAAAATAATCTTTCCGTAAATAGATTAGGAATATGTGTAAGTAAGAAAGTTGGGAAAAGTTATATTCGTAGTCGTATCGTACGGCTTATCAGAGAAAATTACAGATTAAATGAGAAATATTTTTCAGTAGGATTTGACATAGTTTTTGTTGCACGTAAGGATATTATTAATGCAGATTATTATGTAATAAAGAAATCGATAGTTAATCTTTCACGTAGGCATAAAATTTTTTCAGGTGATATATATGTGTAAAAATTTTTTGATTCATATAGTTGATACATATAGGAAATATTTATCACCATTTTTACCGAATCGATGTAAGTTTTACCCATCATGTTCGCAATACGCACGTGAGAGTATAATAAAATACGGAGTTTTAATAGGATTGTTACTGACACTAAAGAGATTGCTAAGATGCAATCCATTTTCACGTGGAGGTTACGATCCAGTTCCATAGTTATAGGGAGGATTTAAATGATACAAAAAGAGCCAGGGATTATAATAGGATTCATAACGAAGCTGTTAGGATTTATTTTTAATTTTGTATTTGACATAATTCATGACAATATAACGGTAGCGAACTCACTTGGTATTTCAATTGTCGTTATTACGATAATAGTACGGATATTAATTTGGCCATTATCAATAAAGCAAGTAAAAAATAGTTTAGCGATGCAGCATATTCAACCGGAATTAAAGAAGTTACAGAAGAAATATCCAGATAAAAGTGATATAGAGTCACAAAAGAAATTAAATTTTGAGATACAAAAAATATATGCGGAGAATAATATTCATCCAGCGGGTGGATGTTTACTAGCATTTATACAGCTTCCAATTTTTATGGCATTAAATCAATTACTTGCACGTTCTTATTGTTATATAAGTGATATCGGAGATATTTATAGAAATTTAGCAGAAAAAATTATGTCAGTACCGAATTATGTAGGGATTATGAAACCAATTGCGATACCGAAAGTTCCACCAAATATGACAATAGATTTACGAATAATTGAGGATATGCAAAAAGTTATAAATAAATTTACGTCGACAGATTGGGCGAATTTATTAGCGGGATTAGATTTATCAGTACGGCCGGAGATTGCAAATTTATTGATAAAGAAAGAATCTATTGAAAATTTTTTTGGTATTGATTTAATTGACCAATGTGGTTTACATTTCCCAGGCGTTATGATTCCAATTTTGTCAGTAATTACGACATTTCTTTCATCATATTTTATGAATAAAATGATGCTGATTGATGATGAGGGCGCGAAAACTCAGCAAAAAATATTTTTAATTATTATGCCGCTTATGATGGGTGGATTTTCATTAGCTTTATCATCAGGTGTTGGCGTCTATTGGATTACTAGCAGTATTATTCAGTTAATTCAGCAATTTTTTGCTAATAAATATCGTAAAAAATTACAGGAGGAAAATAATAATGCAAGATAATGAATTTAAAGTGACTGGTGCAACAGTTGAAGAAGCTATCAAAAATACTTTGCAAAAATTTCAATTACAACGTAAAGATATTGATGTAACTGTAATTGATAATGGTTCGAAAGGTATTTTAGGATTTAATAAACGACCTGCAAAAATTTTAGTGAAAACAAATTTTGACGTGCCAAAATTTGTTGAGGAATTCTTTAATAAAGTTATACATGGTTTACATTTAGACGCAGATGTTATTACGAAATTTAACGGCAAAAATTTTATTGTTGAATTAATTGGTAACGATGCAAGCTTTTTTATCGGTCATCATGGTTCTGTTTTGTATGCTTTCCAACATATTTTAAATTTGGCATTAAAAAAATATGAGGTACCAAAAGTTTTTATAGATGCTGGAAATTATCGTGATGAACGTAAAGAAAGTTTGGAGCGCTACGCAATAAGTTGTGCAAAAAAAGTTATACGTACTGGTATAAAATATGTTTTTGAGCCAATGAATTCTTATGAAAGATTAATTGTTCATACTGCTTTACAAAATTTCCCCGGTATTACAACTTATAGTGATGGGTTTGAAAATAATCGTCATGTTGTAATCGATTTAAATCGTCCAAAATAAAAATTTAATTTCAAATTAAAAGCCCTTTTTTAAACAAAAAGGGCTTTTTTCAAATTTTAACTTTTTTTCAGAATGCGAATTTTTTCAATACGATTTTTATTTACACGTTCGATAATAAATTTCAAATCATCGGTTTCAATAATTTCTTTAGGTTTTGGGAAACGGCCAAGCACACCTATTAAATAACCGCCAATTGAATCAAAATCTTCCGACTGTAACTTAATATGCAATTCCTCATTTACGTCATCAATTTTTACACTACCGTCAACAACATATTCATTTTCCTTAATACATTCAATAGACTGTTCAAGTTCGTCATACTCATCGGCTATATCTCCTACAATTTCCTCAACTAAATCTTCCATTGTAATAATCCCGGCAGTCCCACCGTATTCATCTAAAATTATTGCGATAGGGATTCGTTTAACACGCATAATAGTAAATAATTCACGTGTTGGTTTATATTCATAAGTAAAAAATGGCTTACGTAAACAATCTTCGAGTTTAAAATTATTTTTATCAGTATTAAACATAAAATCTTTAAGATGTAAAATCCCTACGATATCATCTATTGTTTCACGATAAACTGGAATACGTGAGAAACCTTCCGTCTTAAAAAGTTCAACTATTTCATCATACGGCGTATCTAAATTAATTGCGACAAGATCGGTACGTGGAATCATTACATCTTTTGCATCAGATGAGCCAAATTCAAATACATTATTAATCATTTCACGTTCATCAACTTCTAAAACACCTTCCTCATGACTTACATCTACTATTGTTTTTAAATCTGCTTCTGTAATTAATGGATGATTATTATCTGATTTTCCACCAAGTATAAAAATTATACCATTTGTTATTAAATTTAAGACGTAAACAAGTGGAGTAAAGAACCATACACAAAATGAAATTGGTTTTGCTACTGATAATGTAATCTTCTCAGGATTTTGATTTGCAAAATGTTTTGGAGTAATCTCAGAAAATATTAGTATTAAAAAAGTAATAAGTGCCGTACATAATATCAAGACAAGTCCATTATTTCCGCTTAATTTTATTGCGATAGATGTAGCTAAAGTTGATGCACCTATATTTACAAGATTATTTCCGATTAAAATCGTACTTAATAATTTTTGCGGGATATCGGAAATTTTTTTTACCATATCTGCATTTTTTACTCCATTATCTATCATATTTCTTAAATGAAGTTTATTAAGTGAGATAAAAGCAGTTTCAGATGCTGAGAAAAATGAAGATAGTAATAGAAATATAAATAAGAGAATAAATTTGGTATAACTATCAGAATCCACACCACCACTCCCCTTTTCTACTCTCTATATTACAACATAATTTACATATTATCAATGGATAATTAAAAAAAAAATGGGTAAGTTAAAAGAAAAGGAGATGGATAAATATTTTATCGATACGAACTGATTTAGCAATTGAAGCTCATGAAATGAATAAAGAAATTAAAGGTATAAAAATTTTTACCGAAGATTTTAAAAATATTCATGTAACAACTGTAAAAATAATAAATGATAACGGTGAGAAAAAAATAGGTAAGCCTAAAGGCACTTATATCACTATCGAATCCCCTATGCTTAATAAAAATAGTGTTGAGTGCCGCCGCCAAGCTATAAAAATTTTAGCCGATAGTATCAAAAAACTTTTGGCTGATAAAAAATTTGATAATATTTTAATCGTTGGCCTCGGTAATTGGAATATCACTGCTGATGCTCTCGGCCCAAAAGTTATTTCAAAAGTTTTAGTTACCAGACATATGAAAAATTTTGTTGCAAATGAATTGAAAAATACTTTACGAACAGTAAGTGCAGTATCGCCTGGCGTTTTAGGAATTACCGGTATCGAAACGTTTGAGATTGTAAAAGGAATTTGCGAGCGAACAAAACCTGATTTGACAATTATTGTTGATTCATTAGCCGCAAGAAATTCTTCGCGTATAAATTCTACAATTCAGTTAGCTGATACAGGAATAACTCCGGGCGCAGGAATGGGAAATAAAAGAGTTACATTGGATAAAGAAAGTTTAGGCTGCGAAGTAATTTCAATCGGAGTCCCAACAGTAATTGATGCAGCAACACTTATAAATGATACAATGGATAAAATTTTAAACGTAATGGTTGAAGCATACGAAAAAAATTTTGAACACGATTTTATGTTGAATCTGAGTAATTTATCTTCCGACGAAAAATATAATCTTATCACAGAAATTTTAAATCCGTACGAAGAAAATATGTTTGTAACGCCAAAAGAAGTTGACGAAGTAATTGAACGTCTTTCAAATATTATAGCTAACGCGATAAATATTTCTTTACATAATTCAATTACTCTTGACGATATCGATAATTTTTTGTGTAAATAATTTTTTCGCAAATAAAAAAGAACTTCATAAATAAGTGAAGTTCTTTAAAGTTTTTTTAATGAACATAAGGTAATTCATTTAATTTTTTTCTGACTTTTGGATATAAAAGTAAATCTTTTTCTACTGGATTACGAAGAATTTTTAAATCATACCTTTCACCATTTTCTATGTTATCTTTCATAATTTTAAGAAAATCTACAGCCAACATTATTCTGATATTAGTAAGCATAGAACCAAATAAAGTTGTAACTATAAATCCTATAGCTGATAATCCAGCTGTTATTCCAATTGCAGCTGCTGCAGGAAGTAACGGTAAAAAACCAAAACCAAGTGTTGCAATTCCAAATCCAATTGCTGCAGCTAAAAATAATGTACCTAATACTATTAATGAAATAGATATTATTTTTTGGGTTTTAATTTTAGTATAAGTACGATAAGATTTACATATTTTATCGAAATGTTCTTTTGCATCATCATCTTTTAATTTATCACGAAAATCATTATCGTTAAAAATATTTGGATCAAAAATTTGAACAATATCTTGAAAATTATTATATGAATCTAAAATTTTTTCATCGAAACGAAAACCTAAGTTTAAAAAAGTTTGCAAGCGCTTTGCAGTTAAAATTGATTGACATGAAAAAGAACATAAAGTTTTACAATTATTAAAAGATACTTTGGCATTTATAATTAATGATTGGCTTGAATTTTCATCGTCAATTTTATCTAAAAATTCAATTAATAAAGCTCCATTAGAAAAAAAATTACAAAAGAAACTACTTACATACATACGTCTAAAAATTTCTTGAGCTACTCTTAAATTAAATTTATAATCTTTATTAGAAAGAATAAAATCGTGTAATTCAATAGGTGAAATAGATGAAGTAGGTGAACCAGATAAAAGTGATTTGATTTTTTCTAAAAGCTGAATTAAAATTTCATCTTTACAAATTTCATCATTACACTTTTGTAAAATTTCACTTATCAAATAAAGATTAAAATTTCCATTATATTTTTGTAAAAACATATTAAGAAGATTAACGTCAAATATTTTATTTTTGCATTTTCTCAATAATTTAATTGCAATTTTATATTTTAATGAATTATCATTACAACATTTTAAAAATTTCTCTATTTCTTCTTTAGTAATTTCATCTTTAAAATTTTCTAACGTTTTTAACAAAATATCGTTATTTAAATTTCCATTGTTTATGCACATAAATACATCATCGAAATAAATTATTTTTTCTGACATAAAAATCAGCTCCGTTATGAGTTGCTTTTACTATATTTATATTTTAACATGTATTTTAATTTATTTACAATAAAATTCAAAAAAGCATATAAAAATGAATGATAATTTTTTTGCGTATAAATAATTCGTTTGGAAATAAAAAAAGAATCCGTAAGCTGAAGTGAACCCCTTTTGTTAGACAAAGAATTTAACGAAAGGGGAATTTTCATGC
>CAOVHW010000009.1 GCA_948543815.1 uncultured Eubacteriales bacterium | reverse complement strand
CACTAAAATTTGAAAATGACGAATTTATTTTAACTATCGCCCAATTAACCGAACACGAAATTAAATACAATGAACTTTTAAAACGAATTGAAGCATTGGAGGCATAATAATGGAGATAAATTGGCAAGTGAGATTTCATAATCCTGTTTGGTGGCTACAAATATTTTTAGCCGTAGCAAGTCCAGTTTTGGCTTACTACGGCTTGAATTTTAAAGACTTAATTTCATGGAAGTCAGTCTTTGATTTGTTTTTAAACGCACTTAAAAATCCTTACATACTTGGTTTGATTTTTATTAACGTTTTTAATACGATTAATGACCCGACAACTAAAGGTTTATCTGATAGTTTAAGAGCGTTGGGTTATGTTAAGCCAAATTGAATTAAGCTTGGTTCTATGCTAAAATTAAGTTAAGGACATTGTCATTAAAAACGGTAGGCGGTTGTTAATCCTCTCGAAAGTTGGGAGGTGTGCCCATGGAATATTTAATTGCAGGAATTATAATTTTAATTCTTATTTTCCTTATTATCTTTATAATTATAATTGCAATTATGGTTCTCATTTTTAGCACAAAAAAATAGCCGCCCGCTCCTAAAATGTGGTGGCTATATTTTTTAGTTTAACCAAATTTTCGGGAACAACCGTCTACTGACAATGTCCGACTTATATTTATATGATAACATAAGTAAATTTATACGTCAATATATTTTTAAAATAATTAATATGGTATAATAAAGTTGGTTTTTGCCAGTAGGGCTGGTGGCTCGCAACCTCGAAAGAGGAGGTGAGCAAATGTCTTTGTATAACGCTATTGGCTTAATAATTAAATTCATAGATTTAATTTTTAAAATCTATAAAAGCATAAAAAAAGACTACCGCCCCAAACGCAAGGGTAAGCGGTAGTTAAATTATATTGTCTTTGTATAATACTACTGCGAGCCACCGCCTAAAAGGCGGGAACCTAAAGGGAAAGCAAATTGCTTTCTCTTTTTTTATTATACAACTAATTAAATAATATATGCAAGAAATTTTTAAAAGGAGCAAAAGGATGGCGAAAATATTTATAGATGCAGGGCATGGTGGTAAAGATTCCGGTGCTGTGAACGGAAATATTTATGAAAAAGATATTGCGCTAAGTATCGCGCTAAAACTTGAAAAAATGTTAAAAACCTGTGGGATTGAAACAATAATGTCGCGTACAACCGATGTTTTTGTAACATTGCAGGATAGAGCCAGCATTGCAAATAATTGCAATGCTGATTCGTTTGTTTCGATTCATGTAAATTCAAGCGTAAATCTTGCAAGAGGAATTGAAACGCTTGTATATAGTTATCGTGGAAATAATAAAGATATTGCGCAAAATATTCAAGATAGTTTAATTGAAGCAACAGGCGCATTAAACAGAGGGGTAAAAGAACGCCCGGATTTATATGTTTTGGCAAAAACCAAAATGACTGCTATACTTATTGAGACCGGTTTCATTAAAACCGAATATCAAAATTTGTTATCAGATGATTATCAAGATAAAATTGCGAGTGCAATAACAAACGCAATTTGTAAATCGCTTCACTTGGAGGTGAAAAACATGGAGAAGATCGAAAATGTTGAACAAGCTTTGACAGTTTTAGTTAATGCAAAAGTTATAAATTCGCCTGATTACTGGCTAAAAGCTTGTGATGTTGTGAAATATTTGCCAGATTTATTAATTAATTTCGCTAATAAAATTCAATAAAAAAATTTGCCCCAATAATTACTGAGGGCAAATTTAATATGGAATTAACAAATTAATAATTTTCCAGCTTCTTCTTTTTCTCATTTATACTTTTTTTATTTTGATTATTATCTTTACAATATTCTGCTTCAGCTTTGTTTTGTGCAGCAATTAATAAATTAACAACTTTATCAACTTGAGCTACCAAATCGAAATACATCTTTTTATAATTTACCATTTTATACCTCCTTAAATTAAAATTACTCTACGAATTTACGTGCACATTCTTTACAAATATAAACATGAAAATCTTCAAGAAAAATAAGATTTTCCTTACTTTTACATTCTTCACATTCTTTAATTCTCTTACCAATAATAATTTCATTATTACGTAAAGTTAATTTTAATTCGCTTGTACTGTCAATTAAAAAATCATCTCTAATATCTTTAGGTATTGTAATTCGACCATATTCATCTAATTTACACAAATATTCAACCAAAAAATTACCTCCTCATGAACAGGTCAATATATAGAAAATATACAATATATTAAATCAAGGGGAATAATATAATGATATCTTATAGCCCTTTTTGGCAAACGATTAAAGAAAAAAATGTAACTACATATACGCTGATAAAGAAATACAATATAAGTAATTCAACGCTTTGTCGAATGCGTCGTAATAAACCAATGACTACTACCAAAATAGATGATTTTTGTAAAATATTAAACTGTAAAGTTGAAAACATTATTGAATATATTGCTGAAGAAAAAAAAGAGCCATAATATTGACATATATTTATAATTGCTGAAACAAAAACTGTATCACTTCAAAATATATAAATAAATCAACCATTAATATTGTTAAAGCAATATGCAGATATTTTTTATTCGTTATGCATATCGCTATTTATCAATTATAAAACAAATAAATTTTTAAATCAATGTTCTGCTAAAAAATATTGTTATAAACATATACCAGTAAACACATTAAAATTACTTAACATATACCAAATTAATAATCTGCATAAAAATATCAGCAACTTTTTCGGCCTCATCAGAAGGCATTTTATTTATTGCTGATATAATTTTATTGACATAAACATTATTATTTTTTTTCGTTTTCTTCGTCTCAAAATTTAATAACTCCGAAATACTTACATCAAGAACTTTACAAATTTTATCCAATGTAACAATCGTAACAGCTTTACGCCCTAATTCTATTTGTCCAAGATGCGCAATATTAATTCCAGCAGCTAATCCTAATTCTATTTGACTTAAATTATTTATCTTGCGATAATACCTTATTCTTTCGCCTACTTTTTCTTTTATATTTACTTTAGCCATTTATAAGTCACCTTTTTTATTTATGACTTTAAATGTCTAAATTATTCCTTTCAAACTTCTTTAACAATATTTATATATTACTAAAGCAATATATAAAATGATCTGGCCCCAAAAAGTTAGACAAAAAATGAATTAAGCAACTAAATTGGATTGAATTCTGTATTGTACAGGACTCAGTCCTTTTAGTTTACTTTTAATTCTCTTGTTGTTGTAGTAATCGATGTAATTTTTCAACTCTACCACAAATTCTTCAATAGAGCTAAATTTTTTTAAATAAATAAGTTCTGATTTCAGTAAGCCGAAAAAATTTTCCATCACTGCATTATCCAAACAATTTCCTTTTCTAGACATGCTCTGTCGGATTCCCTTTTCCCTCAAACGTTTTTGGTATTGTTTGTGTTGATATTGCCAGCCTTGATCTGAATGAAAAATTAAGTTTGTACTATCGGGAAGCGTTGAGAATGCCCGATCTACCATATCCAATACTTGAGATAACACTGGCCGTTCACTAATGTTATAGCTTATAATTTCTCCATTATACATATCAAGTATTGGTGACAAGTAAATTTTTTTGAAGTGAACCCCTTTCGTTAGACAAAGGATTTAATGAAAGGGGTTCACTTCATTTTATCTTCGATATTTTTTTTACGCCCTATAACTTATTTTAAATATCCGTATCAAAATGAAATTTTATTAATAATATTGAAATTGAATTGCCAAATCATTTTCTTATAAAATATAATAAGTTATATAAAAAATATTTGAAATTATATCGAAGGAATGATATAAATGGAAAAAATTTTACCCGCAATTATTAATATTGACGGAAAACCTGTTGTTTCCGTCGCACTTACACAAATTTCAAATTGCTATGATAATATTTTTACTTCAACATTAAATACTTGCCAAACAAATATTGTTTTATGCGGCGGAGGTCACGGTGCAGGTTATCGCTATAGAAGTTTTCATGAAAATTTAAATGCTGATATAGAAAAAAATAGATTTATATGTCCAAATGAATTGTTTCAAAAACTACAACTTATATTGCAAGCAGTAGATTTAAATAATAGAGATAATTGTTTACGAGAAAGGATTCCAGATTTAATACGAAAAGCTTCTATGAAAAATAATGTTTTATCAATGAATTTTTCTGGTTATGGAGATTATGATGATGTAGGAGTAGATCGTGAAAGAAATAATCAATTGATACATAAATTTGCTGGTTCATCAACTAATTTTAGAAATGATAATCTAGATGTTTTAATGCCAAATTCGAATCAGGGAATAAGTCAATTAAGAACAATTTCAAGAAATTTATTTGTTTTATTCTCTAATAATAATCTTCCGAATGGAATAGATAGAGATTCTTTAAATTCTGTTAATCATAATTTAATAAGTTCTGCTGATTTTCTAATTACAAACTATATGCAAAGTTTATTTACGGCAGTAATGTTAACTTATATTTCTGCAGATCAAAATATACGATATGGAATTTTTGGTAACATAAATAAATTAGTTGCAGATTCTTTGAACAATGAAGAATCATTAATAGGAATTAGAAAGCAAAATTTGTTTGATATTCTAATTGGCCGAATATTCAATGGTGTAGGATTTTTACAAACTCCTGATTATAAAAGAATTGAAGAACTTGCTGGTTGTATATGTAATAATGTTTTAATGCAAGCTGACCATGTAACGCAAATTGATTTTATAGTTTTAGATAAAACAGAACGAACATTAGCTGATGGATTTATTGATAATGAAGGACATCTTTTTGTTCCGTATTCATCCATTCTTGGGAATTCGTTACTTTCGGAAATGATGATATCTATAAGGAGTGATTTAACAAAATTAGAACAAGGAATAACTTCAAAGAAAATTGATATATCATTAGAAAATATAAGTAATGATTTTACGCAAGAAAATTTAACACAAGCACACAGAGAAATATTGAAACCTGATGAAGTAGTAACTTATCTGGATTATTCAAATCCATTAATTATGCAAGATTTAGTAAGGCAAAATAAAATTTCTTCTTTATCGCAAGAACAATTACAAAAAATTAATTTTAAAAATATAACTAATGAAAATATTATTTCAGATATAATCAGAATTTCCGAATGCCGATTAAGTAAATATCAAATCAATACAATTTATGAGAAACAAAATATAAATTTGTTTATAGCTATTATTTTTGATAGTACTTATGTAAAGTATTTACCGGAAAATTTCATAAATAATTTTGATTTCAATATAATTAACGAATCTACTAAAAACGAATTAATTGAAGCTTGTTTAGTTGTTGATTTCCATTTCCCGTGCTTAACAGCAGATGTTATAAACAATTTCGATATTAAAAATTTACATATTGACAATCTATCATCTAAGTTTTTTCGGAATGTTCCCCAAAATATGTTGTTAGATTATTTTAATTGGAATATAACGAACAATTTAATAAAAAGTTATTGGGATAAATTATCTGATACACAATTTTCTAATTTGAATTTTAATTACGTTCGTGTAGAAAATCTATTAACAAAAGACTTATCTGAGATACGAATGAATATTATTAAAAGAAATATAAAATATATATTGCAAAATTTAATAAAATCAGATAAAGATAATTGTAAAATTATTTCTCGAGATTATATAGAATTAAAAAATATTATATGGCTTATCGAAAATGATTGTATTTCTAATGAAGTTATAGTTTCATATCGTCAATACAAAATGTATTGCGATGGTAAATTAATTAAACTTTTTACACGAGAAGAACTTGCAAATCCACAATATGAAGATTTGAAATATATGACTAAATATCAATTAGAAAAAGCTAATATAACTAACTTGAATTTTTCTGCTTTTAATCCAAACGATTTTGCAATCAAAAATATAATTGAGAAATTATCAAACGAGCAAATTCAGCAATTTAATTTAACAAATATTGAAGTTTTAAGAGTAATAATTAATAATGAGAAATTTGAGGTAAGAAGAGAGTTAGTAAACAAATTGTCGGATGAGCAAATCAATCAAATTGATATATCAAATATTGAAGTTTTAAGAGCGGCAGTATTTGAAAGTATTTATTATGATACCAGAAGAGAATTAGTAAATAGATTTTCGAATGAGCAAATTAATCGAATTGATATATCAAATATTGAAATTTTAAGAACAATAATTGAAAGTAGAGATTTGCTTACAAGTGCAGAATTAGTAAATAGATTTTCGAATGAGCAGATTAATCAAATTGATACATCAAATATTGAAGTTTTAAGAATAATAATTGGGAATGATAGAAGAGAAGTAAGGAAAAAAATAATAAATAGATTGTCGGATGAACAGATTAGTCAAATTAATATATCAGATATTGAAGTTTTAAGAATAATAATTGAAAACAGTGAGGGGCAGGTAAGAAGAGAACTAGTAAATAGATTTTCAGATGAGCAGATTAGGCGAATTGATACATCAAATATTGAAAATTTAAGAACAATAATTGAAAATAGCGATTTTTTTATAAGAAGAGAATTAGTAAATAAATTATCAAATGAGCAGATTAGTCAAATTGATATATCAAATATTGAAATTTTAAGAGTAATAATTGGAAATAGCGATTTACTTATAAGTGAGAAATTAGTAAATAGATTTTCAGATGAGCAGATTAGGCGAATTGATACATCAAATATTGAAGTTTTAAGAGTAATAATTGAAAATAGTGAGGGGCAGGTAAGAAGAGAATTAGTAAATAGATTGTCGGATGAGCAAATTAATCAAATTGATAGAAATAACAACGATGTTGTTAGAATAATTTTGTCATGTGATGAAGATGATTTTGCAGAAAAAATTTTGGGTAATTTATTAAACAATAGTGAATATATTACTGGACAAATAATTAACAACATGGCATATAGCAATGACGAAGAAGAATATTTAGCCGAATTTAGAGAAGGAGAAGCTAATGAAAACAGGTTCACGCACGAAGAGATAGAAAGTATGATAAGAGATATTTTACGTGGCGACGGTAGAAGAAATAAATTTGTAAAAGGTTTATCTAAGAAGATAATTCAACACATTAATTTTACTCAAATAAATGATATTAAAATAAGTGGACACATAATTTCACTCAAAAAAAAGGATATATCCAAAGACCAAATTTTGTGTATCTTAAACAGTGGGAATATACAATTAGTAGATTGTTTAGTAGATTGTTGTCATGATATTGATACTGACGCAAAATCAAATACAAGTTACTATATAGAACAGTTTTGTAAAAATTTTGATGATGAATGTTATGCCATTCTTAATCTCAACGATTTAAGTTCAAGAACAATCTTTAATCTGGTATATCATTGCCTTGATAAATTATCAGATGAGCAAATTCATCAAATTGATATTTCACAATTTTATAATCGACAAATTGATTTTCTTATGCCGATATTTCCATTTCAAAAACTTTCAAGAGAACAAATACAAAGAATAAATTTTGAGAATTTATACCGAAGCAATGCACGTAATCTCGTTGGTTTTTATGTTAATGAACATAATTATTTCCCATATTTGCAACTGATAATTGAAAATTCAAATGGGAATTTATTAGAAACACAAATCTTAAGTTTAGTTAATATAATTTTTGAAGCAAAAAATGTTGCAAACGGTTTAAGTGAAAGATTTAAACCAGCTTTAACTAACGATATAATCAAATTAATTATAAGTTTAATTCAAAGCTCATATTCAAGATATTTGCCACAAAACTTTTTTAATAACTTAAATGAAACTGAAATTTTTAGTTTAGTGAGAACAAATTATGACAAATTATCCGATGAACAACGACAACAAATTGAAGAACGAATTCATTTTTATTTACGCGATTTAAACAATTTACCTATAAACTCAGCTTTTAGATTAATTTTAAATTTAGGTAAAGTTAGTTTTGATGAAGCAAAACAATTTAAATTTAGTTATAGAGAAACTGGTTGTATCATTGAGTTATTAGCATTAGAACAAGAAGTTGACTCTTTATTCTGCTTCAGTGATTTTTTCTATGACTTCAAAGGTAATGGTTTTTTAAAATCACTTTATAACGGAGAAAAAAATGATGAATTAAATGAATCTATAACACCAAATATTTTGAAACAAATTGTTTGTTTAAAAGCGAGAGATTGCTATGGTTTTAAAAAAGGAATGAAAATAGTAAGAAAACTTAGAAGTTACTTCAGTAAATTACCACAAAATTATAAAAATGAACTGAATCAAATTAATGAAATTGATTTAATGAATAAAGAAACTATGCTGAAAAAAGGGAGTGGATTTATAAAACAAATTTGTCAAGGCAATGCCAATCATTTAATTCAATGTAATAAAAAAAATGAATTATTTGAGATATTAAATCAAAAGATTTTATCTTATTCTCTGGAGAATCAAACAAAAATTTTGCAACATTTTAAGGATAATGCACAAAATGTTCATCCGGAAATATTGAGTTATTTATCAACGAAGTTTAATGTTGAATTTCCGCAAAATGAAATAACTCATGATGCACAAAATATAGATTTAATTCACTAAGGAGGAAATTTCTATGGAATTACCAGTTGCTTTCAAAAAAGGTGCAGGAATTGTATTTGCTGTACCAATTACTCGTTTTAATGGTTTAAGTAATGCAATTTTTATGTCCTCATTGAATACTTGTCAAACTAGAAGTGTATTAAATGGTGGTGGACAAGAAAGATATACTAATCCACAAAATACATTTAGAGAAAAGCTAACTGCTTTGGAACAACAATTAATAAATCACCCCTTGCATGATTATGTTGAACAAAGAATTAATGAATTAGTAAATATAATTCCAAGATTATATAGAAGTTTTAATAGAACTCAAGTTATGTCAATAATAGAAGACAGAACAAACAGAATTTTAACAATGAATTTTGTAGGTTGGGAAGATTGGGATCATGTCGGCATTAACCAAAATCGTGAGCAGCAATTAATATCTCAGTTTTTAAGCGGAACAGATCGACATAATATTTATACAAGCAGAAGTTTATCGGTTTTAATAAACAACGGTGGAAATCCTAGAGAAGGAAGAAATTTATCAACTCAAGAAATAGGAGTAACAAATGCTTTACTTAGCTTTTTTGAAAATAATAATTTCCCTTATTTTTATAATGTAAATGGGGATATTGAGCGAAATGGAAATGGTGAACTTCAATGTGTAATAAATAGGAGTTATAGAATTGCGAATGAAAGACGCAGTAATTTTCGACTTACTCATTACATACAAAGTTTATTTACATCAATAATGCTTTTTTGTATTGATGAACCAGCAGAAAATCGTGGCATAATTTTTGGCAATATACAGCAAATGATAGACGAGTTAGAAGCTCGAAATGATTGGACAAGAACAAGACATGAAGGAATTGAGGCAATAGATTTTCTTATTCATAGAATTATTAATAACACATACTTAATTCAGCAAATAAACGAAAATAATATAAAAATGCTTGCGAATAATATTTATAATTATCTTGATGATAATCAGACCGACCATGTTACACAAATAGAATTTGTTAAATTCGATTTGCAAGAAAGAAAAATTAAAAATGGTTTCATGACAAACAACGGTTATTTTTATATTCCTCTTGCAACTCTTTTAAAAAAGTATGCTACTGAATTAAGATTAAACTTAGAAAATGATCCCGTTCTTGAATTTTTAAACAGGATAGAAAAATTTGCACTACAATTTGAAACAGTTGGAATGGAAATAACAAATTATTCAACAGAAATAAATGTTGGAGATTTGGAAATTGCGTTGACAGATATTAACACAATGCATATGGAAGAACGTAACAATTTTATAGAACAATTTAATGATGAAGAAATTGGAGAATTTTTAAAAGCTAATTTAGCAATAACTTCCGAAGAAATAATTAATTTGCCAAAAGAATTTTTTAGATATGTTCCAATAAATAAATTAGAAGCACTTGATGAAAACCAACAGTGTGATATTTTCTTAAACCGTATTGAATGTATTACAAATGCACAATTACAAAAAATTTCACCTACCGTTATTAATATGTTACTTAGTTCATTGATTAGAAATCAAAGGAAAGAAAGTTTAGATATTTTTATCCTTAAAATAGCAAAAAAATTTTCTTTAGAACAATTACCAGCAATTGATTTTAGTCTTTTAAATACTGAACACATAAACTTGTTGTTAAATGTAGAAACTATTTCAAAGAGACAAATTCAACAATTAGATTTATCGACTTTAAGATTGGAAATAATACGCTCATTTTTAGATAAAAGATTTGATGATTTAGGTAATAACCAATTTGGTCAAATTAGCAAAGAAAATTTTAGAAATTTAGATAACGAAAGAAAGTTTAGGATATTAGACGAAAAGATGGAGTATCTCGTAAGAAGGCAATTAAGAACTTTAAATCTGCAAGAATTAAGAGAAAATGACCTCAATCTTTTTGATAGATTAATACGTACAAAATATATGGAACTTGATATAAATCAATTTATTGGAGTAAATTTTAGGTTAGATATTCATACCAAAGATAATTTGCCCAGTGAATTAGTTTCATTGTTAAAATTATCTCAAAATCCTGATCACAGAGAATTTATGCGATATTTACTCAAACCTAACGAATTCCCCTTAAGTACCTTTCAGATAATCCGTATGTCAAATGATTTCAAATTGATTTACTTAAACAATCACGCAAATATAATTTCTGATAATTTAAAAGAAATGTTCACTGATACTATCAGAAATATGTTTGAGCATCCAGAGAAATATTGCAGTGAAATATTACTGAATTTTATTAATGAGTGGCCACAAGATTTAATTACACCATTAATCAATTCGATAGCAATTAATAATTTTCCTAAAATGTATTTATATAATTTATTTGAAAGATATACTGCAAATTTATCTCCCGAACAATTAAATGAATTTCAAATAAAAAATTTAAACCAAATAGGAAATTTACAGCAAAGAATTTATATCTTTAATGTTTTACTAAATCATTACGTAGAAACAGAAAATATAAATGGAATAAGAAGTATAAGCATTAATAATTTATCTTTACAGGAAATTGAAATTTTATTAACACATGCATGTCATCATTTAACAACAGCACAACTTACAGAATTGAATTTATTAAATTTATCTCGCGAGACACTTTTATTGCTTTTACAAGAACAAGTAAATAACCTTTTAGATGAACAAGTAATTGCTTTGAATTACTCAGATCCAGAAGTTGCAAGATTAATAATAGAATCTGATAAACGTTCATGCTTACATTTTGAACAAATTCATCAAATAAATAATTTTTCCGAAATTGGCGATAACGCCACAAGAATATTAATAAACATGGAAGTTAATGGAGACTATTGTTTTTACGGACTTCGTAATGAACAAATTCAACAAATTAAATTCATATTAATCGAATCTGCAGCTCAAAGAGAATTTATCAGACAAAGTGCTCGATTATTAACTGAAGAACAAGTTCAAGGTATAAATTTTGAACAATACTGTAATCAAACTCAAATGCTTCCACAAATAGCAAGACGAGTATTACTATCGATTTTACAAAGTTTAAATAATGCACAAAAACTAAATTTTTTGCTTGAAAATCAAATTAGACAATTAGTTGAGAATTCTGCTCAAGTAAATATCTTTATGCTTGACGATAATGAATTGATAAATTCTATGTTTTTATTGCCCAGATTTGCTGAATTTTTTACAAATAATCAATTAGAAATGATAAATGATGAAACTTTCCAAAATTTAAATTTGGGTAATGTTGAACGTAATTTCTTAAATTATATTGTCCGTACGAGATTAAACGATTTAAATACGGAAAAGATTTCGCAAATAAATTTATCTAATTTACAAAAAAATAACCTTGAAGCTTTATTGAGAAATAAATTTACAGATATAGAAGATGAGCAAATCAGAAATTTGAACTTACAAGATTTAGAAGCAGATGTTTTAAATCGATTGGTATCCGAAAAGGTTAATATAATAAACATAGAAAATTTGCAAATTGACAGATTATCAAACGAAACACAGTTAATTTTACTTAACGCTAGAATCAATGAACTTGATGGACAAATAAATAATTTTGGTACAACCAATATTGCAATTGCAAGAATTTTGGTAGCAAATAAATTTAATTTGCTCAGTAATGAACAAATAAGAAATATTTTATTTACTGATTTAAGTTTAAACGAACAAGTAGAATTATTAAGTAAATTAAGAAATACTAAAGGACTTGAAGAAGAAAGTGAAAGACGAAGAGATTTGAGTATTTTACGAAGCGAACAAATTCAGGCGATAAATTTACCGGAACTTAAAAATTTAAATCTAAATATTTATCTTTACTTACTAATGTTGAAATCAGATGATTTACATATAAATCAATTAATGACAGTTAATTGGCTCAGAAACAAAAGAAGATTATTAGTGGCATCACAAATTTTTTTAGAAAAATTAGGCTATACGGAACAACTTATACTTAATCAATTTGTACTTATCGGTGCAAAAGAAATAACAGAAGAAATTTTAGATAGAGCACCTGTTGAGTTTAAAGTCGCATTTTTAAATTCAAGATATTTGAATGGAAATTTTGAAGCAATTGAACCAAATTTCAGAAGATATTTTTTACCTGAAGCAATAGATATTATGTTTCAAGCACCAAATAATTATTTAACATCAGTTGAATATGTTATCAATAATTGGCAAGATTTACATGACATGATACAAAATTTAGTTATTGTAGAATTTTCAACCGAAACAATAAGTACACTTTTAAGAAATTATCTATTTGATTTAAGCCCAGAGCAATTACAAAGTTTAAATATTTCTGATGTTGATCAAGAAATAATTGAATATGCAATTTTAAACCGTGCACAAGATTTTTTACCGGAGCAATTTACTAATTTAAATTTCCCTGATGCTCAGGAAATTAGTGAGCAATTAATAAATTTAACTGATGAAAATATCCCTAACTTGAATTTAGAAACTTTACCAATGATTTTACGAGATTACTTACTCTATAAGAAAATAGATATTTTAACTGATGGACAGATAAATCAAATTGATTACACAAATTTTGCCAAAATAAAATTTATATTAGAAAATAATCGTGAAAATGAAATTAATCAAGAAAATGCCAGAAGTATTGATTTAGAGCGTGCAATTAATGAATTGGAATATAATTTATATTTAAATTTAATCAAAGCTTGTGCAAAAAAGTTTGATGTTGAAAGACAAATACAAATTTTAGATGCAGCAAATCTCGATATCATAAATATTTTGCTTGAAAATGATTTACAAAATAAATTATCGCCAACACAAATTAAACAAGTTACATTAAATAATCTTGAACAAGCAGAATTGCAAAGATTAATAGTTGACAGAGCAAATGATTTAGATGAACCACAAATTCAAGCATTAATGCCAAATAAATTTAACACCGAAATTGCTGCGATGCTGATTATAACTCATGCAAATCATTTGACACAAGAACAAATTCGTTCTTGGAGTGATGAAGATTGCCGAAATATTAATGAAATTATAAAAGCCAGAAGCACTAGTACTTTTTTAACATTAATGAGAGAAGCTAATCGCTATCATGATTTATCTGACGAACAATTTAATGAATACATAGGTTATACTTATGTCCCAAATATAGTTCAAATATTAAGTGAAAATCAGCAACATAGAACAACTCAAAATAATGCTAGACGAATAAATTTATCTGAAGTAAGACAAAATGTTACAAGCGAACAATTTTTAAATTTACTACGAGTATGTCTTTTAATGTTTAACGAAGAACAAATACAAACAATAGAAACTGCATATTTAAATGTATTAGAGGAAAATTTATTGCGCGAATTAATAATTCAAAAGTTACCTGAGTTGACAGAAGTACAAATAAATTTAGAACGCCTGAAAAATATTTTATTTAATCTGGAAAGCAATATTATTTTACGAATTCTAGAGACACATGGAGGAAATTTAAAACTATATCACATTCAAAGAATAAATGCGGTAGATGCAGAAGTTGCCGCAACTTTACTTATTAATCACATAAATGATTTATCAAGAGAGCAAATTCGTTCTTGGACCGTTGATAATTGGTTAGATCATATTACTGGTATAGTTCGAAATAGAGTTAACAGAACCCCATTAGATCTTATCCAAGATGCTAATCGCTATGAAGATTTATCGGACGAACAATTTAACCGAATAATTAATCATTCTTGTACTTCAAATATAGTACAAATATTAAGAGAGAATCTTCAAAACAGAATAACACAAAATAATGCCAGACGTATAAATTTATGTGAAGTAAGACAAAGAGTTCAAGACGAATTATTTTTTAATTTAATTCGAGCTTGTGTGAGAATGTTTGACGATGATCAATTTAAACTTTTAAATACTGCAATGCGAGAAATAGCAAAAATAATAAGAGAGCAAAATCTTTGCCATCGTTTACAAAATAATCCTGAACAAATTTATAAATTTAATGTTAACGAATTAGGAGCATGTGACGCACAACAACTCAGAATTTTTGCTATACCCGGAGAAAAGGGAAATTGCAACATTGCAATTGGTATATTACTTTACAAATTTTTTAACAAAGAATTTAACGATCAAACGACAAGACGATTTATCTTACAAGATTTAAGAAATGTAGATTATGAAAGATTTAATGAAGTATATTTTGCTAAATGTATAATGCTTGCGAATGATAATTTCAATAGATTTCCATTCGCTAGTATTGCCGAAAGTTTTTTTATAGAATTAGGAACACCAGATATATTTAGAATTATGACATATAAAAAATTTACTAGAGAATGTAGACAATTTAATATCACGCCTAGAGATTTAAGATTTATAATTGAGCAAAAGTTAAGATATTATCCAAATGAAAAGTATGCACGAGACAGAATGAGTGAAGTTAATTCACGTTGGCCTCATGTTTCATATTTAGGAAATGAATATCAAGATGAGCTTAGAAAAATAAACATCAATAGAATATTTCAGAACAGAAGAAATGATAATGTGCCAAATATGGAAATACCGGACAGAGAAATTGTCGTAATTTAAATTAAATCTGTTAATTTGCATTACAAAATATTTTTATTAAAATCATTTTAATTGGTTATACTTGACTTTAGCTAAACTTTATTTTATAATGAGTTTAGTAACAAAAGTGAGGAAATGAATATGGTACACTAAAAACCTGCAGATTCCACCTGCAGGTTTTTTATAGGTTGATTGCCGCTAATTATCTATCCAACCATTTGCAAATATAGTAAGATACTATATTTGCCACAATAGATAATATTAGTGAGGAAACTACTTCTAACATATGGTACACCCCCTCCGTCACCAGAGTGGTTTGCGGTAACTCAATTATTTTAGCATGATAATATTCAAAAACCAACAAAAATGGCCGTGAATATAAAATAATACGACACAAATTTACGTTTATAAAATTTATTTTTATTTGGTAAACTAATATTTTGAAAAACTAAATGAAACATGATAAAATTAATGTATAAACTAAAGATATAGGAGTAACAATATGAGCAAAGAATATTTGTCACCGAAATCAGATTTAATTTTTAAAATGATTTTTGGAGACGAAAAAAATGTAGATATATTAACAGCATTTTTAAAATCCGTGCTAAATATTTCAATAGACGAGTATCAGGAATTAAAGATAGTTGATCCACATTTAAAAATTTATAATCCAAACGATAAGTTGGGCGTACTGGACATAAAAATAATAACTAAGAATGGCATATCGATAGACATAGAAATCCAAATAGTAAATGTGCCGCAAATGCGAGAGAGAATAGTGTTTTATACGTCAAAAATGATAACGGAACAAATATCGAAAGGTGAAAGTTATACAAATATCAAAAAAGTCATAAGTATAGTAATTACAGATTATACGTTAATTAAAGAGAACAGCGATTACCATAATACATATCGATTATACGACAAAAAGACCGGCTCAGAGTTTACTGATGTGTTAGAAATAAATACACTTGAACTGTCAAAGTTGCCACAAAATGAAGACAAAAGTGAACTATGGAATTGGTTAGCATTTTTAAAATCTAAAAAAGAGGAGGAATTTAAAATGATAGCGCAAAAGAGTCCGGAATTAAATAAGGCAGTATGTGTATTAGCGCAATTAAGCCAAGATGAAAAAACAAAATTATTAGCTGAAGAACAGGAAAAAGCACAAATAGATTACAACGCATCTATCAAAGGCGCATACGATAGTGGAATTGAAAAAGGTATAGAAGAAGGAATAGAGAAAGGAATTGAGAAAGGAATTGAAAAAGGAATTGAAAAAGGTACGATAACTACATTAATCAAATTGGTAGGGAAATATGGAATAAGTGTAAAATCAGCGATGGAAGATGTAGGTTTAGATGAAAAATATAAAGAAGAAATAATAAATGAATTACAAAACAGAGGAATCAAATATATTGAATAAAACTACGCTGTTACCGGCAAAAAAAGTTAATTACGTAAAAAAACTGATATGTACCTAATTTACTGAAAAAAGTAAAATATGGCACATATCAGTTTTAATTTGCACAATTTAATTTAACTAATTTATAGAAAGTAGTACGTTTAGTATTAGTTAATTTCATAGCACGAACAGCAGTAATATTACCAGATTTCCAGTCATTAATAACGCTATCCCAATTCTCTGGTAATTCAGCTCTCGGTCTACCGAATTTAACACCTTTGGCATGTGCGGCAGCAATACCTTCAGCTTGACGTAATTTAATACTCATACGTTCCTGCTCGGCAATTGTACCTAAAACTTCAATCAAAATGTTATTAACCATATTAAAGACCCATTCTTGCCCAACTTCCAATTCAATCATAGTTGTAGGCAAATCAATAACTTTTAACCTAATTTTCTTTTCTCTAAAAAATTCAAGTTCACGTTTAATATCTGATTTATTGCGGCTTAATCTATCAAGTGATTTTATTATTAACGTATCACCGCTGCGTAAAATCATATTTCGTAAAATTTGGTAACCTTGTCTATCTAAATTTTCACCGCTTTCTTTATCTGTTATTATATTCCTTTCATCCGGTATATATTGTTTTATAGCCATTAATTGTCTGTCCAAATTTTGTTCCTTTGTACTAACTCTAACGTAACCGTAAATATGATTATTCATTTTTACAGACCTCTTTTTTATTATTATAAACAATTATAAAAAACATGTTCGTAAAAATCAAATATTTCATTGAACATTCACAAATAAAATTTTAAATATTTACGGTTAAAAAGAATGCCGATTTTTCGTTTATGATTTTTTATTTGTAAAAGTATTCATTAATGGATATAAGAAACCGAAATAAAGTTGTTTTATGTAAAATAAAATGCTTTTGTGTTAAGATATAGAGGTTGTCATTCTCCCAAATCCGTGATAACGGAAGGGGGTGGGTCATTTGAAGGAAATTCATTCTTTTATATTATCTGTCTTAGCAAATATAGTATCTTACTATATATGTAAATTTTTTGATAGATAATGAATGACAACATTAATAAATATTAAAAAGCCTACAGCCAACACTGTAGGTTTTTTGTGAGTCATTTGAAATTCATTCTTTTTTGTTGCTAAATATAGTATAAAACCAACATTAAACAAAGTCAAGTAAAAAAACTTTGTTTTTAATAATTGTAGCCAATAAAAAACTTTATATTCACTACTTGATGAGAATTAAACTTTTATTTAAAAGTAGAATATAAATTGCAATAAATACTTTAAGATAGAGAAATATGTTAAAAATTAATATTCATAAAGATGAAATAAAAATACTTCCTTATTTGGATAATTTTGTAAATAAAATTTAACCAAATAAATATTTACATTTCTGTTGATATATATTATATATAATAAAAAAAGGAGGAAAAACAGATTGGATAATTTTGTAAATAAAATTTAACCAAATAAATATTTACATTTCTGTTGATATATATTATATATAATAAAAAAAGGAGGAAAAACAGAAATGCAAGCCATTCTTGAAAACCCCAGTGGTTTTCTAAAGGACATTATTGAAATATATAATGTAATTAAGAATTTAGGAACCAAAGCATTACAACACTTTCCAGAGCTAATACAAGAATTAGATAGAAAATTTCAAACAATAGAGATGTTTGAAAGAAAAAAAGCACATTTTGAAAACTCACAAAGAGAAGTAACAAGAACAATAGGAATTAGTAAACTTCATTTATCTAGTATAAATAGACAAAAACTTTCTACATTACAAGCTAAACTTAATGCATACAATAGTCAAAAGTATTCAACACCTAAAGATGTAGATAAACTTAAAGAAGATTTTCAACGTGCTACAGACCAAAAAATTCGTTTTTTCCATAAGAAAGAAGATAAGGCTAGAGTTCAAAGAGACCTTAATATAATAAAAAACTACATAAATCCTCTTTATACTAAAGCAACTGACATATCTTCTTTACTTGATGAAGTTGGTGGAGAATTTTCACGTAAATGTGATAAACATAGACCAGAGATGGAGGGAAATGGTGACAAGTGCCTTATATTTTAATTTTATATGTAATATAGAAACAAAAAACGACAGTTCTTTTAAAGAATTGTCGTTTTTTTATAAAAAAAATCTCCTTACAAGTAATTGTGGGTTAAGTAACTATTTTTTTATCATTATTTTGATGTCTTAAAAAGGATTATAGTATTGCTTTATGTAAAATTAAGTATTTCTACGTTAAAACGTGCAAATTGTCACAATTTTCTACTCCATGACAATGAATGGAGGTAATTACTTTGATAAAAGAACTTCTATCGTTCTTATTATCTGTCGCAGCTAATGTGTTTTCTTACTACATTGGCAAGTGGCTTGACAGATAACTCTGTGACAATAAGCACATATAAAAAACCTGCAGATAAGAGCTGCAGGTTTTTGACTACTTTGACATAAGATTCTATCGTTTTTTGGTACTAAGTTCATTATAAAACCGAAATTAAACAAAGTCAAGTATAAAAAACAATACTTAACTTTGCTTAATTTTGACATTAACACGAAAATAAGCAAGATAAGTTAAGTATAACCAATAAAAAATTTCGTATACCTTTTTTCTTTTCTAACTTTTGATTTTTATAAAAATTTTTACTGTGATTCTACAAAATAGCTGTAAGCAGGATAATACAAAAAATTTACAAAACCGCCTGTTTTACCATTCCTATTTTTTAATATTTTTAATTCTATTTGCCGAGGATCCCTCATCTTTGCCGTATCAATACTAAATCCACTCTCCCCAACTCCTTTCATTTGCAAACCAATTAAAACATCACTTGAATATTCTATAGTACCACTTTCTTTAAATGCTGCCATACTTATTGGTAAATTATAACTTTCACGATTTAAACTAGAAATAACAATAACAGGTACTCTAAAATCTCGACTAATTCTCTTTAGCTCACTTACTATTCTATCAATATTTTGTTTATCATTTATTCTCGAATCACAAGGTTTTATAATCTGTAAATAGTCTATTACAATGACAGGTGCTGAACCTGTTACTTTTATATGTTCTTCAATCTTTTTTCTTATACTATATGTATCCAATTCCCCATTTCCCTCAACAAAATAAATATTTTCAGCATATGATCTATAAAATTCTAATAAGTTATGTAAATTTGGTTGGTTAAAAAAATTTTTACCAGCAGACATAATTTCAGCTGATGTACCTGCTAAATTTTTATCTTCGAGTTCACTAAACGATAAACGACTCAACCCTTTAGAAACTAATTCAATACTACTCATCTCTAAACTAAAAAACAAAATATCTTTTTTGTAATTCATAGCTATGCTTTCAATAATCTGCAAAACAAACGTAGTTTTACCTATTGAACTTAATGCCCCTATTACATATAAACCACTTATCAACCCACCACCAAGCATATTATCAAAATTTCTAAAACCAGTTTGATAGACAGCATTACTATCGGAATCTTCAAACATTTTATCTATTGCAAATACAGCACTGTTTTTAATTTTATACTCAATTGTATTGTTAAAGCTTAAAGTATCTCGAACTTTATTATAAGCCAAAGTTACCGAATGAAAAAAATTATCTCTATCGTTTACTAAAAATTCATTTGGATCCTTATAATTAGCACAAATATTAAATATATAAGATTTCATATTTATCTTATTTAACTTAGATTTGAGCTTTAGAGCCGAACTTCTACCACGCGAATCATTATCAAAACCAATGATAAAAATTTTTTTACTCATGCACTTTTTACATAAACCAACGAATGCATCTATATTGCTAATACTATTCAGCGCCAAAGCTTTTTTGCCAATTTCTTCTACACTCAAAGCATCATATATGCCTTCTACTATAAAAATGATATCAGTTCCATTTTCAAGCAAATACCTATCATTAAAAAATCTTATTGGTATACCTTTCATATTTTTATATTTTTTATTGTACGTATCTACTTTTTTTCTATCGTATATTTCAGCAATTATATAGTCACACTTATTTTTAGAATTTAGGAATGGAAATATGTACTTATACAGTTTTTGTTTATTACTTTTACTCTGAAAACGAGGATAAGCTTTTAATACAGAATTATAACCATCAGGGGAATAACCAATTTTATACTTATCTATTATTTCTTTACTCATTCCTCTTTTATTTAAGTGCTCAATATGAGATCCAATATTTTTATGTGCAATCAGTACTTCAGTTGTTAGATCCAATTCAAATGAAGTATGGTGGTTAGTTTCATCTGATTTTAATCCAAGTAAATCATACGTTTTTTTAAAAATATCCTTGTAGTTACTTAATCCATACTGCAAAGATACAACATCAAATATATCACCACCAAATCCACATGCAAAACACTTAACTCTGTTATTTTTATAGCTCATACTTGGATGTTCATCCTTGTGTGTAGGATTTAAACAATGAAATTTACGTTTTGTGTTTATACCACAACTTATTAAGTAACTTTCAAGCATATTTTTAGCAATATCTTTCATTTGTTTTGTTTGTAACATGATCAATAAAACCTCACTTTGCAATTCTCTCTATAGGTATTTCAGTTTTTTACCTATAGGTGTGTTTTTGGTTTTCATGTTACCATAACGCTAAAATTACAACTTAAGTTTGAATTTACCTTAATATACTTAAATATATTTAGGAATTTATATGCCATTCAAATCTTCATGTGAAGCTGCATGTAAAAAAGGCGAGTACACCGCTACCCCCCGAAAAGTACACCGCTACCCCCCGAAAAGTACACCGCTACCCCCTCATTTTTTATGTTGTCATTTGTTAATTTAAGTTATTTTTTCTTTATGTTTATTTTTTCTATCATTTTAATTTTGCTCTTTTCTAATGTCATTACATTTGGATACTCATTCCAATTAATTTTTATATTCGTATTTATAAATTCTTGATATGTTTTTGGTTCATCTTCCATATCTTTAAATTCCCAGCTAAATGATGTTATTGCATTTAAATCCCTTTTAAATGGCTCTAATATAAATTGACTGAATCTTTTATGCTCTAAATCTTCATACTTTGGAAATTGTGGACTCGAATTTATAATCGTTTGTACTCCTATAATATTCTCATTCGGTTTCCCTAAATTTAATCTCTTATGTAATGATATCTTCCTCGCAAAATAATAACTGTGTGGATTTTTCCTCGTATTAAATGTAAATGCTTCTTTCGGGAAATACATAAATTGATTACTCGGTAAACAGTTAAAAAATTCAGGTGTAAATCTAAAAAATATTTTGCCTGTCTTTATTCCACTCATTCCTCCATATAATGAAACATTTACCCAATCTCCATATTTCCCACGTTTTTTTTCTCGAAATTTAAATTCAACTTTCTTTAATGCTTCTATATCACTTTTTATTTGTGCTCGTGCTGTCTTTTCATCTTTTAAATTCCTAATCTCCATATATGTTTTTAATGGTATCGTAATTAATGAATTTTGTTGACTTGTTTCTGTCGCTATCATTACAAATGTATCTAATAACTGAACTGCTGTCGTATTAATTCCATTTAGTAATTTACTATAATCTTTTATAAATAATGTAAAATCTGGTTGCTCCATAATACCATTCCCATATAAATCTAATTTCATATTACTTTTTTTAATCGCTAAATTATGAACTAATTTGTTTGCACCAGTACTTTGTGATAACTTGCAAAATATATTCGTATTTATTTTGATGTCTTTCCATTCAATTCGTTTTATGGATTCCTTTATCGATTCTTTGAAATCTTTATATTGCCCATTCTCAACTAAAAATTCACTAATTGTACATATCATATAAATTATTTGTCCGATATCTTTTGGGTTCGTATTTATATCATTACTGTTTAATTTATCGTCATAATCAAATGATATTTGTGTCTCATCTATATTTGTTAATTTATTTATTTGCTTTTTTGTCAATGAATTTAAAAATACCGTCGCATTATCAATTAATTTTTTGTAATAATCAGTTTTAAATTGTCCTTCTTCTTTCTCTTTTTGAGATAAATATTTTTTATATTTGTCTAATAGCATTTCCATTTTATCCAAATTATATTCCTCCTAAGTGAAGAAACTCTTTTGCTTACTTATTATTTTCTTTATCCATTTGTTCTTTTATTAAATCACGTAAATATTGAGTTACAGATTTTCTTGCACGCCAACTTGCATCTTCTAAAAATTTTTTATATTCATTTGTTAGTTTTAAATTAAAATGATGATATTTCGGTTTTTTATTATCAATAACGGCATTATGATTATTATAATTATAATGGTCATTATATTCATTGGCGTTATTATAGACACTAGATGCATTACTAAATAATTTATCTATAGATTGCGTATTACTTTTAAAATTTTTCTTATCCATTTTTTTTATTCTCCTTATTTATAAATTTTTAATATATTCTTTTGCAAAATTTAAATAATCCTTCGCAGGATTATTTTTTTCTAAATTCTTATATATTTGATTTTGTTGCGCTTGAGATTCTCTAATTGCTATCCCTTCTCGTATTATTGTTTCAAATACTCGAATATCTATTTGTTTTGATTTGTTTTCTATTACCTCTAATAAATCTTTTGTTAGTATTGTTCGATTATTATGCCTCGTTATTAATATCCCTGATATCTTTAAATTCGGATTGCAATATTTCCTTACTCCCTCAATTGTAATACATAACTGTGATAGGCCCTGTAAACTAAAAATATCTGCTGCCATTGGTATTATTACATCGTTACTTGCTGTTAGTGCATTTATAGTAAGTATACCTAAAGTTGGCGGAGTATCTATTATGATGTAATCATATTTTTCTTTAATTGATTTTAGGCAATCACTTAATATAAATTCTCGACCTGTTTTTGAAAATTCTAAGTCCGCACCTGCTAGTAATATCCCACTCGGTAAAATATCGCATTGCTCAGTTTTACAAATAGCATCTTCTATTTTTATTTCTCCTTTTAAAACATGATAAATATTTAATTTTGACTCGTGAACATTCATTATGTAGCTTGCATTTGCTTGTGGATCCATATCTATAAGTAATACTTTGTATTTGTTTAGAAATAAAGCATTAGCTAATGCATTTGAAGTAGTTGTTTTTCCAACTCCTCCTTTTTGATTTGTTATTGTAGTAATTCGTGACATATTACTCCTCCTCAAAAAATAATTAATAAAATTTTTTTACGATACATACATTATAATTATTGTGGTCCATATAATCATAATTATTATATTGGTTATAGTGGACATAATATATTAAATAGACATAACAATTTATGGATATTAGATTTTGCACAGCTTATACAAAAAAATAATTATAATGGTCATCATGAATATTATAGTCATTATATATATAAAGTTTATCATGCATATAATAATTACAATGGTTATTTTTACTTAATTATGAAATAAAATCTTTTTTATACATTTATCCATAGTCGAAAAAGTCTATGGATTTTTTATTTTTAAAAAAAAAAACATTTAATTTGCAAAAAAAAAAAAAAAAAAAAAAACAATAATAACAACAATTACTTGACATTTGCAAATAAAAGATTAAAATGATATTGACTGATCAGTAAAATATTATTTACAAAAATTAATAAAGGATGATAAAAGTGAGTTTAACGATAAAAGAGCTAAATGGAAAAAAATTTGAGTTAATACCTGAAGGAAGTTATCCGGCTGTATGCTATGGAATAATTGATGAGGGAAAACAGTACAACGAAAAATATAATAAGTGGACATCAAAAATCAGAATAATGTGGGAAATAAGCGAATTAACAGTTAATGTTGACGGTAAAGAAATTCCACGAGTAATAAGCAAAAGCTATACTGCAAGCTTAAATGAAAAAAGTAATTTGCGCCGTGACTTAATATCATGGCAAGGTCGGCAGTTTAATATCGATGAACTTTTAGGCTACAACATGGAATGTTTACTTGGTAAACCATGTTTGCTGCAAATAATACATAACAAAAAACCGCAAAGTAGTGAAAAATTTGCGGCTGTTGCTGGAGTTATGAAATTACCAAAAGAAATTAATGTGCCAATAAAAATAAACGATAATATTTTATTTTCATTTGAAAAATCAAATGTATTTGAAGAATTGGAGAAATTACCGCAATGGATACAGGAAATAATTAAAAAAAGTAAAGACTATATAGAATTATTGAATTGAGGTATGTCTTATGTTAAAAAGCAAATTTTACAAAATTGATAATGAATTTTGGCACGATACTGAACTTTATAAAAGTATTAATACGTGTCTAAAACAAGTTATGAATGATGCTTATATTAGTATTGACGAAAAAGCTATTTATTTTTATCTATATCATGTTGCGCTAAGTAAATATGACATAATTTACGTTATAACTCATTCAATGCGTATGGATTTATTTTATGTCATACGACATTTAAATATAAAAATTGGACGGCTAAAAAAAGCTTTATATAACTTATGCCAAGCAAAATATTTAAATTTAAATGATTTAAATTTTTTTGGTAAAAATTTTTCTTTTGGATTTAATATCCCGATTTATAAAATTTATGGTGAAATAAATGAGTGATAACAAAAAATATTATTACCTGAAACTTAAAGAAAATTTTTATGAAAGTGAAGAAATGATAATTTTACAAAGTATGCTTGATGGATATTTATACTCTGATATTTTACTTAAATTATATTTGAGAAGTTTAAAGAGTGATGGCCGTTTAATGTTTAAAGGAATAATTCCGTATACTCCAACTGTTTTGGCACAAGTTGTACGTCATCAAGTTGGTACAGTTGAAAAGGCATTAGAAATTTTTAAGCAATTAAATCTTGTTGAAATTTTAGATAATGGTGCAATTTATATGTGCGATATCCAAAATTTTATTGGTACGTCATCAAATGAAGCAGATAGACAAAGACTTTACTACAATAAAATTAAGAGTGAGAAAACATCATTACAAACTGGCTTGCAGAAATCGTGTAAGAAATCTTACATGATTTCTACACCAGAGATAGAGATAGAGAAAGAGTTAAAGATAGAAATAGAAAAAAACATACCGTCAAAAGATACATATATTCAAATAAAAAAAAGCCAAAGAGAAATTGAAAATGGATTTAATGAGTTATGGGAGCAGTATCCAAAAAAACAAGGTAAAGCTCAAGCAAAAAAAAATTACGAAAAGGCAATAAGATCAGGAGTAAAGCATGATGAAATTAAAAATGGATTAATGAATTTTATAAGCTATGTGAAATTTAAAAATATAGATTATCAATACATACCACAAGGTTCTACATGGTTTAATCAAAAAAGATGGGAAGACGATTATAAAACTTTAGGTTATGAAAATAGTAAAGCGGAAGATGTTTTTACTCTTATAGCACGTAAGGAGGGACATATTATATGACAAGAGATGAAACGATAAATATTTTAAGGAAATTTAAAAGTGCGTACAGAAATTTTTATAAAGATTTAACTGAGTCAGAAGCAAAAGATATGATTGATCTTTGGGAGATTATGTTTGCAGATATTGATAGTAAAAGTGTTGGATTAGCAATAATGAATTTAATAGCAACAAAAAAAGATTTTCCACCAAGTATTGCAGAAATTTTGGAAGTTATATCGAACAGTGATAAAAATTTAACAGGTGGACAAGCATGGCAGGAAACAATAACAGCTATGAGAAATTATGGCTATTACAAAGCGGCAGATGGAATAAAATCTTTATCGCCAATAACTCAAGAAGTAATAAAGCAAATGGGTGGATTTGCTGAGCTTTGTAAAAGTGAGAATCCAGAACTTAACCGTGCACATTTTTTAAAAATATTTGAATCGCTGATTGAACAGGCAAAAGAAAAAAAGCAAATACCAAAGTATTTGCAAATCGGTTGCGAGACAAATAGTTGCAAGTTATCGTTTTTAACTCAGTCTTAAAACAAAATATGAAATGGATATAATACCATAGGAGTTGAATCATAAAAATGAACATGTTTGAGTTTGATAAAATAAAAAAGTTAAAGTTTGAATCAAAAATTTTGGCAGAGAAAATAAAAGAACTTGAAACGGCAATTGAATATTCTGCGGTAAAATATAGTGATATGCCAAAATCACATGATATGCGAGATAAAAAAAGTGAGCAAATAATAAAATTATTAATGCTAAAAGACAAGTATATTAAACTTGTTTTTGTAGCTGAAACAAAAATAAATAAAGCGATAGAAAAGATAAGAGAACTTCCAGAACCTCAATACAAAGTGATTTATTATCGTTATTTAAAAAATATGACATGGAGTGAGATTGCAAAAGAAACAAATTACCATATCAGAACATGTTATAAACTTGAATCAAAAGCGATTAAAAAATTAAAATCCAAAAGATAAAAATGGGCATAAAAGGGCACTTAAATATGTGCTACAATACTATTGATAAAAAAAGTTGTTGAGGTAAAAAGGTACTACTGAGCGATTAATAAAAGGCGGGGCCACGAACTGGCGTTTTTTACTTTTCAAAATGTGAAAAATATTTATCTATTTCGTTACGCAATATGTAAACTTGAGTAAAAAAAGTGAAAAATGTGGTATAATAATCTCATATGAGGTGAAATATTTTGTCATCAGTGGAAAAAACAAATCAAAAACATGAAGAAGATTTACAACGTTTAAAAGGATTTCGATTACTTGATGATGATTTTATGACAAAATGTTTTGAGGACAATAATGAATGTATAGAGTTAATATTACGTATTGTGTTAAATAAGCAAGATTTAAAAATTATAGATGTTCGTACGCAAATATTCATAGAAAATTTGTTAAAGCGTTCAGTTAGATTAGATGTGTTAGCGACAGATAGTTTTGGACGAAAATATAATATTGAAATCCAACGTTCTGATAAAGGAGCAGGGAGAAAAAGAGCAAGATATAATAGCAGTATGTTAGATATAAATATTTTGGAGAAAGGCGAAGATTTTGAGAAACTACCGGAGACATATGTTATTTTCATCACAGAAAATGATGTTATGGGGAAAGGCAAACCGTTATATCACATAGAAAGATATATTTCTGAAACTAACGAGATGTTTTGCGATGGCTCACATATATTGTATGTAAATGGAGCATATCGTGATGAAACTCCAATAGGGAAATTAATGCATGACTTTTCTTGTACGAATCCGTCAGATATGAACTACGAAACATTGGCAAACCGAGTAAAATTTTTTAAAGAACATAAGGAGGGGATTGCAATTATGTGTAGAGTTATGGAAGATATGAGAAATGATGCATGGAAAGAAGGCATAGAAGATGGAATTAAAGAAGGAGCAATAGATACAGCAAAAAGAATGTTAAGCGATGGAGTTTTACCGCTAGAAAAAATTGCGGAATATTCCGGCCTTTCCTTGGATGAAGTAGAAAAGCTTCAAACAAGTAAAACTGCATAAAAAATTTATTGTTATATAAGGAAAAAACATCTTTGGTTGATTAAAACCAAAGATGTTTTTTGTATTGGAGGTTAGATATGCGGATTGAGAAAAGAAAGTTGAAAGAATTAAAAGCAGCAGAATATAATCCACGAGAAGATTTACAGCCATCAGATGCCGAATATCAAAAAATAAAATGCAGCATACAAAAATTTGGGTATGTAGATCCGATAATAATAAATTCAGACGGAACGATTATAGGGGGCCACCAACGTGTAAAAGTTATGCATGAACTTGGTTACGATGAAATAGATACAGTTGTTGTGGAATTAAATAAAACAGATGAAAAAGCATTAAATATTGCACTCAATAAAATTAGTGGTGATTGGGATGAAGCAAAATTAAAAGATGTGTTATTAGAATTAAAGCTTGATGAATTTGATATATCATTAACAGGTTTTAATAATGATGAATTTGAAAATTTGCTAAACAAATTTAGTATTGAGCAAGCAAATGATGATGATTATAACGTGGAAGAAAATTTAAAAAAAATTACAACGCCTCAAACGAAATATGGGGACATATGGCAATTAGGTCGCCATTTTTTAATGTGTGGTGATAGTACAAATCAAAATGATATAAAAAAATTAATGGCAGGCAGTCAAGTAGACTTAATAATCACAGATCCACCGTACAATGTAGATTACGGTGGCAAAAATGAATTTTTAAACAAATATCTGAAAGATAAGAAATTCAAAAAAGTACAACCAATAAAAAACGACAAAATGAAAGCACAAGATTTTTATGAATTTATAAATGCAGCTTTTAAAGCGATGTATAATGTATCTCATGAAGGTACAGTAATATATGTTTTTTATGGTGAACATGAAGTTGAAAATTTTATAAAAGCATTTAAAACAGTTGGTTGGAAGCTATCACAAAATTTAATATGGGAGAAAAATCATTTTGTCATAAGCCGGCAAGATTATCACTACAGACACGAGCCAATTTTATATGGATGGAGAGAGGGTAAAGCACATTATTTTATAGCCGATAGAACTAAAGATACGATAATACTTGAGGAACCATTTGATTATGAAAAAATGAGTAAGCGTGACTTGATAGAATACATAAATAAAATTAATCATGAATGTAAAACAACTGTGTTGTATGCAGATAAACCGTTGAAAAATGATTTGCATCCAACAATGAAACCAATTGAATTAATAGGTACATTAATAAAAAATAGCAGTAAAATAAACCAAAATATTTTGGATCCGTTTGGTGGTAGTGGAAGTACATTAATTGCAGCAGAACAATTAAATCGTAATGCATATTTATGTGAGCTAGATGAAAGATATTGCGATGTAATAAAAAATAGATGGGAAGAATTCACAGGTAAAAAGGCGGTAAAAATAAATGTCTGAATGTTATCGCACTGAAGTTATTGCACAACTTTTCGGATTAAGTGTCAGACGGATTCAACAACTTACACAAGACGGAATAATAAAAACGCAAAGAGATAAAGACGGAGTACGTAAATATGAATTGGTGTCAACGATACAAAGATATATAAAATATTTATCAGAGAAAGCATATGGGCGCAATAAGACGGAACGTGAATCGGAATTAAAAGAACAAAAACTTCGTGCAGAAATTGCATTAAAAGAAATTCAAGGTGAACTACAAAATATACGTAAAGAAATAGCGACAGGCAAATATATTTCAGTTGAAGAAGTACAACTTGATTACAGCAAATTTTTTGTAGCATTTAAGAAATTTGCGATGTCGATACCAAATCGGATAATTGGTAGAATAAATGGTTATATAGAACCATTACAAGTGCGTGGATTAGAAAAAGATATGACAAATGAAATTAGTGAAATTTTACGTTCGTTTGTTATTAATTGTATAAGTTCCAAGTTTTAATTTCATGCCAAAAAAAATCAAGGTAACAGCTTATCAAAAACATGCGCTTGAATATTTACGGCCGCCAGAATCAATAAGTGTATCACAGTGGTCAGAAAAAAATCGAATTTTAGATGCACGAGCTTCTGCAATGCCAGGTCATTGGCGAAATGAAATTACACCATACTTGATAGATATTATGGATGAATTTTGTAATTACGAGACGGAAGAAATAATATTTGTAAAACCAACACAAGTTGGTGGTACGGAAGCAATGCAAAACATGTTAGGCTATGCTATTTCACAAGATCCTGCACCCGCATTAATTGTATATCCAACTGATGTATTGGCCGAAAATATGTCATGTAATCGTTTATTACCAATGTTGAAATCAACACCTGAATTGATAAAAAAATTTATCAAAAAAGATTCGCAAAAAACTGAATTACAATTTGACAATATGTACATATCGCTTGTAGGTTCAAACAGTCCAAGTAGTCTTGCGTCAAAACCAATACGATATTTATTTTTAGATGAAGTAGATAAATATCCGAGTGCCACACGAAAAGAAGCAGATCCAATAAGTTTAGCGCGTGAGCGTACGAAAACATTTTTCAATCGAAAAATTTATATGTGTTCAACACCAACATTACGAACTGGACATATTTGGAAGGCAAAAGAGAATGCTGATATTGAAAAACATTATTTTGTACCGTGTCCACATTGTGGAAAAGAAATTGAATTAAAATTTGCACAAATAAAATGGCCGTCTAAGGAGCAAATAAAAACTCAGATTGATCGTGCAGAATTTGCTCATTATTGTTGCCAGGAATGTGGTGAAATTATCACTGATCAAAATAAAATTCAAATACTGAAATTTGGCAAATGGCATATTGTTAAACGTAATACACAATTTTCAAAGTCTGTAGTATTTTGGATAAATACATTATATTCACCATTTGTAAGGTTCTCACAAATAGCAAAAGAATTTATGAAATCAAAAGATGATCCAGATATGCTTCATAATTTTACAAATTCATGGTTAGCAGAGCCATGGGAAGATACAAAATTAAAAACAGATGCACAAACAATTTTACAGCGGCAAACAAAATTTGATATGTATATTGTACCACCGTGGACACGTTTACTTACGGCAGGAGTAGATGTACAAGAAAATTGTTTATATTGGACAATTCGTGCGTGGGGGAATTTTTTAACGAGTCAAAATATTGCACATGGACAAGCTTTTAGTCTGAGTGAAATTACACAAATTATGAATTTAGAGTATAAAAGATCTGATTCAGGCTCAATGCTTGTAGATTTAGTATTAATTGATTCGGGAGCACAAACTGATGAAATATATGATTATTGCGCAATGAATTCACAATGGGCTTTACCATGTAAGGGAGCATCAAATACAATGCTAAGCCATTATAAATTAAGCATGGTAAATAAATCTTTATCAAAGGCATACGGAATGAATCTCGTGTTAATTGATACAGGTAAATATAAAGATATGATAGCTGCAAGGATGCGTAAAGAAAATGGACAAGGTTCATGGATGGTTTATAAAAATTGTGATTTGGATTATGCGCATCAAGTAACATCAGAGCATAAAGTTATTGAACATAGTAATGGTCGTGAAGTTATGAAATGGGTATTAAAAAATAGTCATGCTGATAATCATTATTTAGATGCAGAAGTTTATGCAATGGCAGCAGCAGATGTTTTGGGCGTAAGAAATTTATTTTTACGCGAAACAGAATCAGTATCTCAAAAAAAATTTGAGACACAAGAAGAAAATTGGATAAAAAACAATGATAATTGGCTTTAAAATATTTTTTAAAAGAAGCTTTAACAAAAAACTTTGTGCGGTTGCACAAAGTTTTTTATAAAGTTTTTTGGGTTCTTTTTTTTCAAAAAAAGAACGGTTTTATATTAAAAGGGAAAAAGGAGCGAGATATATGACGACAGATGAAATGTTGATTGAAGTAAACAAAGCAATATATTCAGTTTTGGCAGGCGGTCAAAGTTATAAAATTGGTTCTCGTTCTTTAACGCGTGCAGATTTAAGTATGTTAAAACAAATGCGGGATGATTTAACAGCGCAAAGTGAAGCGAAGAACGCTACAAATTTATTAAGTGATACTTATGTAACATTTTTTGAAGGGCGGTGAAAATTTGAAAATTATAGATAGCCTAAAAAAAATTTTTATACGCCGTAATTATGATGCAGGTAATTTTGGACGATTAAATTCAAATTGGACAGTGTTTAATAATTCAGCGGAAACAACAGATAGAATACAACGTGACATAATACGTGCAAGAGCACGTGATTTGGAACGAAATAGTGATATGGCAAACAGTATTATATCTGCATATCGACGAAATGTTGTTGGGAAAGGTTTTACTTTACAAGCACGTAGTCCTGACGAAAAATTAAATAATAGAATTGAAGAAATATGGTTTGAATGGACAAAGAAAAAAAATTGTGACGTAACAGGTACACAAAGTTTTAATCAATTGCTACGAATGGCAGTGGAACGAAAAAAGGTTGATGGTGGGATATTATTTCTAAAACGTTATACAAATGATGGTATTTTACCGTTTAAACTTCAAGCAATAGAAGTTGATGAACTTGATACGATGCAATTTCAACCTAAGCATAAAAATAATAAAGTTGTAGGAGGAATAGAATATAACTCTTATAATAAAGCAGTTGGTTACTATATTCGTCAATATGCTGCTGATGGATATCAAATATTAAATCCGATTTACGTACCAGCAAGTGATGTTATATTTTATTTTTCCAAGACGCGACCATCACAAATTCGAGAAATTTCAGATATGGCACCAACAATAACACGTGTACGGGATACAAATGAATTTATCACGGCGGTAAGTGTTAAGGAACGAATTGCGGCATGTTTGGCAGTATTTATAAAGAAAGCGATTCCGACAACAGGTTTGGGGCGAAATTCAATTACAAATAATGAAGGACGTATTGAATACACAAGTAAGATGCTTGCACCGGGAATGGTAAAAGAAATGAATGCAGGAGATGAGATTCAAGTTGTTGATCCAAAAAATGCTGGTTCAGATGCAACAGCATTTTTAAAAATGCAGCAACGATTAATTAGTGCGGGACAAGGATTAAGTTATGAAGCAACATCACGAGATATGAGTGAAACAAATTATTCGTCAGCACGTCAAAGTTCTATTGAAGATGAACTTACATTTGCGGAAGAAATTGAGTTACTACAAGAAAATTTAATGAGTGAAGTTTATGAGTCATTTTTAATTTCCGGTTACCTAACCGGAATTTTTCATATGCCAAATTTTTTTAGTGACCGCCAAAAATATTTAAAACATAATTGGGTTTCATCGCCAAAAAAATGGATTGATCCAGCTAAAGAAGCAAATGCAAATAAGATTGCATTACAAACAGGACAAAAAACTTTCAAACAAATTGCAGCTGAAAATGGTAAGGATTGGCGTGAGCAAATAGATGAAATGTCAGAAGTAATTATGTATGGAAATTTAAAAGGTTTAAAACTTGGAGGTGTAATTTTTGGTGAGCAAGCAAATTTACAATAGATATGTAGAAATTGAAAAAGCAGAAGATGAAGTACAAATTATTAGTTTTTCGAGTGAAACACCGTATGAAAGATTTTTTGGTACCGAAATTTTAGATCATTCTCCATCAGCAGTAAATCTTTCACGACTAAATGAAATTGGATGTGTGCTATTCAATCACGATCGAAATAATGTAATTGGGAAGATAGAGCGTGCATGGATTGAAAATTTTAAAGGTTACGCAAAAATAAAATTTGATTCTGATGTTGAATCACAAAAAATTTTTGAAAAAGTAAAAAGTGGAACTCTTAAAGGTATTAGCGTTGGTTATACAGTTGATAAATGGGAAGAAGTTAAAGCTTGTGAAAAATCTTATGACGAACGTTTTGTTGGACCATGCAGTATTGCACGTAAATGGACACCACTTGAAATTTCTGTTGTATCTGTTCCGGCAGACGCAAGTGTTGGTGTTAATCGTCAAGAAACTAATGGAGGAGAAAAAATGAGTGAAGAAATAAATATTGAAAAATTGATATTGGTTGAGAGAGAACGAATAAATGAAATAACAAATTTATGCCGTGAATTTGAGATCGATCCAAGCACTTACATAGAATCCGGACAAACAGTAGATGAAACACGCGCAGAAATTTTAAAAAATTTGATAAAAGAAAAATCACCGTTAAATTTGTCAGTAATTAAAGATGAAGGTGATAAATTTCGTGAGGCGGCAGCTGATTCAATTTTGATTCGTAGTGGGCTTGAAAATATTGATAAAAATAATGGTGCACGTGAATTTTTAAATATGAGTTTAAGAGATTTAGCTATAGAATCATTTAAGCGTGATAATCATCAATCTTTAAATAATAAAAGTAATGATGAAATTTTATCGATATTAGCACGTGAATTTTATAATCCAACTTCTGCATTCCCAAGCATAATGGATCAAGTAATAAATAAATCTTATATTGCAGGTTATAAAAAAGTTGCCGTAACATTTGATAAGTGGACAAGTAAAGGAACACTACGTGATTTCAAAACAGTTGAAAATAACTATTTGATTGGTAATGCGGGAGAATTTTTATTTGTACCGGAAAATGGTGAATTAAAACATGATTTACCAATTGATGAGAAATTACCAAGTAGAAGTTTAAAAACATATGGGCGACAATTTACAATGTCACGCCAAGCATTTATAAATGATGATATAGATTTTTTAACAACAATACCGGCACGATATGCAGTAAGTGCACGAAAAACGATAAATAAACAAGTATATGATATTTTGGTAAATAATCCTGTAATTTATGATGGCGATACAATATTTTCTGCCAAGCATAAAAATTTAGTAGTAGATGGCTCAAAAATTACAAGTGAGAGCTTACAGGAAATAATTATGCAAATGCAAAAACAAACTGATCAGTTTGGTGATGCAATAATAATTAATCCAGCATATTTAATTGTACCAGTTGGCTATGGATTTATAGTCCGTACAATTTTAGGCAGTCCCACAATAAATACAAACGATAATACTCAAAGTATTAATCCACTTTATAACTATCCAATTGAAGTTATAGAAGATCCAACGATAAATGTTTTAGCAAAGAAAAATGCAGTGCCATGGTTTATTGTTGGGAATAAAAATGATGCAAAAAGTATTCAGGTAGATTATTTAAATGGCCAAGAAATTCCAACCATAAGACGTATGGAAGCAGCGGGACAACTTGGATTTGTATGGGATATTTATTTAGATTGGGGAGTAACTGTTATAGATTATCGAGGTATCGCAAAAAATCTCGGTATAAAATTTTAAGGAGTGATAGAAATGCCAAAAGCAATTTATATTCAAAAAGGTGATACGATAGATTTTGTAAATGAGACAGAAAAATTAATTGAGAGCGGCGAAATTATAAATTTATCTACACGTATAGCTATTGCAGGTTGTGATATTAATCCAAAAGAAACTGGAACATTACATTTAACAGGAATTTATGAAATGCCGAAGAATGAAAATGAAACAATAAACTTTGGTAAATTTGTTTATCTAAATTCTGATGGGAAAATAACATTAGAAACAGCTGAAGGTAAAAATGTTTTGGCTGGATTAGCAGTAGAAACATCACAAGGTACAACAATAAAAGTGAGAATACAATGAGTGCATTCAAAGATTTGATAAAAGCAGATGCAGAAAAAATTTTTTTATCGTGTAATGATTTTGCAGAGAAACATTTAATTGACGGTATAGAAATGGATGTATTAATCGATAATAATGAATTGATGCAAAGACAAACACTTTTGAATATTCATAAAGATGGATTATATGCGGGACAAATTTTAATATATATAAAAGCTTCTCAATATGGTAAGAAACCAACGATTGGGAAGCTTTTAGTTTTAGATAAAAAATTTTTTTACAGAGTAATTGATTGTATTGAGGAAGATGGAATTTTTGCAATTACATTAGATTCAAATATGTCATAAAAAATTTTTATTGTAAATTTTGAGGAGAAAAAAATTCATGATAAAAATCGACATAGATGCAAAAAAGCAAATGAAATTGATAGAAGAAAAACTTAATACATTAAGAAATAAAGCAACAATTGTATTATCAAAAGCCTTGAATGAAACAGCAAAACAAGCTAAAAAAGATTTACATACTGAAGCGAAAAAAATTTACTCAATAAAAATAAGTGGATTTAATAAAGCGACAAAAATAAATAAAGCAACTAAGCAAACACTAAATGCAATAATAATTGCTAAAGGTAAACCAATTTCATTAAAAGAGTTTCGAGTAAATCCGGCAAATATTGCAACCGGTAAAAATCAGCCAGAAATTCGTAGAGCTAAAGTTATAAAAAAGAATAAACTTAAGCCACTACAAGTTGGAAACATTAAAGCATTTATAACGAAATTTAAAAGTGGACATATTGCAATTGCGCAACGAAAATCACAATGGCGACTACCAATAAAAACTTTATATAGTGTATCAATTCCAACAATGCTTGGTAATGAAAAACGTGTATATAAAATAGTTGAACCAAAAATAAAAACAAATCTACAAAAAAATATTGAAAAGCAGATAAAAAAATTATTGGAGCAAAAAAAATGACGCCATATGAATTACAAATGGAATTAATAATTGAGCTAAAAAAAATTTTTCTGGATTACAGATTAAAAAATTCCGAAGCTAATTCAAAACAATTAAATATTTTTGCGCAAAGTGTACCGATAAATTCTGAGAATTCGGATACTCCTGAGCCGTATATAATTGTACGTTTAGAAAACGGTAAAATCATAAGCTTTGAAGATGCACAAAAAATTTCAGTTTTATTTTTAATATGTATATGTGATCGTAATTTGGATAATCAAGGTCATTGCGATATTTTTCATATCATAAATAAAATTTATGAGCGATTTGCAAAAAATTCATGTTTAAATAATAAATTTTTTGCTATTCCACCATTTGAATGGACTTTACAGGATAGTGATACGTATCCATATTTTTTCGGTGGCTTACAAATGTTTTTTGAAATTCCTGCAGTACGTAAAGAAGATATTTTTTTAGGAGGTATTTAAATGTCATACAAACATGGGATATATGTATCAGAAAAGCCAACACAAACTAAAAAGGCAATAAACACAATAGCTGGTCTACAAGTCATAATTGGTACGGCACCGATAAACTTAGCAGATAAACCATATGAGGCAACGAACAGTCCAAAAATTGTTTATAGTTTTGAACAAGCTCAAAAAGCTGTAGGATATTGTACAGATTTTGAGAAATATACACTTTGTCAAAGTATAAGTGCAAACTTTGAAATTTTTAACGTGGCACCAATAATTTTAATTAACGTATTAGATCCAAAGATTCACAAGAAAGAAAATATAGCAACAGAATATTTTATAATAAAAAATCAAATTACAATTCCAATAAGCGGTATTTTACTTGATACTGTTACCATACAAAATTCAGATGAAACTGAAATTTATACTAAAGATAAAGATTATACTTTAAGTTTTGATAAGAATGGATTTGTTATTGTTACAGTTTTTGATTCTTTAGCGAATGAAACGAGCGTAAAAATTTCAAGTACGAGTATAGATCCAACTGCTGTTACAAAGTATGATATTATTGGTCAACATGAAACAAACAAAGAAACAGGTTTACATTTGGTGCGTCAAATCTATCCTAAGTTTGGGTTGATTCCGGGATTGATTTTGGCACCGGGATTTAGTCAAAATTTTGATGTTGCTGCTGAAATGCAAAATAAATGCGAGAAAATAAATGGTGTTTTTTCGTGCGAAACAATTTTGGATTTAGATGCTGATACACTTGAAGAATGTGCACAAATAAAAGAAATTAGTAGATTTAATAGCTCACATGCTGTTGTCTTATGGCCAAAAGTATCTGTGGATGATAAAATTTATTTTTATTCCGCAATCTTCGGCGCACTAATAGCTTATACCGATGCAAATAATTCAAATGTACCGAACCTAAGTCCATCAAACAAAGATTTAAAAATCAGCAAAACAATTTTAAATGATGGCAGTGAAATTTATCTCGACCAAGAACAAGGAAATATTTTAAACAGTTATGGTATTACAACTGCAATAAATTTAAATGGATTTAAATCGTGGGGAAATAATACCGCAGCTTATCCTGAAATATCTGAACCAAAAGACCGTTGGTTTTGTTGCCGACGGTTTTTTAGTTGGTGGGCAAATAATTTTATTCAGACTTATTTTGAACATGTTGATAATCCGGCAAACTACAGATTGATTGAAAATATATGCGATAGTGAAAATATTCGTGGTAATAGTTATGTTGCACGTGGATTTTGTGCCGGTGCAAAAATAGAATTTTTACAAACAGAAAATTCGATAGATGATATTTTAAATGGAACAATTCGTTTCCATCAATATCTTGCGCCATATTCACCCGCAGAAAACATCGAAAACATTTTAGAATTTGACCCAAATATGATTGAAATATCGGGAGGTAATCGAAATGAATAATATTCCCGAAAAAATAAACATGTTTAATGTTTACAGCAAAGGTGAAAAATTAATTGGCTTATCAGGCGAGATAACTTTACCAAGTTTTGAGGCTTTAACTGAAACTATATCAGGACCGGGAATTTTAGGTGAAATTGATTCGCCAACAATTGGACAATTTAGCTCAATGGAACTTGAAATTCCTTTTCGTGTACTAGACGATGATATTTTTTCAATTATGCCACCATTATCTGCGGTTGATTTAACACTACGTGCGTCACAGCAATATACAAATGGTGATGGTAGTGCAAATTTTAAAGGTATACGAATTGTTGTACGTGGCAGACTTAAATCTTTTACGGCCGGTACTTTAAAACAAGGTAGTCCAACTGAATCGAGTATAAAAATTGAATTAAATTATATTTTAATCGTACTCGATGGCAAAACAAAAATAGAGTTAGATAAATTAAATTGTGTTTATAAAGTTGATGAAATAGATATTTTAGAGAAAGTGAGGAATCTAATATGAACATTTTAAAATTATCAAAGCCATATGAATTTGAAGGAAAAACATTTACACAAATAAATTTTGACGGTATAGAAAATTTATGTGCCGCTGACATGATAACAGTACAAAAAATTTTAGAGCGACAAGGAAATATTACAATCTTACCTGAAATGTCACTTGAGTATGCTTGTTATATTGCAGCACGAGTAACAAAACATCCTGTTGAATTTTTTAAAGGATTATCATGCCAGGATGCTATCAAGTTAAAAAATATCGTAACAGAATTTTTTTTCGGTTCGGAATAAAAATCAGTGATACAAAAGATATAAGACGTTTATGTATAAATTTATCAAGAATTTTATATACAAACTTAAACTTCTTTTATGAACTACCAATCAGTGAACTTCGCGAAATTATTAACGAGGTGAATAATCTTGGCCGCTAAGGAACAAAAACTTGCTATTAAAATTGCGGGACAAATTGATTCATCATTAAATAAAAGTGTAACTGTTGCGAAATCACAAATGAATATTATTTCTGCTGCTGCAAAAAAAGCTGCCACAATTGCATCAGCAGCTTTTGCTGCAGTAAAAATTGGACAATTTATCGGCAGCAGTATAAATACATTTACAGAGTTTGAACAATCAATAGCAAAAACAGCAGCAACTGCAGGTGCAAGTGAAAAAGAATATAAAAAACTTGAGGAAGCCGCATTAGCTATGGGTAAAGCTACAACAAAAACTGCTTCTGAAGCATCTGATGCGCTTGGATTTATGGCATTAGCCGGTTGGGATGTTGATACTTCAATCAAAGCACTTGAACCTGTTTTACGTCTTTCTGAAGCTACACAAATGGATTTGGCAACGTGTTCGGATCTTGTAACCGATACAATGTCTGCAATGAGTCTAAAAGTTGAAGATTTAACGGATTATTTAAATATCGCTACAAAAGCAAATAATAAATCAAATCAAACTGCACAACAACTTATGGAAGCATATTTAGGAGTTGGCGGAACTTTAAACGGATTAAATGTTGAAGTTGCAGATAGTGCAACAGCACTTGGAGTTTTAGCTAATCGTGGTATTAAAGGTAGTGAAGCTGGAACAAAATTAAATAGTACATTATTACGACTTACTTCAGGAACAGGTGAAGCAGGGAAAATGATGAAGCAGTTAGGAATTTCAGCATTTGATTCTAATGGAAAATTTATTGGCTTGCAGGAAACATTAGAGCTTGTAAACAATACTACAAAAGATATGACAGATGAACAAAGGAGTGCGACACTTGCAGCATTAGGTGGAAAATCACAAATTGATACATTAAATGCACTTTTATCAGGATTAAATACGACAACAGATAAAGGAGTAAGCGAATGGTCACAGCTTTCTGATGAATTACATAATGCAGATGGTTCGTTAATGAATATGGCCGAGCAGATTACAAATACAATGAGTGGAGCAATGGCAATTTTTAATTCAGCAGTTGATGATGCAAAGATTAATCTTATAAAAAATTTTGCACCTATGGCAATAATTGCAATTAAAGCCGTAGCAAATTTTATTCCGAAACTAACAGAAGGCATTGAAAAGTTTACACGTATAACAGTCAACATACTTGAACCTATGTTTCAACGTATAAAACCTACATTGACTGAAATAGCAAGAAATATTTTTGATGTATTTTTATCAATTGCACCAATTGCAAAAAAAATTGGAGCTATTATCAAGAATGGTTTTAGTCAGCAATTTCAACTTTTAAAAGTTAATATTTTACCGCTGATAAAAAATATTTTTATATTTATCAGTGATTTAGGTAAAAAAATTGGCCCAAGTTTGACAAACATTACCGACAAATTTATAGAATTACAAAATAAATCTTTTGGAGTCATGCAATTTATTTTTGTGAAACTTAAACCGATTTTTGAAAAAATTATTTTATTTATATCGAATGAATTTATGCCTAAAATTATTGTCGCATTAGAAAAAATTATGCCTAAAATAGAAAATTTATTTTCAAAAATATTACCTTTGCTTGATTTGATTTGGAACACAGTCAAACCGCTTCTTGATAAAATTTTATCTGCACTTGATTATTTCTTACCGCTCGTTAGTGCAAACATTTTAGCAACTATTGATTCAATTACAAACGCAATCAGTTTTATAAACGACATTTTAAGCAGTATTATTGAATTTATAACGAATATTTTTACCGGTAATTGGAGTAATGCTTGGCAAAATATCGTTGATATATTTAAAAATACTTTTGGTTTAATTGCAGAAATTGCTAAAAATCCAATTAATACAATAATCCGCTCAATAAATTTCCTAATCGAAAAAATTTCTTCAATATCTCTTAATATTCCTAATTGGATTCCATTTGTTGGCGGTAAAAAATTTGATATTCCTAAAATCCCAGAACTTGCTAGCGGTGCTGTTATAAATCGACCGACTACAGCTTTAATTGGTGAAGGTAATGAACCTGAAGCAGTTATGCCACTCTCAAAATTAGATAATCTTTTACAAACTCAAAATACAAATATAACTTTTGCTCCTGTACAAAATTTTTATGGCGTTAAAAACAAAAAAGATATAGAAACATCAAATCGCGAAACTTTTAAGCAATTTAAACAATGGATAAAAGAATATCGACATGAACTCGCAAGAAAATCTTTTGTATAGGTGATTTTAATGTATTACAAAACTTTGCAAGGTGATACATGGGATATAGTTGCAAAAAAAGTTTATGGCAGTGAAATATATGCTGATGTTTTAATGGCTAATAATTTTTCACTGCTCGATATTTTTATTTTTAGTGCAGGGCAAAAAATTTTTATCCCTGAAATTTCAGTACAAAATTCAAATCCCCCACCTTGGAGACAATAATAATGCGAACAAGAAAAAGTAAAGTTGAAATTTTTTATAATGGCAAAGCAATTAGTACTAGTTTAGATAATTGTTTGGAATCATTTGAATATGTTGATAATGCTAATGGTGTTGGCGATACAATTTCAATTACTATTGATGATTCAAAAAATTATTGGAAAACTGCATGGATGCCACAAAAAGGTGATACATTACGTGCAATAATTAAAATTTTTGATTGGGATTTTGAAAATGACAATCGAATTTTAGATTGCGGTGAGTTTTTACTAGATGAATTTTCTTTTTCCGCAGTACCGCAAATTTTAAACATATCTGCAATTTCTACGCCACTTAATGAATCATTTAAATCTACTGCTCGTACAAAAACTTGGGAAAATATTTCAATTATGCAAATTGCAAATGAGATTGCTACACGTGCAAATATTAAATTATTTTTTGATGCGCCAACAATAAAAATTTCATCAATTGAACAAAATGAACAAACTGACTGTGAATTTTTATCAAATTTATGTGAAACTTATGGTTTATGTATGAAAATTTATTCAAATAAACTTGTAATTTTTAATCGTGAACAATACAAAACAAATAAACCTATAGCTATATTAACTCAAAATAATATAATTAATTGGAGTTGGAAAACATCACTATACGGTACTTATACAGGTGGGCAAATTAGTTATATAAATCCTGACACTGAAGAAGAAATTATATATAAAACAGGAAATGGTTTACGAATATTAAATCTTACATGTAAAGCTGATTCATTAGCTGATGCACAATTAAAATTAAATGCAGCAATTTCAAACGCAAATCACAACTCAACAACTCTTTCAATAAATCTCATAGGTAATACAAAATTTTATGCAGGCCAAACGATAACAGTTGCAAATTTAGGTAAACTCAGTGGAAAATATTTCATTGACAGTGTTTCACATTCAATTGCTAATGGATACACAATAAATCTCGAACTAAGTTTAATAGAATTTACTGAAGATACAGTAATTAAAGAAGCAATTGAGCGTTTAAATAATTTAGGAATAATTAAGACGCCGTTATACTGGAAAAATCATTATACTGATATTTTATATTTGGACGAATTATTAATAAATTTAGCATCGCGAATAAAAAATAATTTGATATCAAAAAAAAATTTAAACTTACAGCAAGCAATTTCAATACTCGAAGAAAATGGAATTATAAATTCATCAGAATATTGGATAAAAAATTCTCATACAATAAATTTTTTGCCGCAACTTATAATTAATGCGGCAAATACTTTCAGTGGTGAAGAAGATGGATAAAATTCATTTTGGTAAAATTTCCGATATTGATTACAAAAATGGACTTGCTCGTATTGTTTATGATGATAAAGATAAATCTGTATCGCGTAAAATTCCTTTCTTATGTAGTGAATATAATTTACCCAAAGTTGGTCAATTGGTATGTGTTATTTCGGATAAAATAATTCTTGGACGATTTTGGAATAAAAAAAATTTACCTGATAATGATTGTGACAATAAAATATACAAAAAAAGTTTTTCAGAAAATTCATTCATAAAATATGATGAACAAACTGAAAAACTTTTTATTTGTGCGCCAGATATAAATTTAACTGATAAAAATCAAAATATAAATTTAGGTAAACTTATGCAAAAAATTTCTGATTTGCAAACTCGAATTGAAAAATTGGAGGCAAAAATTTAAATGGCAATCGGAACTTTTGGGACTAAAATTATTTTTGAAACCAGTGATCAAAAAATATTGACGTTTAATAATTTTCAAAGACAAATAAGTAATAAATGGGCAACTCATGAAATTATTGGACAAAAACCACATTCAGAATTTTTAGGCCCAACCCTTGAACAAATATCTTTTGATATATATCTAAATATTATTTTTGGTATTAAGCCTGAAGAAATTATTGAAACTTTTAATCAATTCATTAATGATGGAAACAGTGAATTTTTAATTATCGGTGAAAAAATTATTGGTAGTAATCCTTGGAAAATTAATTCTATAAGTGAAACTTGGAATACAATTTTAAATCATGGTGAACTTATTTGTGCTTCTTTGTCTTTGAATTTAGAAGAATATGTTTGAAAAAAAATTATATTAGCTATGTTTATAAATCCATTGTAAAATATCTTGTTTAGAATAAGTTTGAAAATGGGCATTAACAGCTGATACTAATAAATTTTTGTCCCGTACACCAAATAAACCACCAGTTTTTTTTATTGCAATTGAGTGAAGTGAAAACACAGCATCTACATCTAATTTTATCATTTTGCCAATTCCTCAAAAGCTTTTTTATATTTATTTAAAAATTTCATTGCTACAATCTCAACATCATTTTTATCGGCAAAAGAATCTTCTTGTAATTTACTAAATTCAATCAAAACATATTTAGGAAAATTATTTTTCATTATAACAGCTGCACCCTTTTCATCTACCAAGTGTGCAACTTTAGAAAAATTTTGGTTTGCCTCGGAAATTGACACTAAATTATTTAAATCAATTTGCATAAAAATCACCTCTTTAAATTATTTTATCATAATATTTAGGATATATTCTACCTATTTCAAAAAACTTACGTAAGTAAATTTTTTTTATATAAATCTCAAGGAAGTGAAGAAATGAAATTTGAAATCGAAACAGATGATGATAAATACGATGATATTTCGCAATGTCTTAAAATTTTATATTCAACAAATGTTGGAACAAGCGCATTAAATCGTGACTTTGGACTCGATACAAATTTTCTCGACATGCCAATACAAACAGCAAAAAATTTAATGACAGCAGAAATTATTAAAAAAACTATTAAATACGAACCACGTGCTAATATTCAAAAAATTTTATGGGAAAAAGATTTTAACGGTCAATTAAAAGCAAAGGTGATAATTAAATGTCTATAAGCAGTTTGGAAAATATACCAAATATTAGTTTTATCGATGATTTATCACTTAATGAATTAAAAATACAAATGGAAAATAATTTTATTGATGAATATAAAAAGCTTACTCAAAAATCTTTTACTCTATCAGATGCAAATCCATTTAAATTAATTTTAAATGCCTGCGCGATGCAAATCTATCAAGCTTTTCAATATATTGATCGTGCAGGCAAACAAAATTTATTAAAATATAGTTATGGTGAATTTTTAGATAATCTTGCAGCTTTACGCGGTATAACTAGAAATTCTGCTAAGCCCGCATCAACTACTTTACAATTTAAAATTTCTGATATTCGTGAATCTATAACTACAATTCCTAAAGGTACTCGTGTAGCTGCAGAAGAAAATATTTATTTTGAAACTACAGAAGATGCTCAAATTCCTACCGGTGCAAAAAGTATTGAAGTTAATGCAAAATGTTTGGTCAATGGCGATATAGGTAACAATTACAAAATTGGAGACATAAATATTATCGTTGATCCATTACCATACATTGCAAGTGTTTCAAATATAACTGTAAGTTCTGGCGGAAATAATATTGAAAGTGATAAAAATTTAGCTGAACGAATTTATTTGGCTCCAAGTTCGTATAGTGTAGCTGGTCCCGCCGATGCATATGTTTATTGGATTAAATCATTTAATTCTGAAATTGGAGATGTAAAAATTATTTCGCCTAATCCAGGCGAAATTTTTATTTGTTTTTTAATGAGTAACGGTAATTTACCTGATGAAAATATTTTAAATGAGCTTGCATTATTTCTACAGACTGCAAATGTTAAACCATTAAGCGATAAAATTTCTGTCAGTGCACCAAAAATTCAAGACTATGAGATAAATTTAACTTACTACATAAATAAAAGTGATTCCGCTCAAAGTTTAGCTATACAAAATGCTGTTGATAATGCTATTTCTGAATTTGAAATTTGGCAAAAAAAAATTGGACGCGATATAAATCCTTCCGAGCTCACCAAACAAATTTTAAATGCTGGCGCAAAACGTGTTGTTATTACACAACCTGAATTTATACATATCGATGAATTAAACGTTGCTGTTTTATCACACAAAAAAATTTTATATGGCGGTCTTGAAGATGATTAAGTTTTACAACTCAAGCATAATAAAAATTTTACCGCAAGTTCTTATAAATCAACCAGAAGTTAAAGTATTAGCGATAGTTTTAAGTAATCAAATCAAAAAAATTATCGAGCTTACTCAAAAAATAAAAATTTGGATTGGTATTTCAAATTTATCAGATAAAATTCTGGACATTTTAGCAATTGAATTACGTACGCCGTCATACGATGAAAATTTTGATATATCAATAAAACGAAAAATGATTTTGAACACACTTGAGTATTACAAATATGCAGGGACGGCAAAAGCTGTTACCGATTTAATAACTGATATTTTTGGATCAGGTCATGTTAAAGAATGGTATGAATACGGTGGCCAACCTTTTTACTTTAAAGCATCAACAACTAATCCTGCAATTACAGATGAAAATGCACAAAAATTTATTGATACCGTATCAAATATGAAACGTTTAAGTTCGTGGCTCGAAGCAATTGAACTAGAACTTTCAACAGAATCTACATCAATAAATTTTGGATTTGTAATTCATACAGCTACCAAAAATAATTTTAAAATGAGGTAAAAAATATGAGTTTTAACGCTCCGAGATTAACAAATGCCGGTCGAAATTTACAACTGAAATCACTAACGGGAGTACCACTTAATTTCACAAAAATTCAAATGGGAGATGGAAATTTAACTACACAAGCTCCGTCAACTTTAACGAAATTAATAAATCCATTGGTTAATATTGATATTTCAAATTTTAATCGCGGGCAGGATTATGTAACTATTGGCGGAACTTTTACAAATAGTTCACTGCAAAATGGTTTTTATTGGCGTGAAATTGGATTATTTGCTAATGATCCTGATGACGGCGAAATTTTATATTGCTATCAAAATGCTTATGATTTAGCAGAATATATTACTGCGGCAGGTTCCGAGATAATTGAAAAATCCATAAATATTTCTGTTATCGCAAATGATACTCAAAATATCTGTGCAACAATAAATGAAAGTTTAATTTTTGCAACCATTGAAAATTTAGAAAATCACACTCATAAACTTGCTGATGGACAAACTCCCGGATTCTCTCAAAATAATTTTTCTGATGCCGACAAAGAAAAAATACAAAATTTAGCGGGTAGTGATTTATCCGAAGCAACAGGTATATTACTTATCAAAAATGGTGGAACAGGTGCCACATCTACTGAACAAGCAAAAAATAATCTTGGACTTGGTACAAATTCTTCCGTTCAATTCAGCAACTTAACTGTTTCAAGTTTAATCGTTAATAATCAAACATTAAATTTAGTTTATACCCAAGAAGCTCAACCAACAAATGCCAATAATGGTTCACTTTGGGCTTGGTGATTAATATGTTTAAGAAAAAAACTAATGGCTCGTGGAGCAATATTTTAACAATTAGAAAAAAAATAGATGGAGCTTGGAAATTTTGCAACGAAGTTCAAAAAAAATTTAATGGTACTTGGTCTATCGTTTGGTTGTCATCAAAAACTTTAGTAATTAACGACCCGGGTGAATCTTATGGAGTTTCTAAAAGGATTACTAGTAATGGGTATAAAATTGGCCAAACTGGCTATTCTGATAGTTCTCATTATGGAAAACCTTATTTCGACTTTTATTTACATGCGGGGCATACTCTTTCTTTCGATTATTCAGCTACTGCATACCGTGGAACTGACTTTTACGATTACATTGGCTATATAAAAATTGAAGTTGACGGTAAAACTTATCAAATTATAGATGCAAGTTCTGTTCCGATAAAAATATCTACTTCTGCAACTTTTTCCTATACGGCAACATATACTAAAGATTTACGTTTTGTTATACGTATGTTTCAAGCCGAACTAATTATTAAAAATGCAAAATTGATTGAAACATATGGAAATAATTCAATAACACATAAATTTGTTTAAGGAGGAATTTAAATGAGCAGTATAAAATTTTCAAACGAAACACAACTTGAAACAAAATTAATTAACAAAATAAATATTTTTAGTAAAGGTGAAAGCAGAGAAGCATTAGAATTACATTTTGACAACGTCAACAATACATTTGATAATTTATACTCAATCGTATCAAACAAATCAAATTTAGGCGATTTAATTGTAATTGATAACGATAATGAATATGTTTATCCAAACTTTGAAATTTTTCATTCACTAAAATTTGAAAATGAC
>CAOVHW010000008.1 GCA_948543815.1 uncultured Eubacteriales bacterium | reverse complement strand
CATGAAAATTCCCCTTTCGTTAAATTCTTTGTCTAACAAAAGGGGTTCACTTCATTTTATTGAGTTGCTTTTTTGTATATTTATTTCTCCATTTTTATTCTTAAATTTTTCTCTTATAAATACTTTTCCCTTTACTGGCATAATAGAATCCTGGCTTATAATTTCCCCTACACTATCTACAACAATTGTTCCTAACTTTGGATTTTTAATTGATATCACATGTCCTTTTATATCCGCATTTACTTCTGAATACTCAAATGCAAGATCTGTATTTTCCATCTCACAATTTATTAATTTTAAATTTGTGCAATAACAAAATGGTTGTTTACTTATAATCTTACAATTAATAAATGTTGTATCATCTGAAAACCAAGCTAAGTATTCTCCTTTTAAAATAGAATTTTTTATTATAATATTTTTACTATGCCAAAATGCATCTTTTGTATCTAATTTAGAATTATTTATCTCTAAATTCTCCATATACTGAAAAGAATATTTACCTTCAAAATTTATATTATCTAATTTAACATTTTTACTAAATAAAAATATATATTCTGAAATAATATTCGTATCTTTCATCTCTACATTATTACATTTCCAACCAAATTCTTTAGAATCTATTTTGGAATTTATAATTTTTATGTTACTACATTCTCTTAAAGTTTTTATTCCTTTTATATTACATTTTTCTATTAAACCATTATTTGAATACCAAATAGGTGCCCTTGTTTTTTCATCTAATTTTGAATTTAGCAATTTATATTTTTGAACATGCCATAATGGATATCTTAATGAAAAACTACAGTTATCTACTATTATATTTCTAGTTTCTTTTAATACTGACTCTCCATCTTTTTTACCGGCAAAAATACATTTACTTACTTTTGTATCTTGTAAATGATACAAAGCTCTTTCTTCATCATAAATTTTTCCTTCAATTAAATTTTTCATTTTTTATCGCCTCACTCTTTTATTATTTTCTTATCTTGTCATTAAAATGTATATAGAAGTGAAGTTATATAACCTAAAAAAATTTATTAATTACTATTATAGTTGTTTTATTATATCTAACTTTTTTACAAATAACAAATACGTATCATTTTTATGATGAAATATAAAAAAAACCGTCAATAATTAAGTTATTGACAGTTTAAATGGAGATGAGGGGAATTGAACCCCTGTCCGAAAATCTTTACACGCAACTTTCTACTATCATAGTTGATTAATAAAAATTCCCATAAAGAAAGTGAATCAACTCACTTAATTTATAGTAGCTTCATAAATTATATTTTTATGTCAAAGCTTTCATAAAAATATTTACCTGTGTAGTCGACGCCAAAATTAAAAACCACAGGAATTTTTAAAATGGCGAGCTGCTTAGGCAGCTACTGCGTAATTTAATTCGTCAGTTATTATTTATAAAAGAGTTCTTAACGCGAACAAAACGGATAGCTTATTGCGTTTCAAAATCCTCGTCGAATCCATTACATCCCCTTAAAAAATTTATTATATACCTAAAATAGAAATTTATCAATTAAAAAAATGCTTCACAGTAAAAAATCGGCATACCTAATGCAGAAAATTTCTCCTCATATTCTGTAGTAACATTATCGAAATTAGTTTTATGCAAATCAAATGAAATATTTTTTAACTTCCAACCATCTTCACAAAATTGATTAAGTGAGAATTCAAATAAAGGTACATTATCCGTTTTAAAATAAATTTTACCATTATCCGCTAATATTTTTTTATAGATATCTAAAAAATTTTTATGAGTCAAACGACGTTTTGCATGACGTTTTTTATGCCATGGGTCACAAAAATTTATATAAAGTGAATCAATCTTTACCGCACTAAAATATTTTTCAATATTAATTACATCGTCAATAATAAAAGCGAGATTTGGTAAAAAATTATTTGCACGCCTAACTCCCATTGCAATTATGTGTAAATATTTTTCGATAGCGATAAAATTTTTATCAGGGAATTTTTGTGCCATTACATTTATAAATTTTCCCTTACCGCAACCGATTTCAACACAAATTTTATTTTTATTCCCAAAATATTTTTCCCAATTACCATCAAAATTTTCATTAATAATTAATTTGCTATTATCAATTTCATTTTGTGCCCACTTTTTTTTACGTATCCGCATAATAGTCTCCCAAAATTTTTTTCATATTTTAGCACAAAATATATACAAAAAAAATTTTTAAGGAGTGTTATTACCATCAAAAAATTACTTGACTTATATTTTACATTCGCAAAAATTGGCGGATTTACTCTCGGTAGTGGATATGCAATGCTTCCTATCATTCGTAATGAAGTCGTTGATAAAAAAAAATGGATAAGTGACGAAGAAATTTCCGATTACTTTACTCTCGCTCAATCTCTTCCCGGAGTAATTGCAATAAATACGGCAACGGCAATTGGTAAAAAAGTTTACGGATTAAAAGGAAGTATCGCTGCAACTTTGGGTATGATAACTTTTCCTGCTATAATAATAATTATTGTGGCAATTTTTTTCGCTAAACTTCATGAATATATTTTAGTACAAAAAATTTTCGTAGCTATTCAAGCTCTTACTATTGCAATGATTTTAATTTCAATTATCTCGCTTTTTAAAACTGGTATTAAAGATAGATTTCAATTCTTAATTTTTATTTTAAGCCTTATCTTAGCATTTAAAATATCACCGCAATATGTTATTATTTTTGCCGCACTTTTATCATTAATATATGGATGGAGGAAAAAATGAACGTATTTAAAAATCTTCAAGAACGTGGATTTTTTGAGCAATCTACAAATTTCCCCGCATTAGAAAAATTATTTAGTGAACAGAAAGTTACTTTTTATACTGGATTTGACCCAACCGCTGATAGTTTAACCGTTGGGCATTTTATTCCTATTATGGCGATGTCGCATCTACAAAAAGCCGGACACAGACCAATTTTTTTAATTGGCGGCGGTACGGCAACAATTGGCGACCCAACCGATAAAACTGAAATGCGAAGAATTATGAGCCGCGACGAAATTTCTCATAACGTAAATTGTTTCAAAGCACAATTGCAAAATCTAATTGATTTTGACAATGCAATTTTAGTTGACAATGCAGATTGGCTTTTGAAATTAAATTACGTCGATTTTATACGCACGTACGGAATTCATTTTTCTGTGAATAAAATGCTTACGGCCGATGCATATCGCACTCGATTTGAGCGTGGACTTTCATTCTACGAATTTAATTACATGTTAATGCAAGCATATGATTTCCTTGAATTGTATCATCGCTACGGTTGTACGGTACAATGTGGCGGAAATGACCAATGGTCAAATATATTAGCCGGCGTAGATTTAATTCGACGCGTTGAAAATAAAACTGTTTATGGCTTGACACTAAAACTTCTCACAAGAAGTGATGGACAAAAAATGGGGAAAAGTATGTCCGGTGCAGTTTGGCTCGACAAAAATAAAACTTCTCCTTATGAATTTTTTCAATACTGGCGAAATATTCATGATGATGACGTAGAAAAATGTTTGAAACTTTTGACATTTCTTTCGCTCGATGAAATTGCAGAAATTTTAAAAGATATTAACGGTGCAAAAGAAAAATTAGCGTACGAAATAACTAAAACGATTCACGGTAAAGATGAAGCTCAAAAAGCTTTACAAGCATCAAAATCTTTGTTTGGCAACGAAAATTTTTCAGATTTTATGCCAACTGCTGAACTTTCCAAAAATATTTTTGAAGACGGAATAAATATTGCGGACTTACTTTTAAAAATAAATTTAGTTCCATCAAAAAGTGAATGCCGCCGAATTATTACGCAAGGTGGATTAAAAATAAATGGACAAAAAATTTCTGATGTGAATTATTTAGTCAATCTTGAAAATTTTGATAATGAACAAATGTTAATTCAAAAAGGTAAGAAAATTTTCCATCGCATAAAATTAATCGATTAGGAGCCAAAAAATGAATATTGGTATTTTTACGGATACTTATTATCCTCATGTAAATGGCGTTGCAACTTCAATAAAAATGTTAAAAGATGAAATGCAAAAACGCGGCCACAAAGTTTATATCTTTACGACTTCTAATCCAATGATGAAAGAGTCGCGTCCGGATGTTTTTCGATTACCAAGTATGCCGTTTGTATTTCTGCCGACCTATCGCATCGCTTTTTTTTATTCACCAAAATTATTGTTGAAGATGAAGAAATTTAATCTTGACGTAATTCATACGCAAACGGAATTTTCAATCGGAATTTTTGGTAAAATCGTATCGGAATTTTTAAAAATCCCCATGGTTCACACCTATCACACAATGTACGAAGATTATGTCCACTACATAGCGAAAGGTCATTTAATTTCGCCGAAGATGGCGCAAAAATTCAGCCGAATTTTTTGCAATCGTGCAAAAATTGTAATTGCGCCAACAGAAAAAACTAAAGACTCGCTAAAAAATTACGGCGTTATTCGTCCGATAGAAATAATTCCAACCGGTATAACCCTTGAAAAATTTTCGAATGAAATCGCATCAGAAATTATAGATGCTAAAAAAAAAGAGCTTGGCATAAATAAAAATGATTTTGTAATTTTATTTTTGGGACGGCTTGCAAAAGAAAAAAGTATCGACGTTTTAATATCGCAAATGCCAAATATATTGCAAAAAATTCCTAATGCAAAATTGTTGATAGTTGGTGGCGGTCCGTATCTCGATATATTAAAAAATTTAGCAAATCAACTTCACATTCCCGCTATTTTTACCGGTGAAATCGAATGGCAAAATATAAATTTATTTTACAAACTTGCGAATGTTTTTGCGAGCGCATCAACTTCTGAAACTCAAGGCCTTACTTATATCGAAGCTATGGCTTCAAAAATTGTTGTCGTTGCCAAAAATGATGCAAGTGTAAAAAATCTTATAACTCATCAAAAAAACGGCTACGTTTTTAATAATCCCGATGAACTCGCTGATATATTGCTTCAAATAAAAAATAATCTACAAAACCAAATTATTGATGCGGCTTCAAAAACTATTCAAAATTTGTCCGCAGAAAAATTTGCACGTGCAGTCGAAAATATCTACCAAAAAGTTTTATAATGATTAATAAATTTTCATGATAAGGAGAAATAAACGTGAATAAAAATTTTTATATCACTACCCCTATTTATTTTTGCAACTCAAATCTACACATCGGCCATTGCTATACAACTGTCGCTGCTGATACTTTGGCTCGCTTTAAAAAATTACAAGGCTATAATGTGAAATTTTTAACGGGAACTGATGAACACGGCCAAAAAATTGAACGTATCGCTCGTCAAAATAATATGCCACCTAAAGACTACGTCGACTCAATAGTCGTATGGATTAAAAATTTGTGGAAAATAATGAATATCGATTACGAGATATTTATGCGTACTACAAATGATAATCACGTCCGTGCACTGCAAAAAATTTTCAAAAAGTTGTATGACTCCGGCGACATCTATAAATCTGAATATGAAGGATTATATTGTACGCCATGTGAAACTTTCTTTACTGAACATCAATTGGTAAATGGAAAATGTCCTGACTGCGGCCGCGATGTTGAAAAAATTAAGGAAACCGCATACTTTTTTCGCCTGTCAAAATATCAAGACCGTATCATAAAATTTATCGAAGATAATCCTGATTTCATTGAACCTGAATCCCGCCGCAATGAAATGATTAATAATTTTTTAAAGCCTGGCCTCGAAGATTTATGCGTATCACGTACATCTTTTAAGTGGGGAATTCCTGTCGATTTTGACAAAGAACATATAATTTATGTTTGGTTTGATGCTTTGCTAAATTATGTAACTGCTTTGGGGTTCATGAGCGATGACGATAGTGAATATCAAAAATTTTGGCCGGCTGACATTCATCTCGTTGCTAAAGAAATCGTTCGCTTCCATACAATTATTTGGCCAGCAATTTTAATGGCACTAGATATGCCACTGCCTAAAAAAGTTTTTGGACACGGTTGGGTAACTATTGACGGCGGAAAAATTTCTAAATCTAAAGGAAATGTTGTTGACCCACAGATTTTGGTTGAACGCTATGGAACTGATGCACTTCGATATTATTTGATGCGCGAAATATCTTTTGGACAAGATGGAAATTTTACAAATGAAGCTTTGATAAAACGAATAAATTTTGATTTGGTAAATGATTTAGGAAATCTCGTTTCGCGTACAAATGGTATGATTCAAAAATATTTTGGTGGGCAACTTCCCGATTATATTTATGAAAAAAATGAGCGGCTCGAAAAAATTTCGCTCGATACAGTAAATTCTTATGAAAATTTGATGAATCACTATAAACTCAGCGATGCAATTACTGAAGTTTTTTCACTCGTAAGTTTTGCAAATAAATATATCGATGAAATAAAACCTTGGGCATTGGCTAAAGATGAAACGAAAAAAAATGAGCTCGCAAACTTTTTGTATTCACTCACCGAAATTTTACGCATTATTTCAATATTAATTTATCCATTTATGCCGAGTACTCCGCAAAAAATTCTGGCACAATTTAATTTTGATACGCAATATATAAATTGGGAGGACGCTAAAAAATTTGGTGTGCTACCAAAAAATATTCGCGCGATAAAATCTGATTTGCTATTCCCACGCATTGATATGGAAAAAGAATTAAAAGAAATTAGGGGCTGATAAGCTTGAACTATTTACCTTATATAATAAATTTAAACGACGTCATCGACATCTTAATCATTACCTATATCATTTACAAAATTATGCTATGGATAAAAGAAACACGCGCTTGGTCCCTATTTAAAGGCGTAATCGTTCTGCTGATAATTTTTGCGTTTGCCGGCATCTTAAATTTCACTACTTTGTATTGGATTATATCAAACACTGTTAATGTCGGATTAATCGCCATAATTGTTTTGTTTCAGCCTGAAATTCGGAAAGCACTTGAACAACTTGGTAAAGGAAATTTTATGAGCGCATTTACGAAAACTGAAGAAACAATACAAAAAATTTCTAGCTACACAATAAATGAAATAATAAAAGCGGCGAAAGCAATGTCCAAAACCAAAACAGGTGCATTAATTGTAATAGAACGCGAGGTTCCGGTCGGCGACTTTGAACAATCAGGAATTTTAATTGATGGATTCATTTCCAATCAATTGCTCGTAAATATTTTTGTGAATAAAACTCCACTGCATGATGGCGCTGTTATCATCAAAAATAATAAGATAAGAGCTGCGGCCTGCATTCTTCCACTAACTCAAAGCATCACTTCACACGAACTTGGCACACGTCATCGCGCTGCAATTGGTGCAAGTGAAGTTTCCGACGCTTATATTCTTGTAGTTTCTGAAGAAAGCGGCGAAATTTCTATTGCCAAAAATGGAAAACTTAATAAAAATCTTGATGAAAAACAATTAATCAGTATTTTTTCATCAATAAACGTTGAAACCGTAAACAAATTTAAAATTTGGAGGCGAATAAAATCCAATGAATAAAATTCCTTTTACCAAAAATATTTTGCTCAAACTCGCATCGTTCGCTATCGCAATAATTTTGTGGATAATTGCGGTAAATGTAAACGATCCAACAGTTACAAAAACTTATTCATTGCCACTTGAACTTGCAAATATTAAAAATTTGCAGGCAAACGATTTTATTTTGCTCAATGAAAAAAAAATTAGTGAAAGCCGAATTGATGTACAAGTCCAAGCAACACGAAATGATTTAAAATTCATAAAACAAAACTCGGACAATTTAAAGGCAAGCATAAATTTCAAAGATATCGATTCTTCATATCAAAAATATATCGGCGAAAATTTTAGTATGCCAGTAAATATTGCTTTCTCAAATTATTTGAACTCATCACGCTACCAAATTACAAATGTTTATCCATCAAAAGTTGATATTTTGCTCGATAAATTTGTTACAATTAGTCAACAAATTTATTACGAAAATGATGGAAGTCCCGCAAAAAATTATTATATAAAAGAAATAAATATTGAACCAGAAATTATACAAATTTCCGGCGCACAGTCAATAATTGAAACAATAAAACCAATTAATTTGAATCTTTCTACGAGTGGCGCGTCAAAAAATATTTCCACAAAATCTCCCATTAAAATTTATGATAAAAATGATAACGATGTAACAGATAGTTTAACTTTAAGTAACAATGAAGTTAAAGTGTCAATCGAAATTGATTCATATAAAACTATTGCTGTCGAAAAACCTGAAACAATCGGAAAAGTTGCAAACGGTTACACTTTAAAAAGTATTGATTACGAGCCGAAAGAAATTGAAATAATAGGCGACAAAAAAAATAATCTCGAATCGATAAAATTGCCACCAATCGATATCGACCAAGCTTCACTGTCAAAAACCATTACGTATAACTTAAATGACTTGCTCCAAGATGGTGTACAAATAAAAAAAGGCAGCACAGATAAAATTTTAATTACGCTTAACATCGAAAAAACAAATTAAGTGGGAGAAATTTATGATTTACATTAAAAAAAAATCGGCGAAAAAAATGTCTGGCCGCAACTTTTTTTACATAGTTTTTTTTGTCATTATAATTTATGTTTTTGGCTATTTTTTTTCATTTTTTACACAAAAAAAAATTAACACAACATTAGTTGAGTATGCACAATCTGACAATTCGCAAATCATCAATGGAATAATTATAAAAGATGAAAAAATCTACACGGCAACAAAAGCTGGATTAGTAACTCCAAATTTACATGACAATGAAGTTGCAAAAAAAAATTCTATCGTATGCACGATACAAGACAAAACTTCGGTTGATAAACTTGAAAACGAACTCTCACAAATAAATAACGACATATTTGCCATGCAAAAAAAACGCAGTGAAATTTCTCTGTTTCGCGATGATATTAAAAATGCGAACTTGCAAATTGAAAAAATAGTAGATGAAAACATTTATCTTTGTTCGCAAAATGATATTGACAAAATAAATAATTTCTTGTCTTCTCTGCAAAATAATATAGACTTGCGCAATCAAATATTGCTTACAGAAAATCATGGTAACGTAAAAGAAATGTCTGAAAAAAAATCAGACATAGAACAAAAAATCAAAAAAAATATATCAAATATTATTGCCAATCAATCGGGCATCGTTTCATACTTCACAGACAGTTTGGAAAATAATTTTACTATAGAAAAGATAAATGATTTGACATTTGAACAATTAAATATAAAATCGCAATCGCGTAAATTTAACAACATTGTAAACAAAGATGAAGTGATTTTTAAAATTATTGAGTCAAATGATTGGTACATTGCTGCGCGTGTAAAAAATAAAGATATTGAAGATATTGAAGAAAATTCGTCAAAAATAATTTACGTCGAACAAAAAAATACGTATGTACCAATTGAATTCGCCGTACAAAAAATTTTACGTAAAAATAAAAATGAAAGCTTGTTAATTTTGAAAACTAATAGATTCGTACAAAACTTTCTTGATATGCGAAATATAAAATTCAAATTAAAAGATACGAGTCGTCGCGGATTTAAAATCCCAATCTCAGCAATAGTTAAAAAAAATTTGTTCAAAATCCCTCCCGAATTTGCCAACAAAAATCATACTGTTACTAAACAAAATGTTGAAGTTCCAATCAAAATTTATGACTCAGATGAAAATTATTTTTATGCTGAATCTCAAAATTTAAAATCCGGTGATATTATAAATGCAGGCGAAAAAATTTTTAAACTTAATCAATTAAAAAAAATTCGTGGCATTTACATTGCAAACACAGGAATTACCGAATTTAAAAAAATAAATTATCCTGACGATTTACCCACAACTGGTTTTGTTATTATCGAACCAAAATTGAATCCGACAATAAAAATTTATGACCGAATAATAACAAACGCAGAAAATGTTTCCGACAATCAAAAAATTATCGAACATTAAACAGCCTTATGGCTGTTTTTTTACAAAAAAAACGAAACTGTAATTAAACAATTCCGTTTCACGAAAAATATTAAACTAATTCAATTATTGCCATTGGCGCTGCGTCACCTTTACGCAACCCAATCTTAATTATTCTTGTATATCCACCATTACGCTGTGCATATTTTGGCCCGATTTCATCAAACATTTTTTTTACCAAATCAACTTTAGCCGCTTTTTTCTTCTTAGCACCTTGTGGCAATTCCGTTACCGGGTAAAAAACAGCCATCATTTTTCTACGAGCATTAAGTCTTGACGAACTGTCTTTCTTTATTGTCTTTTCTACTTGCTCAAAAATTTCAACTCTTTTACCATTTAATTCTTGACGAATTCTCTTACCATCTTTATCTTTTTTAGGAATTTTTGCCGTAACAGTAACCTGTGTAAAATTTGTATGTTCTTTTCGTGCAAGCGTTATCATTTTTTCCGCCATTCGTCTAACTTCTTTTGCTCTAGTAACCGTCGTTGTTACGCGGCCATAATATAATAAATCTGTTGTCAATTTACGCAAAGCAGCTTTACGTTCTTTACTAGCAAATCCTAATTTTCTATAGCCTCGCATTTTTTCACCTCCAAATTTTTTTATTCGCTTTCTTTAAGCGACAAACCTAAATCTGTCAAGCGATTAATAACTTCTTCATAAGATTTTCTACCCAAATTCCGAACCTTTAACATATCTTCCTGAGTTTTATTCAAAAGTTCCTCAATCGTATTTATCCCGGCGCGTTTCAAACAATTATAAGCGCGCACTGAAAATTCTAATTCCTCAATCGGTTGCTTCACAAATTTTTCAGTATCAAACTCTCTTTTTACAGTCTTAACTTCTTCAACTTCATTTGTCATTTCCGTAATACTAATAAAACTGTCAAGATGATTACTTATGATTTGTGCCGCACAACTTAAAGAATCGCTAGCCGTTATCGTTCCATTCGTCCATATCTCAAAAATTATTTTATCATAATCTGTAATATTTCCAACACGCGTATTCTCAACCGAAAAATTTACACGCTCAATTGGCCCGTAAATTGAATCAATTGGAATAACTCCAATCTCAGATGATAATTCTTTATTTTTTTCCGCGCTAACATATCCACAACCAGCCGTAACTGTCATTTCAATAGCTAATTTACTATCGGGCGACGACAAAGTTGCTATATGCAAATCTTTGTTGATAATCTCTAAATCATTACCGATATTGATATCGGCAGCCGTAATTTCACACTCACCTGATTTTTCGATATAAGCGGTCCCAGATTCAAAATGGTCAGAATAATTTTTGATAGCTAGTTTTTTTAAATTCAAGATTATTTCTATGACATCTTCTTTGACGCCCGGAATACTACTAAATTCGTGCAAGACTCCATCTATTTTTATATTGCTAACGGCAACACCCGGAATTGATGACAATAAAACACGTCTTAATGAATTTCCTAAAGTTGTGCCATAACCACGTTCAAATGGTCCCGCAACAAATTTACCATACTTTCCATCATCAGAATCTTGAACAATTTCTATACGAGGTTTTTCAAACTCAAACACCAAATAAAACCTCCTTTTTATTTACTATTTAGAATACAACTCAACAATTAAAGTTTCATTAACTGATGAATCAATTTGTGCACGAGTTGGGTCACTTAAAACTGTACCTTTAAAATTTGTTAAATCTGAATTCAACCATTGCGGTACAATTCGTGAAGCTGTTGACTCAACTACATCTTTAAATCTTTGAATTGGCTCACTATTTCCTTTTACCTCGATAATGTCGCCAACTTTTACAATATATGAAGGGATATTAACTTTCTTGCCATTAACACGAATATGATTATGGCGAACAATTTGGCGTGCCTCAGCACGTGAACGTCCAAATCCTAAACGATATACAACATTATCAAGACGTTTCTCAAGTAATATTAATAAATTTTCACCAGTAATGCCAGACATTTTATCAGCTTTTTTGAAATAATTTCTAAATTGTGCTTCTAAAACTCCGTAAATTCTTTTAGCTTTTTGTTTCTCACGAAGTTGTAATCCATATTCAGAAATTTTTTTCTTAGCCGTACCATGTTGACCTGGTGCATAACCTCTTTTATTAAATGAGCAATTATTTCCCGTACATTTTTCACCTTTTAAATAAAGTTTCTCGCCCTCACGTCTACATAATCTGCAAACAGGACCAGTATATCTAGCCAATTATAACACCTCCTTAAACTCTTCTACGTTTTGGCGGCCTACATCCATTATGTGGAACAGGCGTTACGTCTTTAATCATAGTAACTTCTAAACCAGCAGATTGTAATGCACGGATAGCAACTTCACGTCCGCTACCAGGACCTTTTACATAAACTTCAACCGTTTTCATTCCATACTCACGAGCGATACGAGCGGCATTATCAGCAGCCATTTGAGCGGCATAAGGAGTAGATTTTTTAGAGCCTTTAAAATTTAATTGACCGGCACTAGACCATGATACAGTATTACCTTTAAGGTCAGTTATTGTTACGATAGTATTATTAAAAGTAGATTGGATATGAGCTTGACCACGGTCAACTGATTTTTTAGTACGACGTTTTTTTACAACTTTTTTAGTCTGAGCCATTTAAGCACCTCCGTTATTTTTTCTTATTAGCAACAGTACGTCTTGGACCTTTACGAGTACGCGCGTTAGTTTTAGTACTTTGACCACGAACTGGTAAGCCAAGTCTATGACGGACACCACGATAGCATCCAATTTCTATTAAACGTTTAATATTCAAAGCGATTTCACTACGTAAATCACCTTCAACTTTTTGAGATTTAGTAATTACGTCGCGAATTCTAGATACTTCATCATCAGTTAAATCACGAACTCTGGTATCAGGATTTACATTTGCCTCATTTAAAATTTTATTAGAACTTTTACGACCGATACCAAAGATATAGGTCAAACCAATTTCGACACGTTTTTCACGTGGCAAATCAACACCAGCAATACGAGCCATAATACACCTCCTTAACCTTGACGTTGTTTATGCTTAGGATTAGAGCAGATAACATAAACACGGCCCTTACGTTTTACGATTTTACATTTCTCACATCTAGGCTTAACAGAAGCACTTACATGCATAAGATAGTCACCATCCTTTTATTTATCACGCCAAACAATTCTACCTTTTGAGAGGTCATAAGGAGACATTTCGACCAAAACCTTATCACCCGGAATAATTCTTATGAAGTTAATGCGTAACTTACCGGATATATGAGCAATAATAAGATGGCCATTAGGTAATTCGACTTTAAAGAGAGCATTAGGTAATTTTTCGATAACAGTACCCTCAACTTCGATAACATCATCCTTAGACAAGATTAATCACGCTCCTCAAATTTTTTAATAGAATTTCTAATATCAATATCCGAGCAAGAATTATTAAGTAAGAGAGGTAAGAGTTCGGAACAGGAATAGTTAGTAAATTGAACATGCTTAATTTTTTTTTTCTTAGGGCGGTCAATTAAACGATACCTTCCATCAGCAAGATAATAGTAGCTATCATCTTGATTAATAACGACAAAGATTTTACCTTTATCATGGCCGCACTTGGAAAAAACAATATTGCCAATCAAAAAGAATCACCACTTAAAAAAATTAAAAATCAGTAGCAGTTAAAATTTCGGGCTCACTATCTGTTATTAAAATAGTATTTTCATAATGAGCGGCATATGAATTATCAGCAGTAATAACGGTCCAACCATCACTTTGTAAAATAATTTTATCCGTACCGATATTAACCATAGGTTCGATAGCGAGTGTCATCCCACTCTCTAACTTAATACCGCGACGATTTTGACGGTAATTTGGAATTTCAGGAGCCTCATGCATTTGTGTTCCAATTCCATGCCCAACATAATCTTTTACAACTGAAAAACCATTAGCTTCAACAAAATCCTGAATCGCCGCAGAAATATCAAAGAGATGACAACCAGCCTTAGCAAATTTAATACCCTCAAAGAAACTTTGTTGAGTAACTTCAACTAATTTTTCATTTTCGGATGAAGTTTTACCGACAATAAAAGTTCTGGCCGCATCACCATGATAACCATTTAAGATAGCACCTAAATCAATACTAACGATATCGCCATCACATAATTTTCTTTTGCTAGGGATTCCATGAATAACTTCTTGGTTGATTGATACGCAAATTGAAGCAGGATAGCCACGATAATTTTTAAAAGATGGTAAAGCATTTTGACTTTTTATGAACTCATCAGCTAATTTATCGAGATATTCAGTAGTAACAGCGGGCCGAATATTTTTTCTGATATGTTCAAAAGTTTTGGCAACAACTTTGCCGGCTAACCGCATCTTATTTATTTCAGAATTACTTTTAATAGTAACGGGCATTAAAATTTCCCTCCTTCAACAAATTAATAATGAAGTCAGAAATTTGAGCGATAGGTAAAGAGCCATTGACGCGCAATAAAATTTTTTTTGCCGAATAGAAATCAATAATAGGTTCAGCCAAACTATGAAAGATTTTTAAGCGTTCAAGTACAGTCATAACCTTATCGTCATCACGCACAACCAAATTATTACCGCAATTATCGCATACATTTGACTTTTGCGGTGAATAATAGAAATCATGATACATTTCACCGCAAGCAGGACAAACTTTTCTGCCCGACATCCGTTCAATAATTAATTTATCATCAAGCTCAACATAAATAACTTTGTCAATTTTTAAATTCATTTTGTCAAGGATTTTTGCCTGATTTAATGTGCGTGGATAGCCGTCCAAAACAAAATTTTCATTTGGTAATTCACTTTTTAAAACTTGCGTTGCCAATTCATCAGAAACAAGTTGCCCTTTACTAATCAAATCACTAATTTGTAAACCAATTGGAGTTTTTAATGCAACTTGTTTGCGTAATAAATCACCAATTGAAATGTGTTTAAGATTAAAATTTTTAGCAATCAATCTTGCTTGAGTACCTTTCCCAACACCTGGCGCACCGAAAAAAATCAAATTCATTTTCCGCCAACTCCGAAACTCAGCTTAAAAAACCTTTATAGTGCCGCATCAATAACTGTGACTCAAGTTGATTGATAATTTCCAAAGCAACACCAGTAACAATCAACAAAGTTGTTCCACCAAAACCAACTTTAAATCCAAAAATCCACTGAAAAATCACGGGCATAATTGCAATTACAGAATAAAAAACTGCACCTATCCATGACAATCTGTCAACAGTTACCTGAATATAATCGGAAGTTGGTTTGCCCGGACGTATACCGGGAATAAATCCACCATTTTTTTTCATATTTTCCGCCATTTCAATCGGATTAATTGCGAACGAAGTATAAAAAAAAGTAAAGCAAAAAATCAAAACAACATAAATGAACGTTCCCCACGGATTAGTTATTGACAAAAAATTTATCAGTTTTTCAAGCTTAACTGATTTAACCAATTGATAAATCGTCGTTGGAAATTGTAAAAGTGAAATTGCAAAGATTATCGACATAACGCCGGCAATATTAACTTTAATTGGAATATAAGAATTTTGTGAACCAGCAAATTGTCCTGCCATTTTACTCGAATATTGTACAGGAATTCTTCGCTCGCCATCTTGCACCCAAATTACAAATCCAATTAAGATAACAAACAAAAGAACGAGCACGCAAATTTTAATCCAATTATAAATATCTGAACCACTGCCATATAAATATAAAGACATAACGCCGCTCGGCAATCCCGACAAAATATTAGCAAAAATAATAAAAGATGAACCGTTGCCAATACCGAACTCTGTCAAAAATTCACCAAGCCACATAACAAACATTGAGCCGGTCACCAAAGCTATCAATGCAATTGCATACACAAAATAATTGCTATAAACAAACATATTTTTCAACGTATAAATATAACCGGCGCCTTGCATAATTGACAAAAATATTGCCGTAATTCGCGTATATTGGTCAATTTTTTTACGGCCTTCCTCGCCCTCTTTTTTTATCTGTTCAAGCTTTGGAATCGCAACCGTTAATAATTGCAAAATAATTGACGCGGTAATATACGGACCAATTCCTAGTGCAAAAATTGACGCATAACCACCACCGGCAATAATTGAGAAAAGAGATTGCTGAAACCCGGAACTATTTTTTGCCGCTAAAAGTAAATTCAAATTCAAAGCAGGTAAATAAATATGTGCACCTAAGCGATAAATAAAAAGTGCAATAAAAACACAAATTAATCTTTTGCGTAGATCTTTTACCTTCCAGGCTTTCGCAAAAGTTTTAAACAACTAGACCACCTCAGTTGTGCCACCGGCAGCTTCAATTTTTTTCTTAGCCGATTCACTGAAATAATTAACACGAACAGTAAATTTTTTATTTACGTCGCCACTGCCTAAAATTTTTATACCGTCACGTAATTTACTAACAAGACCTTTTGATTTTAATGCAACGAAATCGATAACAGCGCCGTCCTCAAAATTTTGTAACTGCCGAAGATTTATAACGACAATATCTTTTGAATTGATACATTTAAAACCGCGTTTAGGTAATCTTCTATATAGAGGCATTTGTCCGCCCTCAAAACCCAAACGTACGCCGCCACCACTTCTTGCATTTTGACCTTTATGACCTCTGCCGGCAGTTTTACCGTTACCGGAAGCATGGCCACGACCACGACGAAAACGTTTTGATTTTGAACCTGGAGCCGGTTTTAATTCGCTTAAAGTCAATTTAATTCGCCTCCTTATATTTTATCTACTTTTACCATATGAGAAACTTTGTTAATCATACCGAGCATTGCTGCATTATTTTTTTTAATGACAAAACTATTTAATTTCCCGAGACCGAGTGCTTTTAAAACTTTTTTTTGTTTTGGTAATGCACCGATTTTTGATTTTATTAAAGTAATTTTCAAATTTTCGTCAGCCAATTTAACAACCTCCAAAAATTTCTTTTACAGATTTCCCACGTAATTTAGCAACATGTTTAGGTGTCATAATATTTTTCAAACCTTCCATTGTTGCGTTCACAACATTACGTTTATTATTGGAGCCAATAGATTTTGTACGAATATTTCTAATCCCAGCCAACTCCATAACAATACGTACGGGGCCGCCGGCAATAATACCAGTACCCTCAGCAGCTGGCTTCATTAAAACGCTTGAGCTTCCGAACTTGCCAATAATTTCGTGATAGACACTATCATGAGAATTACGTTCGATAAATATCATATTTTTTTTCGCATTTTCTTTACCTTTTCGGATAGCCTCAATAACTTCAGATGCTTTACCTAATCCAACTCCGACATGACCATTTTCGTCACCAACTACGACTAATGCAGCGAATCTGAAATTTCTACCACCTTTAACAACTTTCGTAACACGATTAATAGTAACGACTTTATCTTTTAACTCTGAGTTATTAGTATCAAATTTTTTCAAAGATGAATTCCCTCCCTGCAATTAAAATTTTAAACCGGCGGAGCGCGCTGCCTCAGCTAATGCTTTAACTTTTCCATGATATGCATAGCCACCGCGGTCAAATACTATTGATTCAATACCGATTGCAATTGCACGTTTAGCTATCTCAGTTCCTAAATATTTTGCGGCCTCAACATTTGATGTATTTTCAAGATTACCGGCAATAATTTTTTCTTTAGTAGACGCTGCAACTAAAGTATTACCAGCTACGTCGTCAATAATTTGTACGTAAATATATTTATTTGAGCGGAAGACACATAATCTAGGTTTTTGAGCTGTCCCAGATAATGATGAACGAATTCTTAAATGACGTTTTAATCTTGCAACATTACGGGCTCTTTTTTTTATCATAAACGCTAACTCCTTTCATTATTTTTTGCCGGTCTTACCGACTTTTCTTCTGATATGTTCATCTGAATACTTAATTCCTTTTCCCTTATATGGTTCAGGTGGACGCTTCGACCTTATATCTGCAGCATACTGCCCAACTTTTTCTTTATCCATTCCTGTTACTGTAATTTTATTTTGTTCGACAGTTGTTGATAATCCATCTGGGTCAATCATAATAACTGGATGAGAATATCCTAATGTTAAAGTTAATTTGTTACCGGATTTCGCAGCTCTATATCCAACACCATTTATCTCTAAAATTTTTGAATATCCATCTGTTACACCGATTACCATATTATTTATTAAAGTTCGTGTTAAGCCATGAAGTGCACGGAATTTTTTCAAATCATTTGGTCTTGAAACGGTAATTTTATTATCAGCAATTTCTATTTTTAATCCATCAGCTAATTTTCTTTCAAGTATACCTTTTGGACCTTTTACACGAATAAAATTTGAAGCATCAATATTTACTTCGACATTAGCTGGAATATCAATAGTTTTTTTACCTATACGTGACATTTATTTGGCACCTCCTTAATTTTTTTACCAAACGAATGCTAAAACTTCTCCACCAATTCCAAACTTACGTGCATCCTTATCGGTAATAATACCTTTATTGGTAGAGACGATAGCGATACCGAGGCCGCCAAGAACTTTAGGGATATCGGACGAAGCGGCATAAATTCTAAGACCGGGTTTAGAGATTCTTTTCAGGCCATTTATAACGCGTTCATTTTTTTCTTCACCGTATTTTAATTGAATACGGATATTTTTTTTAACATCATCGCCAATTATTTCGTAATTATTTATATAACCTTCTTTAATTAAAATATCAGCAATAGCGATTTTAATTTTAGAGGAAGGAATATCGACATATTTATGTTTGGCGTCATTAGCATTACGAATTCTTGTCAGCATATCCGCAATAGGATCACTCATTGACATATTAGAAAACCCTCCCTTTTTTACCAACTAGCTTTTTTCACACCAGGTATTTGACCCTTATAGGCCAAGTTTCTAAAACAGATACGACATATTCCAAATTTTCTAAGGACAGCATGAGGCCGGCCACAGATATTACAACGCGAATAAGCGCGTGAAGAAAATTTAGGCGTACGTTTTTGTTTGGCAATCATAGATTTTTTAGCCATTACTCATCCTCCAAATTATTTTTTAAAAGGCATACCATATAGTGCTAATAATTCTTTAGCCTGTTCATCATTTCGTGCCGTAGTTACGATAACGATATTCATTCCACGAATCTTATCAATTTTATCGTACTGAATCTCAGGGAAAATTAATTGTTCTTTCAAACCAAGTGAGTAATTTCCACGTCCATCAAATGAATTTGGATTAACACCATGGAAATCACGGACACGTGGTAATGCGATATTAATTAATCTGTCGAAAAATCCCCACATCTTTTCGCCACGTAAAGTTACTTTGCAACCGATAGGCATACCGGTACGAAGTTTAAAAGCGGCGATAGATTTTTTCGCTTTAGTAATAACAGGTTTTTGACCGGTAATAGCAGCGATATCATTTGAGGCACTATCTAAAGCTTTCGACATATCTTTATTTTCACCCATACCGATATTTAAAATAATCTTATCGATTTTCGGGACAGCCAAATTATTTTTATAGCCGAATTTTTTAATCATAGCCGGCATAATTTCATTCTGATACATTACTTGTAAACGATTCAACGACTTAACCTCCAATCGAATTAATCAATAAATTTACCGGATTTTTTAGCGAATCTTTTTTTAACGAGCTTACCATTTTTATTTTCGAACTTATAGCCAATTTTTGTAGGTTCACCATCATGTAAGAGTATAACATTTGAGACATGGATAGCGGCTTCTTTTTTAACGATTCCACCTTGTGCATTAGTTCTATTAGGTTTTTGATGTTTCGATACGAAATTTATTCCTTCAACTATCACACGATTTTTTTTTCTATCGATAAATAATATTTTACCTTGATGGCCCTTATCTTTACCTGTAATAACTCTCACCATATCATTTTTTTTTAACTTGATTTTATTTTGCATGACATACCTCCTATAAAACTTCCGGCGCTAATGAAACTATACGTAAGAAATTTTTTCTTAGCTCACGAGCTACGGGTCCAAAAATTCTTGTACCTCTCGGAGTTTTATCATCTTTTATTATTACTGCTGCATTATCATCGAATCTAATATACGAGCCATCTTTTCTCGCAACTCCACGTCTTGTACGTACGATTACAGCTTTAACGACGTCACCTTTTTTAACGATACCACCACCAGCGATAGCATCTTTAACAGTAGCAACAATAATATCGCCGATATTACCCCACTTACGTTTTGAGCCACCGAGAACTCTGATACATAATAATTCTTTAGCACCGGAGTTATCAGCAACTTTTAATCTAGATTCTTGCTGTATCAACGGTAGACACTCCTTCCAAGTTATTCAGCTTTTTTAATAATAGAAACCAAGCGCCAACATTTTTGTTTAGATAATGGGCGTGTCTCCATAATTTTTACGGTATCACCAATTTTACACTGATTATTTTCATCATGGGCCTTAACTTTTTTCGTACGTTTCATTATTTTTTTATAGATAGGATGTTTAACATTTCTAACGATAGCAACGACGATAGTTTTATCCATTTTATCACTAACGACGTTACCAACAATAGTTTTGCGAAGGTTTCGCATCTACTCAACTCCTTTTTTTAATTTTAAATTTTTCTGAGTAATAATAGTTTGAATACGTGCGATATTTTTTCTGACTTGAGATATTCTTGCCGGATTATTTAATTGATTTGTAGCATTTTGAAATCGTAAATTAAATAATTCCTTTTTCGCTGAAACTAAATCTATTTTTAACTCTTCCGTTGTTTTATTACGTAGCTCATCCAAATATGTTTTAGTTTTCAACGTTATCACCATCCTGTTCGGCACGAGAAATTATTTTACATTTAAGTGGTAACTTATGAATCGCAAGACGTAATGCCTCACGTGCGGTATCTTCTGCTACGCCACTTAATTCAAACATAACTCGTCCAGGTTTTACGACTGCAACCCAATATTCAACGGCACCTTTACCACTACCCATACGAACTTCGGCAGGTTTTTTAGTAACAGGTTTATCGGGGAAGATTTTAATCCAAACCTTACCGCCACGTTTAATAAATCTAGTCATAGCGATACGGGCAGCCTCAATTTGATTTGAGGTAACCCAACACGGTTCCATAGCAACAATTCCAAAATCACCATAAGTAATTTTATTACCGCGATACGCACGACCACGCATACGGCCTCTAAATTGTTTACGTCTTTTAACTCTTTTTGGCATTAACATATTTTTTCTTCTCTCCCTTCACATTTTTTCCAGGAAGAACTTCACCTTTATACAACCAAACTTTTACGCCAATTTTACCGTAAGTAGTATCAGCCTCAGCAAAACCATAATCGATATTAGCACGTAAAGTTTGCAGAGGAATAGTTCCTTCATGATAGTGTTCGGTACGAGCCATATCGGCGCCACCTAATCGACCGGACACAGAAGTTTTAATACCTTTTACGCCGGCTTTCATTGAGCGATTCATAACCTGACGCATAGCGCGGCGAAAAGTTATACGATTTTCAAGTTGTTTAGCGATATCTTCGGCACAAAGTTGTGCATCAAGTTCGGCACGTTTTATTTCATCGATACTAACAGAAACTTTTTGTTCGGTAAAATTTTGTAATTGCTGAGTCAATTCAGCAATTGCTTGACCATTACGACCGATAACGATACCGGGTTTAGCCGTTGAGATAGTTACACGAATTTTATCATTAGTACGATGGATTTGGATTCTGGAAACACCGGATGAATATAATTTTTTCTTAACAAACTTACGAATTTTATTATCTTCAAGGAGATACTTACTAAAATTTTTTTCAGAAAACCAAACTGAATCCCAATCTTTAATAATCCCGATACGGAGACCATGTGGATTAACTTTTTGTCCCATTCTTAACCTCCTAACCTCTCATTTAAAATTAAAGTAATATGGCAAAAACGTTTTTGAATTCGATACGCACGACCTTTTGCACGTGGTTGGATACGTTTCATAATAGATGCACGATTAGCAAAAGCTTCCTCGATAAATAAATTTTCAGGGTCAAGTCCCATATTATTTTCAGCATTAGCCATTGCAGATTTTAATAATTTCCCAATAACATAAGAAGCGTAACGCGGTGAGTAATTTAACATAGCTAAAGCAGGAACGGCAGGCTTACCTTTTATATGATTCAAAACGATACGAGCTTTTGAATCAGAAATACGAACATTACGTAAGATAGCATGAGGGCGTGTCTCACGGTTCTCATTTCTTAATCTTTTATATTTACTTCTATGGCCCTTAGACATTTTTGCACAATCCTCCTTTCACTAATTAACTTTCGATTTTTTTTCAGCATTTTTACCATGACCCCTATAAACTCTAGTCAAAACAAACTCACCAAGTTTATGTCCAACCATATCTTCAGTAATATAAACGGGGACATGTTTACGACCATCATGAACAGCGATAGTATGACCGATAAAGGAAGGGAAGATAGTAGAGCGACGCGACCAAGTTTTTATAACTTCTTTTTTATTATTTTCATTGAGCGCATCAATTTTTTTTAATAAATGTTCATCAGCGAATGGGCCTTTTTTTAAAGATCTACTCATTTATAAAAAACTCCTTTCACAAATTATTTTTTTCTGCGATGGATAATATATTTGTTAGAATATTTGTTTTTCTTACGAGTTTTATAGCCAAGAGCTGGTTTACCCCAAGGCGTACATGGACCCGGACGTCCAATAGGATTTTTACCCTCACCACCACCATGTGGATGGTCATTTGGATTCATAACGGCACCACGAACAGTTGGCCTAATTCCCATATGTCTTTTTTTACCGGCATTACCGATATTAATCAATTCGTTATCCAAATTTCCAACTTGCCCAATAGTTGCACGACAAATAATTGGTACCAAACGCATTTCACCGGATGGAAGCTTAATTGTTGCAAATTTTCCTTCTTTCGCCATTAATTGTGCAACGTTTCCAGCGGAACGAACTAATTGACCGCCCCTACCCGGTTTCATTTCGATATTATGAATTTCGGCGCCAACAGGAATATTAACAAGCGGTAAAGAATTTCCGATACGAACTTCAGCATTTTCACCACTCATTAATTTATCGCCGACTTTTAGATTTAACGGTGCGAGTATATAAGATTTAATACCATCTTCATATTTTAATAGAGCGATATTTGCACTACGATTTGGGTCGTATTCGATAGCGATAACTTCAGCGAACATATCATCTTTTTTACGTTTAAAATCGATTATACGATATTTAATTTTATGACCGCCACCTCTGTGCCGTACGGTAATTTTACCTTGATTATTACGTCCCGAATGTTTTTTGAGATGTACGCACAAAGATTTTTCGGGAGTTTTTTTCGTAATTTCTGAGAAATCAGAAACAGTCATATGACGACGTGAAGGCGTATAAGGTTTATATCTTTTAATCCCCAAAATTTTTCACTCCTTTCATTACATACCTTGGAACAATTCAATTTCTTTGCTATCAGGTTTCAACTTGACGATAGCTTTTTTTCTAGCGGCAGTTTTACCAACGATACGGCCACGGCGTTTAGTTTTACCGCAGATATTCATAGTATTGACACTAGCGACTTTAACGCCATCAAACATTTTTTCGACAGCTTCTTTAATTTGAATTTTATTAGCATCAGGATGTACGTAAAAGCAATATTTTTTATCGGCGAGCATTCCCATAGCTTTTTCAGTAATAATCGGTTTTAAAATAATGTCATAGTATTGTAAGTTAGCCATTAAGCGTATACCTCCTGAATTTTTTTCACAGCATTTTGAGTTGTAACAAACTTATCATATTTCAAGATATCATAGACATTAATTGAATTAACGGACGTAGTTTTAATTGCAGGTAAATTACGTGCGGAAAGAATAATATTTTTGTCATTATTATCAATCACAATCAAAGCGTTAGACGAATTGATATTCATTAAAATTTGTTGCATCTGTTTAGTTTTAATCTCAGCGAGTTCAAGTTTATCTAACACAATTAATTTTTGTTCATTAACTTTAACACTAAGTGCGGACTTAAGTGCTAAACGTTTTATTTTTTTGTTAATCTTAAATGAATAATCTCTAGGCTTAGGAGCGAATACGACACCGCCGCCACGCCATTGAGGAGAACGAATAGAACCTTGACGGGCATGACCGGTACCTTTTTGGCGCCAAGGTTTTCTGCCACCGCCACGAACTTGAGCACGAGTTTTAGCAGACTTAGTACCCTGACGTCGGTTAGCTAGATACTGAACAACGGCCATATGCATAGCATGTTCGTTAATTTCGGTATTAAATATATTGTCGGCAAGTTCCATCGTTCCAACTTCTTCGCCATTCATATTTAAAACAGTAACAATCGCCATGAGCAATCTCCTTTCATAAATTTATGCTTTTACACTATCTTTAATAAATACTAAAGAACCCTTTGGACCTGGTACCGAACCTTTAAGCAGTAAAAAATTCTTTTCACTATCAACTTTAACAACTTCAAGATTTTGAATAGTAACACGACGTGCACCCATATGTCCGGGCATTTTTTTGCCTTTTTTAACTCTACCGGGAGTAGTAGCGGAACTCATTGACCCAACTCCACGATGATATTTTGAACCATGAGCCATTGGACCTCTGTGATGGCCATGACGTTTTATAGAACCTTGGAAGCCCTTACCTTTTGAAATAGCAATCGCGTCAACTTTATCACCTTGAGTGAACTTATCAGCTTTAATTTGGTCGCCAATATTATATTCACTAATATCATCCAAACGGAATTCACGTAAAAATTTTTTAGGAGTAAGATTAGCTTTTTGGAAATGGCCGGCAATAGGTTTAAGGACACGTTTTGGCTTAGCATTTAAGAAGCCAACTTGAATAGCATTATAGCCATCAGTTTGAGAATTTTTAATTTGAACGATGACACAAGGGCCAGCTTCAAGAACAGTAACAGGGATGAATTCACTTTTATCGTTAAAGATTTGAGTCATACCAATTTTTTTAGCAAGTATTGCTTTTTTCATTTTTACACCTCCGAATAATTACAGTAAATAAAAAAAGTGTTACATGATTTTCAAAGTAATATCGACGCCTTCAGGTAAAGTAAGAGCGGTTAAAGTTTCAACAGTTTTAGGGCCGGGAGTAAGTAAGTCAATTAATCTTTTATGGGTACGACGTTCAAATTGTTCACGAGAATCTTTATGTTTATGGACACTACGTAAGATAGTAATAATTTCTTTTTTAGTTGGTAATGGGACGGGACCGGCAATTTTAGCACCAGTACGTTTTACATTATCAATAATAATCGAAACGGCACTATCAATTAAACGATGGTCATAAGATTTTAAAACGATTCTAATTTTCTGATCAGCCATTAAATTCCCTCCTTGTGGAAAAAAATTTTAGTAAGAACGCGATACAAAAAATACACTGTCCCGAGTGTTTAAAAGTAAGGTAAAAAACAGAAGGAATAACGCTGATTTCAAAGAATCGAGCTTGCTCCACAAAAATTTTTCTGTTTTAAAAAACAGTAACTTTCTGCATCATCGCTATAAATTACAACTGATATAGTATAACACAAAAAAAAAATGTTGCAAGTTTTTTTTCTAAACTTACAACAAATTTCTTTGTTTTTTAATTAAATTTCATCTAAATTTGGACAAGAAAAATCTGACGACATTTCTGGCATTTCAAAAAAATTTGTTTGAAATTCTAATTCATCCATTTCATGTTGCTCTAAAATTGATAATTCATCTGCTCGGTTTAAAGCTTCCCTATTTCGCTCCGCAAAATCATTTACAATCGGCAAAATATTTTCTAAAAAACTATCAACAAATTCTATATACGGAGAAAAAAATTTTATAACTTCTTGCTGTATCCTCAAATGCTCAACATCATCTGGATTAACATTCCATAACAAAGCCATTCCTTTTTCTCTACAAATTCCAGCAAAATCATTAAAATTTTCCAAATTGAAATTTTCCGCGCAATCATAAATAGTATAAAGTCCCAAAGATAATTTTTTTTCAAATAAATTCATTGCTGAAGTTGAACCAAGTAAATCATAAATTGTACACGTTGTCAAATCATTATTAACAACACAAAAATCTGTACAACCTGAATAATCATATGACTCATCCAAATCATACGGACCAATTTCTATATTGTTAAGTTCCTGTTGAAAATTTCTTACTAAATTCATTACATCATTTTCTTGCATAAATAAAAAGCCTCCAAATTTTTATAAAATATTTATTTCGTTGTATATATTATAATTTTATTTATTATCAATCAATAGTTTGTATGTTAAAAATATATTAATTTTAATATAATTAAACTTTACATAATCAAATCAATATTACGTTTTGTATCGAATTTATTTGGAACAGTTTTTTATATGAAAATTTTGTAGCTTTAAAACAAATAAAAAAAAAGTTCCTACATTAAATTAGTAGGAACTTTAATATAAAAAATTTTAAGTTAATCCATGTTTACAAAATGAAAGAAAAATATGTATTAATCAGAAATTAATTTTAAATTTAATATAAAGCAACTTAACAATTATAAAATTCGAAAAATCTTTAAGTTCTAATTTGCAAATCAATATTTTCTTCGCAATTTGGTGTTTTTTCTATACTATTTTTTTTATATTTTTTTACTTGCTTTAAAATAAATTTATTTGATATGAAATTTAAGTTTAAAGCATTTAAAAAGCTAATTTCCTTTGAATACTTATACAACAAAAATCCTCCTACCGCAGAAAATAAACCTCCAAATCCTAAATAAACTCCCAAAACAATCGGATTGAACAGCGAAATTCCAAAACTAATTCCAATTATAATTAAACCTATTCCAAAAAGCAATACAATAAAAGAAAAATCTTGGAAATTATTTACATCCATTCCAATTTTATTACTTTTAACTTGTTTCTTAAATTTTAGCCAAAATAATGACAACATTGAATTAAATTTTTGATTAAGTTTATCAAAACTCCACTTTTTTTCATAATTATCGCAAATTTCTTTTTTTGCACTTTCAGGTAATTTGGAAAATTGATTTGCAATCTTAAATTCAAACTCAAAAATTGATTCACTATCGGCTCCTAAATAAATAAAGAATTCTTTTTGCGTATATTCATTCAATTTTGAAAATTTCCGCAAATAATTATTTAATATTTTTTCGTCACAATCACTATTAATATAATCTTTAAACATTCTTGTTAAAAATACAATAAATGTTAATTGCATAATAAAATCTTGCAACTTTGTGATATAACTTTCAATAAACTCATCATATAAATCATCATCATCATCATAAAGTTTTTCAATTACCTGAAAAAATGTTTCTGGCTTTGCATATTTAGCAAAAAAAAATTTTTTTTCTTCTTTTGATAATTTGCAAAATTCCTCACTAAGATTATCATCTGAATTATTTTTTAAAGTTTCATCCATTTTTCTTTCAAATTCATCAAGAGTACCAACCATTTATCTTGCCTCCCAAGAAAAAAATTTCGCATATTATTATTATATCATTTTAAATTATATTCGTAAATATTTAAAAAAAATATCTGCTCATTGGCAGATTTTTAAAACTTATTTTTAAACCGCGATTTATTTGTCATTTTCCACAAATTTATTTTTTTGCATATATTCAGCCGTTGCTGTAAAAATAACATCGCTGGAAGAATTTAAAGCAGTTTCAAATGAATCTTGGACAATTCCAATAATAAATCCTGCGCCAACAACTTGCATTGAAATATCATTATCGATACCAAAAAGTGAGCACGCCATTGGAATTAAAAGCAGTGAACCGCCGGCAACACCAGATGCTCCACATGCTGCCAAAGATGAAATAAGACTTAAAATCAAAGCTGTTGGAAAATCAATGCTAATTCCCAAAGTATGTACGGCAGCCAATGTCATAACTGAAATAGTAATTGCGGCTCCACTTGTATTAATCGTAGCGCCAAGCGGAATTGATACGGAATACATATCTTTGTCCAATTTTAATTTTTCACAAAGAATCATATTAACCGGAATATTAGCGGCGGAGCTACGAGTAAAAAATGCAGTCAAACCGCTTTCTTTTATGCAACAAATTACAAGTGGATAAGGATTTTTTTTCAAGCAAAAAGCAACTATAAATGGAATTATCAAAAATGCCATTACAAGCATACAACAGACCAAAATTAAAATTAATTTTCCATAGTCCAAAAAAATATTTAAACCTTTTGAAGATATGGATCTAAAAACCAATCCTAAAATTCCAAACGGTGCAAAATTGATAATCCAACAAACAACTTTCAAGTTCGCATCTGAAATATCTTTCAAAGTTTGTTTGGTATTTTCAGAAGCAATTGATTTGAGAAAAAATCCGAAAATTATCGCCCAAAAAAGTATTCCCATATAATTTGCTTTTGAAATTGCGTCAACCGGATTCGCAACAATATTTACTAATAAATCTTGCAAAACTTCACTAATTCCAGATGGTACATTTGAAATTGATGATGCTACTTCAAAATTTAATGAAACCGGAAAAACAAAACTTGCAATTATCGCAACTGTCGCCGATAAAAAAGTATTGAGCATATATAAAAAAATAACAGTAAAAAACATTTTACCGATTCTCTTACTGTTTTGTGCAAGTGAACTAAGAACCAAAGTAAAAACAAGAATTGGCGCTATGGATTTTAATGCGCCAACAAAAATATCGCCTAAAACTGAGATAACAGTAAAATTTGGGAACCAAAATCCGAGGCCGGTACCAATAATAAGTCCAATAAAAATTTTTGTGACTAAGCTTACCTCATTCCAAAATTTTATAAAACTTTTCATATATGTACCTCCTTCGGAAAATTTTAAAAATAAATCTCTTACTTACTTTTTCTTTGAGAAAAGAAAAAGTAAGCAAAAAGAAACTAACAAAAACCAATATACATAAATTTTTCTTTGCAAAAAAGTTTTACAAAAAAAATTTGCATCTCGCAAATTTTTTTTATTAAAGTTTCTTTTTTGTTTTACTTTTTTCTTTTCAAAGAAAAAAGTAAAGGTTTTTCTTTTTTATCACTAATAAGCGACAATAATTCCATTGCGATTTGCATACGCCGAACACAATCCTGTTGCTTCCATAATAACTATATCCTTGAACTTTATTTTTTTTAATATATCGTCTTTAAACTTCAAAGCTTTTTCTAAACATTTAACATGCGTAATACCCAAAATTTTTTTTTCAGGCTCTTTAATATTTTTCGCAATTAAATTTATAAGCTTTTCAGCAGCACGATTATATCCACGCGCTTTATCGGCAATAGCAATTTTCCCATTCTCACCTTTACAAATTGGAGTAATTGAAAGGAGTGAAGCAATTTTTGCAACATAAGAATTCATTCGGCCATTTTTCACAAAGTTATCAAACTTTTCGATAATGAAAAACGTATTCATGCCGTTTATAAACTCATTAACTTTCTCTACAATTTTTTCTTTTGTAAAATTTAATTTAATAAGTTCATTTATCTTTAATGCAACTAAAGTTTCACCAGCTGCCGCACTTAAACTATCAAATACGTGGATAAATTTTTCTTTTATCTCGTCAAAATACATTTGCTTTGCAACTTGCGCACTATTATACGAACCACTTAATTTTGACGTAATCGTTACGACAAAAATATCTTCATCGCCCTGATACGCATTCATAAATGATTCAGGAGATGGCGCAGAAGTTTTACAAGGATTTGGTGAATTTTCCATCTCAGCTAAAAATTTCTCAGTATCTAAATTTTTATCATCAACATAATTTTTACCGTCAACAATTAAATTTAATGGAACCGAAATAATATTTTTATCAGCTTTCATTTCATTAGTTAAATCGCAACCACTATCAACAATTATTTTCATTCTTCATTCCCCTTTTTAGTTGATAATAATTCAACTTTTTCACAAATAATTTTTGGCGTATCATTTTCTCGTGCATCAATTGTTCCAGTAACTAAAAGTGGTGAGTCATAGTAAAGAATATCGGCATATTTCTCATAGATATTTGGGAATAAAATAATTTCTAAATCGCCATATAAATCTTCAAGCTTTATAAATGCCATTGTCTTCATCGATTTCGTTATCTTTATTTTTTTCTCCGTAATTATCCCACCAACTCTTACAACTTTTCCATCATACATATTATCATTTAAAATTTCAATACTTGTATTGGAAATAAATTTTTTCAATATATTTTCAAATGATTGAAGTGGATGGCCACTTATATAAATTCCTAAAACTTCTTTTTCAAACGCAAGTAAATCTTTTTTATCGTACTCATCAATTTCAGGTAAGTCATCAATATCTTCAATATTTTCATCCATCATATCAAACATTGAAACTTGTCCGGCCATTGTATTTTTTTTAGAATGATTAACGCCATTTAAAATTTGTTGGTATATGAACATATATTGTGAGCGTTTTCCGCCAAGTGAATCAAATACGCCGCACTTAATCATATTTTCAACATTACGTTTATTTAAATCGTTACCATCCAAACGACGAACAAATTCTGAAAAACTTTTATACGCACCATTTTTTTTACGCTCAGTAATAATTTTATCGATAACAGCATTACCTAAACCTTTTATCGCGAGTAAACCGAAGCGAATATTTTTGTCACTAACTGAAAAATTCCCAAAGCTTTCATTTATATCGGGCGGCAGTAATTTTATATTCATATTTTTACATTCGCCAATATATTCAACAATTTTATTGCTAAAACCAATAACTGAAGTTAAAAGTGCCGCCATGAATTCAGTTGGGTAATAAAATTTTAGGAATGCAGTTTGGAATGAGATTATTGAATAGCAAACGGCATGTGATTTATTAAAAGCATACTTAGCAAAATCCGTCATCTCATCAAAAATTTTTTCAGCAATATCTTGAGGGATACCATTTTTGATACAGCCCGGAACTTCATTTTCTATTCCATAAATAAAATTCTGACGTTCTTTTTGCATAACATCAAGTTTTTTCTTTGCCATTGCACGACGAACTAAATCACTTCGACCAAAACTATAACCGGCGAGCTCACGAACTATTTGCATAACTTGTTCCTGGTAAACGATACAGCCATAAGTATCTTTTAAAATTGGCACTAATTTTTCATGTAAATATTTAATTTGCGACTTATTATTTTTACCTTGTATATATTTATCGATAAAATCCATCGGGCCGGGCCGATATAAAGATATTCCGGCAACGATATCATTTATGCACTGAGGCTTTAAATCTTTCATAAATTGTTTCATACCATTACTTTCGAGCTGAAATATTCCATCCGTTTTCCCACTCGATATTAATTTATAAATATTTTCGTCATCGAGATTTAATTTATCCAAATCAATTTTAATTCCTTTTTTACTTTCAATTTCATTTATCGTATTTTGGATAACAGTTAGCGTTCGCAGCCCTAAAAAATCCATTTTCAATAATCCTAAATCCGCTATCGTATTCATTGTGAATTGAGTTGAAACGGTTCCATCATTTTGTCGATTAAGTGGAACATGTTCAATAACCGGTTCGTTACAAATTAAAATTCCAGCTGCATGAGTTGACGCATGACGTGGCAATCCTTCCAACTTTATTGACATATCAATTAATTTTTTTACTTGCACATCAGAATTATAAATGCTTGTCAATTCTGGATTACTTTCAAGCGCTTTGTTAATTGTTATACCAATTTCAATTGGAATCATTTTTGCGATACGGTCAGCCAATGAATAAGGAATATTCATAACGCGTGCGACATCACGAATTACAGCGCGTGCCGCCATCGTTCCGAATGTAATTATTTGTGAAACGTGATCGGCGCCATATTTTTCAATTACATAATCAATAACTTCTTGGCGTCGCTCATAGCAAAAATCCACGTCGATATCCGGCATTGAAATTCTTTCGGGATTTAAAAATCTTTCAAAAAGTAAATCATATTTAATTGGGTCAACCGAAGTTATGTAAAGGCAAAACGAAACGATACTGCCGGCGGCAGAACCACGTCCGGGCCCGACAGCAATATTATTTTTACGGGCGAAATTTATAAAATCCCAAACGATTAAGAAATAATCAGCAAAACCCATTTCATTTATGACATTCAATTCATAATCCAAACGTTTTTTTATTTCATCGGTTATATTTTTATAACGTAGCGGCAAATTTTTTTCGCATAAAGATTTCAAATAATCGAACGCCGAAATATTTTCCAATTTATATTTGGGAAGTTTATATTTATTAAATTCGATATTGACATTACAACGCTGTGCAATTTTTTGCGTATTCTCAATTGCTTGCGGAACATATGAAAATAATTCCGACATTTCCTGCTGCGATTTCAAATACAATTGATTTGTGCCATAGCGCATTCGATTTTCATCATCAATTTTTTTACCAGTCTGAATACAAAGCAAAATGTCGTGTGCCTCATAATCTTCCTTATAAATATAATGAACATCGTTGGTACAAACCAATGGAATTTTAGTTTCGTTCGCAATTTTAATTATTTGTTGATTAACTAATTTTTGCTCCGGTAATCCATGTTCTTGTATCTCTAAGAAAAAATTATTGCGCCCAAAAATATTATTTAATCGCGTAGCAAACTCCAAACCTTTTTCATACGAACCATTTAAAATATTTTTTGCAACTGGTCCCGCTAAACACGCACTAAGTGCAATTAAACCTTCATGATATTTTTCTAAAAGTTCTAAATCAATTCGTGGACGATAATAAAAACCTTCGAGCGATGCGTATGAAATTAATTTGATTAAATTATGCCAGCCCGTATTATTTTCAGCGAGTAATATTAAATGATAATAAAAATTGTCACGGCTCGCAGATTTATCAAATCGTGAACCTGATGCTAAATATGTTTCACATCCCAAAATTGGTTTGATATTATTTTTTACAGCTTCACGATAAAAATTTATTGTTCCATACATAACGCCATGGTCAGTAATAGCAATACTTTTCATATTTAATTCTTTTGCACGCATAATTAAATTTGAAATTTTTGCGGCACCATCTAACAAACTATATTCAGTATGTACATGAAGATGTACAAAATCATTCGTCATTTATTTCACCTGTTAATTTTTTTAAGATATCGCCATATAAATCATTAACATTTTTACGCCAATTTTTACAAATTAATTTAGCCTCATCACGAGAAACAACGGATAAAATAAGTTCGAGTAAAGTTGTTTCGTCCTCGTATATCCCGCACTTTACTGTATACTCATTATTATTTTGCTCATAGAAGTAATTAGCAATAACTTCGTAGTCACGCTTCACATTTTTTTTATTTATCTCAACATATTTATTAATTTTGTTACGAACATGTGCGGGGATTCGTTTTTTAAAATAATCTAAAGCAACTACACCTTGATCAGTTACACTATAATAAGTTGTATTGTCGACAATAGATTTTTCAAGGTAGCCGACTTCTACCATATCCGCTAAAAATTGTTGAAGTGAGAAATAATTTATATAATTTTCTTCGAGCGCAAATTGAGAAATTTTACTTTGCGTCAGCGGTACTTCCATTTTATCTATTAAATATAGGAGTAAAAGTTTATTTTCAACTTGATTGAAATTTTTTACGTCATTTGTGTCATCAGAATTTTGCTGCCGCAATTATATCACCTTTAAACTTTTTTTTGAATTATACCAAATTAAATTTTAAGTGCAAAATTTCACAAATAATTTTTTTGGGTAGATATGATTTTTTTTGCTGAATTATTACCAAAAATTTTTAGTGACTTTTTCATTTCTTTATGCTATTATGATTTTGCATTTATTTTTTTTGGGAGGATACAAGATGGGTGAAGTAATTGTTATAACTTCAGGAAAAGGCGGCGTCGGTAAAACTACTAACTCCGCAAATATCGGTACCGGTTTAGCTTTAGCCGGAAAAAGTGTAGTTTTAATCGATGCTGATATCGGTCTTCGTAATCTCGACGTCGTTATGGGTTTGGAAAATCGAATCGTTTATGATTTAGTTGATGTTGTCGAAGGAAATTGTCGCTATAAACAAGCGCTCATAAAAGATAAAAGATATCCAAATCTTTGCTTACTGCCTGCCGCACAAACTAAAGATAAAGATGTTGTAAGTCCGGAGCAGATGCAAAAATTATGTGAGATGCTTAAAGAAGAATTTGATTATATTATCATTGATTGTCCCGCAGGAATTGAACAAGGTTTTAGAAATGCAATTGCGGGCGCCGACAGAGCTATTGTTGTAACTACGCCGGAAGTTTCTGCAGTACGTGATGCCGACAGAATTATTGGACTTTTAGAAGCAAATGAGTTAAATAATCCAATGCTTATTTTGAATCGTTTAAGATTAGATATGGTAAAACGCGGCGATATGATGACAATTGATGACGTAAAAGAAATTCTCGCTATCGATATTTTGGGCGTAGTACCTGACGATGAAGTTGTTGTTATCTCTACAAATCGTGGTGAACCTGCCGTAACAAATTTAAATTCACGTGCAGGACAAGCTTTCTATAACATTGTCCATAGAATAATGGGTGAAAACATTTCAATTGCCAATTTTGATGATAATAACAAATTCATTTCAAAGATTAAAAAAATGTTTCGAATAGGCGCATAGGAGGTGGCAAAATGAATTTATTCGACTTTTTCAGAAAGCCGCCTTCAAAAGATGTTGCAAAAGACCGTTTGAAATTAGTTTTGATACATGATCGTGCAAATTGTTCGACAGAAATTTTGGAAATGCTAAAAAATGATATTATTCAAGTTATTTCAAAATACGTTGACATAGATAATGAACAATTAGATATTCAAATTTCTCAATCGCCAACTCCCGGAAGTAAAGAAAGTGTGTCAACACTTTGTGCAAATATTCCGATTAAAAATATTCGTAAAGTCACTTCGTAACTTACATATTTATATTTTTTATGGAGAGTGAGAGATGGCAAAAAAAATTGCGCCATGTATTTTAAATTGCCCGGCGCATGTTGATATTCGCGGTTATATCAATTTGATAAAAGAAAAAAAATTTACCCAAGCAATTGAATTAATTATGGAAACATTGCCATTACCGGGAACTATTGCGAGAATTTGTCCGCATCCATGTCAATCAAATTGTACACGCAAACTTAAAGATGCCGCAATAAATATTTCACAGCTGCGAATTTTTTTATCTGAAATGCAAAAAAATTTTGTTCCACAAATTAAAAATAATACCGGCAAAAAAGTTGCAATAATTGGTGCAGGCGTTGCCGGAATTTGTTGTACTTATTTTTTGCGATTATATGGTCATGATGTTTCAATTTTTGACGCCATGCCCAAAATCGGCGGAATGCTTAGATACGGCATACCAGAATATCGATTACCGGAAAAAATTTTAGATTGCGAAACAAATTTTTTATCAACTATGAATGTAAATTTGTTTTGCAATACAAAAATTGACGCCAAAAAATTTCAAGAATTGCAAAATAATTTTGACACATTAATTATCGCTACCGGCGCATGGGAAAGTTCAAAACTCAATTGTGAAGGCAGTGAATGTTTTATTGATGGAATAAAATTTTTGCGCGATATAAAATTGAAAAAAGAAAATATTGTTGCAAACAAAAAAATTGCTGTAATTGGCGGCGGCAATACAGCTTTAGATGTTTGCAGAAGTACAATTCGTCTCGGTGCAAAAAATGTCATAAATATTTATCGAAGAACCAGAAACGAAATGCCGGCACAAACTTCTGAAATCAATGGCGCACTTGAAGAAGGAATCGTTTTCAAAGAACTTTTGACACCCGTAAAAGTTGTTTGTAGCGGACAAAAAAAAATTCTCACGCTCCAAAAATTGAAAAAAAATTTAGAACCTGAAAATGAATTTTTGACCGAAGAATTTGATTTAATAATTTCTGCAATCGGACAAAAAGTAAATGCAAATTTCTTTGGCGGTGAAAAAAATATTGACGGTACAATAAAAGTCAACGATTTTTTTCAAACTAATTACAAAAATATTTTTGCAATTGGTGATACAATAAATAAAGGTAAAGACAGAATTGCGATAAAAGCGATTGCACAAGCGAAAATTGTTGCAAAACATATTGACAATTTTCTTATTAATAAACCATTTGAAAAACCAATTGATTACAAAATCATTAAAATTAATGGCGATGAAAAAAATTCAAATATACGTTTAAAAATGCAAGAAATTTTACCAAATGAACGTAAAAATAATTTTAATGAAATTATTTTGCCGTGGTCATATGATGAATTTTTAAAAGAAGCCGCGCGTTGTTTAAACTGCGGAGGTTAATATGAAAAAAATTTTTTTGCTATGTGTTTTTCTTTTATTTTTTTCATCAATAAATTGTTTGGCCGCTATCGCAAAATTTGATTACGATTACTCGACTGAAAATTATAATTTTAACTTGCCAAAAAGTTATTCCGCAAACATAAATGGATTTGTAACACCTGTAAAAATTCAAGGGCATTCAGGTCCGTGTTGGTGTTTTGGAATAATTTCTGCTTTGGAAAGCAATTATTTAAGACAAAATAATTTGAAACAAAATAATCTTGATTTTTCCGAAATGAATTTAATTTACAATTTAAATGATGGCACAAGCACAAATAATCCTTACGCATTTGATTTTGATGTCAGTGGAAACAATGAAATGGCAACCGCATATTTTGCAAGCGGTCGCGGTCCCGTTTTTGAAAAAAATGATCCATATAAATCTGATTATACGCCGCGCGCTCAAATTGAAAATTTAAAAAAACCTTTAGCAAAATACATACGTCGAATAATTTACGTGCCTGATATAAATCAATCTGATACTGTTAGTTTGAAAAATCATCGCGAACTTGTAAAAAAATTTGTATTTGAAAACGGAAGTGTTGCTACAAATATTTTTTGGAATGAAAATTATCTTGACAAGTCTGGTAAAAATTATTATTACAATTCTTATGCGTCTGCAACAAATCATACTGCCGCTATTATTGGTTGGGATGATAATTATTCACGTGAAAATTTTGAAATTAAACCCGAACATGACGGCGCATTTATTTTAAAAAATTCGTGGGGTGCCGACAAACACGACAACGGATTTTTTTTTATGTCATATGATGACAAGTTTGCCGGATTTAATGCTTACTTCATGAGTGAAATCGTTGAACCACTCGAAAAATATAAATTTGAAAATATCTATCAGCATGATTATTTTGGAATGACTTCAGCTTTCCGTGAAGAATTATTAGGCGACAAAAAATATATTTGTAGCGTTTTTGATTTAAAAAGTGACAAAGAATCTTTGAGCGACATCGGTGTCTTTATTGCAAGTAACAATGTCAATTGCAAATTTTTATTGTTAAAAGTCAATGACGATGGCGAAATTGTCGGCTACAGTGATTTTTTATATGAAGAAAATTTTGAGTTTCCCGGCTATTATGTAGTTTCATTGCCAAAAAAAATTTTGCTTTCCGATAAAAAATTCGGAATCGGCGTAAAAATGACCGGTCCCGACTTATTCATTCCGTGTGAAAAAAAAGAGTATAACTTTTGCTCTAAGGCCGTTGCGCAACCAAATCAAAATTTTTATGGCAATGAATATGGATTTGAAAATTTCAATGCTTACGACATAACAAATTTTTGTATAAAAGGTTTCACTGAAAAAAATCTTGATAGCGCACAAAATATTTCATACAAAAAATTTTTATCAAGGCCAATACAAAATACAAATTACATTGCACCAACTCAAAATATAAATCATGAAGTAACTGAAAAAAAATTTGCTAACTTCGACGGTTTTATTATCATAATAATTTTTTTACCGTTTGCCGCTGTTTTAATTTCTTATTTGCTTTCTAAAAAAATTTAAATAAAACCTTTACTTTTTTCTTTAAAAAGAAAAAAGTAAAACAAAAAAAAAATTAATAAAAAAATCTTTGTGCAAATGCACAAAGATTTTTTAGATAAAATTTTTTTGGTTCTTTTTTTATAAAAAAAGAACAATTTTTTATTTTTTTATACAAAAAAAATAGCGGAGGACGGATTTGAACCGCCGACACTGCGGGTATGAACCGCATGCTCTAGCCAACTGAGCTACTCCGCCATAAAAACAACAATTTTTATTATATCATAGAAATAAATAATGTCAAGGAAAATAAAATGCATCCCAAAATTTTTGAGATGCATCTTTTTTTTATTTATTATCGCAAATTCGGAAGTTAGAGCCACTCATTAACATAAACAACAATAAAATAAATAACATATTATCGCCGCCGAATGAGCCGCCCTGCATCATCATAAGTAAAATAAAAATGAAAATGAAATTATTGTTACCAAATGGCATTTTAAAATTGCCTCCTTTTTTTATTAACTGCAATAACATTGTATGAGTGAAAAAAATAAAATTGCCTGGACTAAAAAATAAATAGCGAATTAATTTTTAATATCGAGCAAATTATTATGAACAGCATTAGCCGCACGCTCAATTTCATTCTCATTAATTAATATTGAAATTTTTATTTCAGACGTCGAAATCATTTTAATATTTATTCCTTCGTTATAAATTCCCTCAAACATCATCTTTGCAATTTCAGGATTACTAGCAACGCCCGCACCTACTACTGATAATTTCGCAACAGTATTATCGAAAATCAAATGGTCATAGCATAAAAAATCCTGATTCTTTTGCAAAATATTTATCGTTTCATCTAAAAATTCACGTGCTACCGTAAAAGAAATATCTTTAGTATTCTGACGCCCAATAGATTGAATAATCAAATCGATACAGATTTTATTTTTTGATAAAACTGCGAACAATTTAAAAACCATACCGGGCTCATCACTTAAACCAATCAATGAAATCACTGCAACATTTTTATCGACGGCCACACCATTAATTAAAGTTTGCTCCACATTCTCATCTCCTATCAAAGTTCCTGGCGAATTATTCAAACTTGAACGCACAATTAATTTGATATTATATTTTTTTGCTAATTCAATCGAACGACTGTGCATAACGACAGCACCAAGCGATGCTAATTCAAGCATTTCATCATAATTTATTTTGTCAATTTTTTTTGCCGTCGGAATAATTCGTGGATCAGCAGTATAAATTCCATCGACATCCGTAAAAATTTCACAAACATCAGCATTTAAAGCTGCTGCTAAAGCAACGGCAGAAGTATCTGAACCGCCACGTCCAAGTGTTACGACATCGTCATATGAATTCAAAGCTTGAAACCCCGTCACGATTACAATATTATTTTTTTCAATTTCATTCATAATTCGCTGCGTATTAATTTTTTCAATGCGCGCATTGCCATAATTATTTGCGGCGAAAATTCCGGCCTGCCGACAATCCAAAGATATTGCAGAAAATCCAAGCTTATGAATAGCAAGCGTCATTAGCGCAACTGATTGTACCTCGCCCGTTGCCAGCAAAACATCTAACTCACGTTTCGATGGCTGTGGATTAATTTTCAGCGCGCGCTCAATTAAATTATCGGTAGTATCGCCCTGCGCCGAAAGTACAACGACAACTTTATTATTATTGCGATGAGCGTCAATAATTTTTTGTGCGGCATTAAAAATTAATTTGTCATTTGCGAGTGAACTGCCGCCAAATTTTTGTACGATGAACAAAAATATCACCCTCCCCTCAAAACAAAATACGCCGAAACAAACTCAACGTTGCATTTATTTGCGTTCGTAAAATTCATATTGAAACGACAAAGAGTTTTTATCATCAAAAAAAATAGGCGACAAATCTTTCCGCCATTCATTTTCATTTATTTGTGGAAAAAATGTATCAGCTGTAAAACTTTTTTTAATGCGTGTTAAAAAAATTTTTGTGACATAACTCAATGAAGCAGCATAAATTTGTGCGCCACCAATTATAAAAATTTCCTCATCAGAATTTTGATTTGTACGCAAAAAAGAATACAAATCGTTGCAAACAATGCAATTCGATTTATATTCAAGATTATTTGTCACAACAATAATTTTTCGGCCGGGCAAACCATTTTTAATTGACTCAAAAGTTTTACGTCCAACCAAAACTTTTTTACCCATTGTCAAATTTTTGAAACGTTTCATATCGTCCGAAATCCGGCACAGTAAATTATTTTTATAGCCAATCGCAAAATTTTCGTCAATCGCCGCAATAATACTAAACAAATAAATCAGCCGCCTGTTCGTATAATGTCAAAAACTTTTTGCTGCACTTGCTCAAAATCCATATCAGTTGTGTCAATAAAAATAGCATCGCTAACCCTGACAAGCGGCGAAATTTTTCTATTTAAATCCCTTTCATCACGCTGCAAAATTTGCTCATAACACTCCTGAAAATTTTTTTTGCCAAGCTCGTCCATTCTTCTTTGCGCACGTACAAAAGCTTTGGCATCCAAATAAAATTTAAAATCTGCATTCGGCATAATATTTGAGGCAATATCGCGTCCATCCATGACAACATTTTTTGTCATAGCAATTTTTTTTTGCAAATCTGTCAACTTATCACGCACCGATTTAAATTGAGCAAGTGTCGAAGAAATTTGTGCAATTTGCTGCGTACGTAAAAAATCTGTTACGTCCTCACCATTTAAAAAAAATTTTGCATCCGAACTTAATTCAATATTAATATCGTGCAAAATTTTTTTTACGTTTTCTTCGTTTCTATAATCCAAATTATTTTTTGCAAAATAAAACGCGACCATTCTATACATCGCGCCCGTATCGATATACATCAATTCAAATTCATTTGCAATTGCTTTTGCCAGCGTTGATTTACCAACGCCACTCGGTCCGTCTATCGCTATTTTCATTTTACAAACAAACCTTTCTAAAATAAATCCGGCCGTAATTTTTTTGCTCGACCAAGATAAACGTGAGAAATTTTTTTGCCCAACTCAGCATTAAAATTTAACAAAATTCTTATGCAAAGCGGTAAACTTTCTTCGACAAACATTTCTTGTACACATAACAAACTTGCGTGAGTGATTCCCATTTTTCTAGCGAACTCTGCCGGATATGCTTTCGTAATATCTTTTGTTGCGGAAAAAATAATCTGTGTTATGTCAGATATTTTTATATCATTTTGCGCTATGATTTCACGCAATAATTTACAAGTTGCCTGTTCGATTTCAAACGTATTATTTTTTTCAAGCGATATTGCGCCGCGTACACTATAGTTCATTAAAAATCTCCGGTATCATTTTTATTTTCATTTCATAAATTAAAACGGTGATATCAATGAGATTAACAGAACTAAAAAAAAATAGCAATGGTAAAATTTTATCGCTTAATACTAACAATATTTTTAAAGAACGATTACTTGAGGTTGGGTTCGCAAAAGGTACAACTATAAAATTTATTTTTGAATTTAATTCTACATTCGCATATGAGATAAAAAATACGATAATTGCCCTGCGAAAAGAAGACGCCCAAAAAATTTTGATAGAAGATGATATAAGTTGCAGCAATTTAAAATAGCACTCATCGGTAATCCAAACGTTGGTAAAAGTACGATTTTCAATTCACTTACAAATTTACGTCAGCATACAGGAAATTGGACAGGCAAAACAGTAATAAGTAAGCGTGGGAAATTTAAGATAGACGAATATAATTTTGAGGTAACAGATTTACCGGGAACGTATTCATTAAATCCGAAATCAAAGGATGAAATTGTGGCATGCAATTATATTTTGGAAGAAAATCTTGACGCAATCGTAATAATTTTGGACAAAAATTGTATAGCACGAAATTTATTATTGGCGCTACAAATTATGCGGCATAAAAAAAATATAATTTTGTGCTTAAATTTTGCGGACGAAACAAAAAATATTTTTGTCGATAAAAATAAATTGAAAAAAATTCTCAATGTCCCAATCGTTGAAACTAGTGCAAAAAATAATTCCGGTTTAAATATTTTACGCTATGAGATTTTAAAAACTTGTCTTGACGATTATACATCAAGCAAAAAATTAAAATTGCCGTCGCAAACAGAAAAATTGTCCGAAATAGCTGACGTAATTAAAAATTTAACTGTCAAAAGAAAATTTAAATACAAACCAAAAAATTTAGACTACATTGTAACGCATAAATTTTTTGCGCTGCCATTAATGTTTTCATTACTCATGATAGTTTTTTGGATAACAATTTTCGGCGCAAATTATTTTTCCGACTTTCTAATAAAAATTTTTTCGTACGGCGAAATATTTTTACGGCAACTATTTGTATTTTTTAACGCCTCAACCTTTTTGAGCGGCATGCTTATCGATGGAATGTATCGCACTCTCGCTTGGGTTGTCGCCGTTATGCTACCGCCAATGGCAATCTTTTTCCCGCTATTCACAATTTTAGAAGACTTCGGTCTCCTACCGCGTATCGCTTTCAATCTCGATGGTATGTTTAAAAAATTTGGCGCTCATGGTAAACAATCTCTTACAATGTGTATGGGATTCGGCTGTAATGCCGCCGGAATTATTTCATGCCGAATAATCGATTCCAAACGCGAAAAATTAATCGCTATCCTCACTAATAATTTTGTACCATGCAACGGACGATTTCCCGGCTTAATTATTTTGGCGTCAATGTTTGTCAGTGGAAAATTTATTTCATTAAAAACTGCGCTAATAATTTCAATGATCATAATTTTTTCAATCATATTAACGCTTATCGTTTCGAAAATTTTATCGCAGACAATATTAAAAGGTGCGCCATCATTTTTTATTCTTGAGCTACCACCTTATCGTACACCAAAATTTTCACAAATTTTAATTCGTACGCTCTTCGATAAAACATTTTTCGTATTACTGCGCGCAATTGCTGTAGCAATTCCCGCAGGAATTTTCATTTGGCTATCAGCAAATTTAAAACTTGGTTCGCTCACAATAATGCAAAATCTGATAAATTTTCTTGATCCATTAGGGAAAATAATGCATCTCGACGGAACAATTTTATCCGCATTTTTATTAGGTATGCCTGCGAACGAAATAGTTTTTCCATTGATAATTATGGGATATGAAAAAAATTGTGCGCTCACTCCAATAGAAAATTTCTCAAACATTAAAGAAATTTTAATATCAAATGGTTGGCAGCTACGAACTATTATCAGTACAATAATTTTTTATCTAAGTCATTTCCCCTGCACTACAACTTTATTGACAATAAAAAAAGAAACCGGTAGTTTTAAATGGACAGCTATCGCATTTATTTTACCGATGCTTCTTGGATTTTTATTATGTATTCTATTTTAATCATGTATACTTCTGCATTTTTATCAAATAATATAAAAAAAATATTTTACGCAGGAGATTAAAAATGAAAAAAATATTAGTCATCTTAATGTTCTTTGCTATCTCATTTGCTTTACTTAATAAGAATAAAAATATCCCTGACAGTTTCGTAACGACTATTGCTGATGAAAATAAAATTGCCGAATTTACTACCAAATTTAATAAAAAAAGTTTTGGACGTGCTGAAAATATTCGTCTCTCTGCTAAAGCTATTGATGAAAAAGAAATTTTACCCGGTGAAACTTTCTCCTATAATAATACTGTTGGCCCTACTACTAAAGAAAATGGCTATAGAATGGCTCATATTTTTGTTAAAGGTCAAAAGAAAAAAGGTTATGGTGGTGGCGTCTGTCAAGTTAGCAGTACTTTATATAATGCCGCTCTTGCTGCTAATTTAGAAATTACCGAACGTCATTCCCATTCTAAAAAAGTTTACTATGTTGATGAGGATAAAGATGCCGCTACTTCTTATGGCGGTATCGATTTGAAATTCATTAATAATAAAGATTTCCCTATAAGAATAAATAGCTATATCTATAACGATACTATAACCGTCGCCCTATATCGAATTTAATTGCAAATTTATCTCTTATCCGTTTATAATAGCTGTATAATTTTGTAAAGGAGTGACGAAATGTATAATATTACCACTCTCGACAATGGTATTAAAATCGTTACTGAATCTATTCCTACTATCCGTTCAATAAGTTTTGGAATTTGGGTTAAAGTTGGCTCACAAAATGAAAATCAAAATATAAATGGTATCTCTCATTTTATTGAGCATATGCTCTTTAAAGGTACATTAACTCGTAGTGCAAAAGATATTGCCGAACAAATGGATGCAATAGGTGGGCAAATGAATGCCTTTACCTCTAAACAATTTACTTGCTATTACGTAAAAATACTCGATACGAATTTTGATAAAGCTTTAGAAATAATTTCAGATATGTTTTTGAATTCAACTTTTAGTGAAAACGAAATGGCTAAAGAAAAAAAAGTTATTATCGAAGAAATAAATATGTATGAGGATACGCCCGAAGAATTAGTTTTTGAAATAATGAATGAGAATGCGTGGGCCGGTTCATCTTTAGCTTATCCAATATTAGGTTCAATAAAAAATGTTGAGTCATTTTCTCATTCATCTGTCAAATCTTACTATGATGAAAACTATACGCCTGAAAATATAATAATAACGGTAGCGGGAAATTTTGATACGCCACAAATGATAAATAAGTTAAAGAAATATTTTGGTAGCCTACAAAATAAAAATTTTAATTCACAAAAAACAAATGAAGTACGGTATAAAAAATTTATTGCGGTACGTGATAAAGAAATTGAGCAAGTTCATATATGTTTAGGCTTTCCGGGAATAAAAAATTCTATCAAAGAAAATTATTCATTAGCATTATTAAATACGATATTAGGAGGAGGAATGAGCTCACGGCTTTACCAGAAAATTCGTGAAGAAAATGGATTAGCCTACTCACTTTTCTCATTTAATTATTCATATGATACAGTAGGATTATTTGCAATTTATGCGGCAATAAATCCATTAAAAGTTGAGAAATGTATTGAAGTAATAATAGAAGAGTTAAAGAATTTAAAGAGTGAGCCAATAACGAATTTACAGCTAGCGAAAACAAAAGAACAATTAAAATCGAGCTATATAATTAGTTTAGAGAATTCATCAAGCCGAATGAATGCATTAGGGAAATCAATTATTTTATACGATAAAATATTAACGGCGGACGAAATTATTGAACGAATTGATGAAGTTACGCTTGAAGAAATTTATGAACTTATTGATAAAATTTTTGTATTTGATGAAATAAGTTTAGCCGGTGTAGGGAAACATGAGCAAATGAATCTTATTTCAAATTACAAATTTTAAAGAAAGGGAAAAATAAAAATGGAATTTTATATTTGTCAAACTAATGACGCAAAAGATTTGCCATTACCATCTTATATGACAAAGTTTGCAGCCGGAATGGATTTATATGCAAACGTCCATGAAGTACAAATAATTCCTGCCGGAAAAGTCAAATTAATTCCGACAGGAATAAAAATTTCGATGCCGCAAGATTTTGAAGCACAAGTTCGTTCACGTAGTGGCTTAGCACTAAAATACGGAATAAGTTTGCTAAATTCACCCGGTACAATTGATGCAGATTATCGCGGCGAAATAAAATTAATAATGATAAATTTAGGTGAAAATGATTTTAAAATTTCACGTGGCGACCGTATCGCTCAAATGATTATAAATAAAATTTGGCGGCCAGACTTTAAAGTTGTTGATACTCTCGAGGAAAGTGAACGTGGTATCGGCGGCTTCGGACATACCGGAATATAAGTACATAAAAAAAATTCGCGCTATGCGAATTTTTTTATTCCTCAGTTTCTTGCGCAACAATATGATTTTTTTCAATAGGAATTCTTATACTTTTATTCTCACCAAATTCAATTAAAAATGTTTTGTCCTTTACTTCAATTATTTTACCATGAAGTCCGGCAGATGTTATAACATCATCACCGGGACGAAGTTTACTTTGAAAATCCATAAGTTTTTCCTGACGTTTTTTTTGCGGACGAATTAAAAACCAATATGCTGCCGCAAAAAGTGCAATATAAACAAAAATAGTTGAAAAAATATCGGTACCTGCAAATTGACGCTGCGGAACATTCGGCATATTTGGTATCGATTGCATTGCATGTCTTTCAGTTTTTACTTTTGCACCATTTATAATTGGATCAACTGCGTTTCCCAAAATTTACACTCCCTTTGAAATTTATTCCCAATAAGTATAAGCTAATAATAAAGTTATGTCAAAAAAAATCGGAGGCATAAATTTGGAAGAACAATTTATGAATAAAATATTAAAATATTTAGCGGGTAGTAATAAAAGTATTGAGCAAGTTAAAAAAAAATTAGCAGAATACGATTGCCCAATACAAATAGCTGAAAAAATTATTGCCTCACTCATCGAATATAATTATGTTGATGATGAAGTATTTGCAAAAAATTTTGTCTACGATAGTTTAACTTTAAAACATTATGGCAAAATTAAAATTAAATTTGATTTGGAACAAAAAAAAATTTCAAGTGATATAATTTCATCCGTCCTTGATGATATAAGTAAAGATGATGAAATTGAAAGCGCATTAATATTTGCAAAAAGAAAACCATTCGATGAAAATAAATTGAAAAATATGTTATACCGCCGCGGTTTCTCTTTCGATATTATTTCAGAAGTTATAAATAAAATTAAGGAGTGTGATTAAATGCGGCCCGACCCTAATAAAATATTTCCACTGCCTAATTCGGATAAAGTAACTTACGTCAAACCTACCATTAAAAATCCTAATATTATTGTCGGAGATTTCACTTACTTTAGCGACGTTGACTTTGAAAGCCACGTAACACATCATTATGATTTTAATAATGATAAATTAATTATCGGGAAGTTTTGTCAAATCGCAGCAGGTGTAAATTTTGTAATGAATGGCGCCAATCACCAAATGAATTCCGTTTCAACTTTCCCTTTTTATATTTTTGAAGGCTGGGAACAAAATGTTCCGCCAATTTCTCAAATGCCAATGAAAGGTGATACCGTTATCGGCAATGACGTTTGGATTGGACAAAATTCAACAATCCTTCCCGGCGTTCATATTAATGACGGCGCCATCATCGGAATGAATAGCGTTGTCGGAAGCGATGTGCCTGCTTACACAATTGTTGCCGGAAATCCCGCAAAAAAAATAAGAAAAAGATTTGATGACGAATTGATACAAATTTTACTTAAGCTTCAATGGTGGAATATGAGTATCGAAAAAATTAACAGCTTGATTCCGATTTTAACTTGTAGCAATCTTGAAAAAGTCAAACATAATTTAATTGCTTTGGTAAAAAATAAATAAAAAACTTTGTGCGAAAACACACAAAGTTTTTTTATTGCAAAAATTTTTTTTTAGCGATAGCGTTTTTAAATTTTTCAACCGATGTGTTCAAAATTAATTCATCCGGCAAATCTTTTACTAATTCTGCAACGTAATTAAAATTTGCCACATCTAAATGAAAATGCGCATCGCTACCTAAAATAATTGGCAAATTAATTTTTTGACACTCACGAATAATTTCCTCAATTAATTTTTTTCCACCAAAACGTGTACTGTTTGGATTCAATGATGAATTATTTATTTCGATAATCGTTCCCGTTTTTTTTGCATGCTGAACAACACGCTCAATATCAAATAAAAATCTTGGGTCGCCTAGATGTCCAAAAACATTTACGTACGGATTCTCCATAACTTTCATTATCAATTCAGTGTTATCAGGTAACGGTGTGATACACGGCGGATGTAAACTTGCAATTGCCAAATCTAATTTTTGCAGTGTTTCCTCAGGCAAATCTACCGCGCCATCATAATCTATAATATTTAATTCGGCGCCATATAAAACTTCTAAATCATCAAATTTATGCGGTAAACATTTTAAATTTCCAAAATAAAATTCTTGGCAACTTCCAGGCATTTTTGGTGCGTGGTCAGTTATCGCTATCAATTTTAAATTTTTTTTCTGTGCTTCACTTACGTACTCTGAAATTATACTATATGCATGGCCACTAGCAACCGTATGGCAATGAGTATCTAATAAAAATTTCATTTTCATTCTCCTTTTGTTATAATTTTTGAAGAAAGATTAAAGAATAATTTTTCTTTGCACTTATTATATAAAAAAAAATAATTGGAGGTAATAAAAATGTTTGAATATGAAGATAAAAATTGGTGTGAAAAAATGCGAATACGTTTGGATTTCAATAACGTTATGCAAAATTTTATTGACGGTGGCTTCTCTCAAAAAAATTTCGACGATTTATCTGAGAAAATTACTAACGCAGCTAATCAATTAGATTCTAAACGTGCAAATGGCCAAATGGATTGGCGTAATCTCCCGTATAATCAACCCGTTGATGAAATTTTAGATTATGCGGCGCAAGTTCAAAAAAATTTTGAAAGCATCGTTGTACTCGGAATAGGTGGCTCAGCTCTCGGTCCAATTGCCCTTCAACAAGCTATAAATCATCCCTATTATAATGAATTGCCACGTGAAAAACGAAAATTTCCCAAATTTTATGTTGCAGACAACGTTGACCCTGAACGCTTGGTATATTTGTTTGACGTAATAGCTTTAGACAAAACTCTTTTTATTGTCATTTCAAAATCGGGCAGTACTTCTGAAACAATGTCACAATTTATGATAATCAAAGATATGTTGGAAAAAGAACTTGGCAAAGAAAATGCTAAATCACATATCGTTTGTATAACTGATAGTGAAAAAGGAAATTTGATAAAGATAGCTAAAAATGAAAATTATAAAACTTTTTACATTCCGGCAGGAGTTGGCGGACGATTTTCACAATTAAGTCCCGTTGGATTGTTACCAGCTGCAATTTGCGGAATAGATATAAAAGAATTACTTGCCGGCGCCGCATTTATGGATGAAGCTTGCAAAAATAATCCGCAAAAAAATATCGCAGCGATGTACGCAACTATAAATTATTTAGCGATGCAAAACGGTCAAAATATAACCGTTATGATGCCGTACGCTGACTCATTGAAATATATTTCTGATTGGTATGCACAACTTTGGGCAGAATCACTCGGTAAATCGGTTGATAATGATGGAAAAGTAGTCAATGTCGGTCAAACTCCTGTTAAAGCTTTGGGCGTTACTGACCAACATTCACAAATACAACTTTATAACGAAGGTCCATATGACAAAATAATTACATTTATAAGCGTAGAAAATTATCGTGAGACGATAACAATCCCTAAAATTTTTGAAGATATGCCGGCCGTAGGATTTCTTGGCGGCGCAACTCATAACGAATTAATTCAGGTTGAGCATTATACAACGGAACGTGCATTGGCAAAATTAAATCGAATGAATATGACAATAATTTTACCGCACGTAAATGAATTTGTAATCGGACAATTGTTTTATATGCTAGAAGTTGCAACAGCTTTTGCCGGTGAATTGTTAAATATAAATGCGTTTAATCAGCCAGGAGTTGAAGAAGCAAAAAATTTGACTTATGGCGTATTCGGAAAGCCTGGCTATGAAAATAAACGCATTGAACTTGAAAACGTAATGAAAAAAAATCAAAATTATTTTGTATAAACAATCTTGACTATATAAAATTAATTTGATATAATAAAAATATCAATTGATTTTTCAGGGAGGGATTATTATGACACCAAAACTTTCTCCATTCGGAATGATTAGAGAGTATAATAAATCAAATAAATTTAATTTAAAAACGTTAAATGATTTTGATTTAAGTGGCTCTTTATCGGATACAAACGAACTTCGCGAAGTTGCTGCAGATAACTTTTTCAACGAAGAAAATAATAAAAATGATGAAATATTAAAGGAAAATAAAAAGTTTTATTGGAAATCCAATAAAATAAAAAAAGCAAAACAACGTGCTATAGAATCTAATAATAAACATTTTGCTAAAAAACAAAAAAATAAAAATCAAAAATCCATGCCAAAATCTAGTTCTAGTCGATAAATTTTTCATTTCGCTAATAAAAAATACTGCCACCATGAAGTGAACCCCTTTTGTTAGACAAAGAATTTAACGAAAGGGGAATTTTCATG
>CAOVHW010000007.1 GCA_948543815.1 uncultured Eubacteriales bacterium | reverse complement strand
GAACTTTAACAAAAAATCTTTGTGTGGTTTCACACAAAGATTTTTTATAAAGTTTCTTTTTTTGTTTTACTTTTTTCTTTTCAAAGAAAAAAAGTAAAGGTTTTAAAAACGATAAATTTTTTATAAAAATTTAATTTTAATTTTGAAAGCAATACAATTTTTTATTATTAAAATCATCGATATAAATAATAGTTGCATTTTCTTTAACCCAATCATTTATTGCGTTATTTGCTTTAAATGCGTTATTCCCCATGTAATATTTTACCTGATTATTTTTAATCATTGTTTTTAATTTTTCAAGTGTAAGAGCTTGATCTGTTCCCTCAAATCCATTTGCCAATATAATATTCAAATCAGTATTTAAAATTAAATTAGCTGCGACATTACAATTTGAAATAATAAAAAAATATTTTTCATCACTTGCATTATTTAACAAAAATTCTTTTAATATAGAATCATTTTTCTGTTTAAAGTTAAAATTTTTTTCGTTAATTTCTGCTGTAGGCATAACGGAATTTAATTTTCCCAAAATTGGATAAAATGACCAGATAAATGGTGCCGTTATTAACGAAATTAAAATAGAAATAAATAAAATTTTTTTATGTAACAAAAATAATATAGTTGATAAAATAAATTCTATCAACATGATTATAAAAAGCCAGTATTGTCCATTTTGTACAACAAAACATATTTGAATAAAAAATGTAAAAACATACAAAATCGGAACAAAAATATTTTGTAGCTTTTGCGAAATATTTTTTAATATATAACAAGTCGTTGCGAATAAACAAGCAATACTTGGGGCCATCATTGCCAAATAGTATCTATGAAAAAATCCTGCAATGTTAAAAAATATTATCATCGGCAAAATACAAATACTCCACAAAATAATTACTTTAATTTGTTCGATGGTTAAAAATTGTAATTTTTTATAAAAAATTATTGCAACAACACTAAATAATGCCGGAATAATTAACCATGAAATTTGTTCATACATTGATGCGCCAGTTAAATTAAATAATCTAAAAAATCCCGGATTTCCTGTTTCGTCAAAACCTCTTGATTTTTTATCATTTTTATAACTTCTCATAAAATTTTTTTGAAACTCATTATCAATTTTTGATTTGAATTCAAATTTATTTTTGTTTTCCATTTTTTTGCCAAACAATCTGTCAAAACCATTGTGTCCAAACATTAAACTTATTACAGAATTATCACTGCCACTTCCACCAATAAATGGCCGTGAATCTTTTGGTGTTAATTCAACAATTGCCGTCCAACTGAATGATACAACAAACAATATAAGTAATGAAATCAAAAACTTCCCGAGAGTTTTTAAATTGAATTTATTTGTCATAAAAAAGTAAACAATCAGCGCAGGTGCAATCATATATGCTTGAAACATTTTTACATTAAAAGCCAAACCTAACATTATCATTGATATCATAAAACGATTTTTTATTGCGAAATAAATGGCGAGAGTCATAAATAACATTAATATCATATCAAGATTATTTGTTCTGCTCACTGCTACAACAATTGGCGTAAAACAAAATACAATCTGAGAAATTATGCCGTATATTTCACCAAATGTATTAGATATTATTTTATAAATCAAAAAACAAACTAATGCACTCGAAATTATTGACGGCAACAAAATTGCAAAAGTATTTAGTCCAAAAATTTTTGCACTTATTGCTTGTAACCATAAACCAAGCGGTGGCTTATCAACTGTCAAAAAACCTGATGGATCAAATGAAACAAAAAAGAAATTTTTGAAATTTTTAAGCATACTTTTTACGGCGGCAGTGTAATATTCATTTGAAAAATTTTCTTTTGAAATAAAAGCTAAGTTCATACAAATATTTATAAAAATAATTAGACATGGCAAAAATTTTCGATAACTATTTTTTTTATTCATTTTAAATTATCACCCATGTTAATTTTATAATATATTTTTTCTGAAATCAATAAAATGTTTAAAAACATCTAAAAATTTTCGCATGAACTAAGCTTTTTAATGTAAATAAAATTTATTTTTTCGTTCCCAATTTTTCTTTTAATTTATTAAATTCATCAGTTTCCATATTTTTTTGCGCATAATCTAAAATTGCAGCATGTAAAGCTTCCTCCGCCAAACACGAACAATGAATTTTTACTGGTGGTAATCCATCCAATGCTTCCATCACAGCCTTATTTGTAATTTTTAGTGCGTCATAAATATTTTTGCCTTTCACAAGCTCTGTTGCCATACTGCTCGTAGCAATTGCGGCGCCACAGCCAAAAGTTTTAAACTTTACATCTTCAATCACGTTATTTTTAACTTTCAAATATATTTTCATTATGTCGCCACATTTTGCATTTCCAACGGTTCCAACTCCATTTGCATCTTCCAATGAACCAACATTACGTGGATTCATAAAATGGTCCATAACTTTTTCGCTGTAAGCCATATTTATCACCTCAAATTATTTTTTTAGATATTCGTCATAAAGTGGCGACATATCCCGTAATCTTTTTATTATTTCAGGTAGTTCCGTCAAAAACGAATCAACTTCTTTTGACGTATTATACTTGCCCAACGTAATTCTTAATGAACCATGTGCAATTTCATGCGGCAAACCTATTGCCAGCAAAACATGTGATGGATCAAGTGAACCTGACGTACACGCTGAACCACTTGATGCAAAAAATCCTTTTGAATCTAACAACAATAAAAGTGATTCGCCTTCAATAAATTCAAAAGAAATGTTTACGTTGTTTGGCAATCTTTTATAACGATGGCCATTTAATCTACAATGCGGAACATTTTTTAAAATATTCTCAACTAATTTGTCACGCAATTTCGTTAAAAAAATATTATTTTCATCTAAATTTTCGTACGCAATTTCAAGTGCTTTTGCCATTCCGATAATTCCCGGAACATTTTCCGTACCGCCACGCTTTGAAAATTCCTGTGCACCACCGTCCATAAACGGTATAATTTTAACATTTTTGCGCAAATATAAAGCACCAATTCCTTTTGGGCCATAAAATTTATGTGCCGACAGTGACATCGCATCAATATTCATTTTTTCTACATCAATTGCAACGGAACCAACTGCTTGAACCGCATCCGTATGAAAAATAATATTGTGTTCATGTGCAATTTCCCCAATTTCCTCAATCGGTTGAATCGTTCCAATCTCATTGTTGGCAAATATAATCGAAATGAGAATTGTATCGTCGCAAATACTTTCCTTCAGCTTCTCCAAATCAATTAATCCATCTTTATCAACTGGCAAATATGTCACTCGAAAACCTTGTGTCTCAAGATATTTACAAGAATGTAAAACTGCATGATGTTCAATTGAACTTGTAATAATATGTTTACCTTTTTTTTGATACGCTTGCGCAATACATTTTAGCGCCCAATTATCAGATTCAGTGCCACCACTTGTAAAATAAATTTCATTTGGTTTCGCATTAAATATTGAAGCAATTGAGCTACGTGCATTTTCAATAGCAATACGATTTTCCTGCGCTAATTTATAGATACTTGACGGATTGCCATATGAATCAGTCAAATAAGGCAACATACTTTCCAAAACATTTTTATCAAGTTTAGTTGTCGCCGCATTATCAAAATAAACCATAATAATTCTCCTTTACTGCGAAATTTTTTTATAATCATTTACTAAATCATTAAGCGTAATGGAATCAACTGCACGCGATATATTGTCATAGATTCGTGCCCAAACATTTTTTGTAAAACAATTATTACAATCGGCATCGTTACAATTTTTTACGGACTCTAAACAATTTACGGGATAAAGTGAGCCCTCTAATTTTCGTAAAACATCACCGACAGTTGTAACGGTTGGGTCACAATTAAGAATATATCCACCTTGCGCACCACGTATGCTTTTTACGAATCCAAATTTTTTTAGAATCGCAATAATTTGTTCCAAATAATTTTCAGGGATATTTTGACGAGCCGCAATATTTTTTACGCATGTAGGTGAAAAATTTTGGCTCGCAATATCGACTATTGCTTTTAAGCCGTAGCGACTTCGCGTTGATAATTTCATTCATATCATCTCCAACATAATTTATAATATCACTTTTTTAGAAAAAGTAAAGTTAAATACTCGGAATTATTTTTTGCTACTAAAAATTTTTTATGATATAATATAAAAAAAATATGTGGAGGATTTTCTATGTTTCGGAAAAAAAAAGCAATGCTACTCGTAATTGCTGTCTTACTTATCTCAATTATCGGTATCGTTGCAATTGGAAGCGCTACTCATATCTATAACTCCGGTTGGACTTCAAATGAATATGCAAGTCAAAAAATGTGGCTCTTAATCGGTATCGGCGCAATGTTTATTTTTTCTTTTATCGATTACGAAATGATCTGTAAGTTCCATCTGTTAATCTATATCTTAAATTTAATTTTACTCATCGCCGTAATTATTATCGGTAAAAATGATAGTAACTCCGTAACACGTTGGATTAGTATCGGCCCTATCGGTATCCAACCTTCTGAGTTCGCAAAAATATTTAGTATAATATCTTTGTCAAGTATCATTAATGTCAAGTATGAAAAAATAAATAGAATCCCTACCCTACTCTTCATTTTAGTAACGTCATTAATCCCTGTCATTTTAATTATGAAAGAGCCATCACTTTCTGCTAGCATCGTTATCTTATTAATAACTTTTATAATTTTATTTGTCGGCTGCATCGATTATAAATATATTTTGAAAACCGTTTTGTATTGCTTGCCAGTAATGTTATTTTTATTTTGGGATACACTTCGTGAAGACCATTTGATTGTAAATAAATTTTTAAAGGACTATCAAATTGATAGAATAACTTCGTTAATAAAAGCTGACCAATTTAGCCAAAATTTTTATCAAACTAAACAATCAATGTTTGCAATAGGTTCCGGACAAATTTGGGGCAAAGGTCTTTATAATGGAACAATTAATCGCTTGAATTATCTGCCGGAATCTCACAACGATTTTATCTTTTCAGTTATAAGCGAAGAATTTGGATTTGTTGGTTGCCTCGTTGTTCTCGGCTTGTTATTTTTTATCATTATGACTTGTATTGATACCGCTAAGCATTCTAGCTCATTTTTAGGTAAACTTTTAGCTTCAGGAATTGCTGGAATGTTTGCTTTTCAAACAGCAATAAATGTTGGCGTTGTAACGGGAATTTTACCAAACACAGGTATGCCACTACCGTTTGTTAGTTACGGTGGAAGTTCAATGCTAGTCAACATGATTGCCATTGGCATAATAATTAATTTAAATCGAATTTCAAACAAAAGCTTATTCTCAAGAAAAAGATAAAAAAAGTAAACATTTAATAAAAAAAGAGCATCTATTCATGTAGATGCTCTTTTGACATTTCTAACATAGGCGTTGGTTCATTTGTTATTGCTCTTTGTATTGCTGATATTTGCCTTTGACTAAACTGTGGTGATGGATATAAGTCTATACGGTGTCTCAGTATATGAGCTTGGTATATATACAATCTCAAAAATGAATTTTCTCTAAAAAGATGTTGTATTAAGTTGCTGAGTTGTATCGCTCGCTGATTACACATTTGCAAACAATCTCTTGTACATTCTAAAGCATAAATCAATTTAGCATCTCTCTCAACAATACATCTTGAAAATTTAACCAAAGTGATGGCAAATATTTCTAAGTTATTAATATACTCTCTATCTCGCAGTTTTTGTTCCTCCATAGCTATTCTAAAACTCTCTGTTGCTTCTCTAGACTCTTTTATTAATTCCTGCATTTCTCTATCTCGTTTTTCTTTCCATTCTCTGTCTTCTCTAGCATTTTTTTCACGTATTTCTTGCAATTCTCTGTACATCTGTTGAATTTCTTCATCGTTTTGTTGTCTTTCTGCTTCTAATCGTTGTTTAAGCCCTTCTGTGGCCTTCTCTTGTTCTAATCGGTCTCGCTCTCTTTCTTCTCTGGCTTCAGCTAACCGTTGTTCTGCTTCAGCTAATTGTTGTTCTGATTCAGCTAATCGCTCAAGTGATTGTCTTTCTTCCTCATAAATTCTTTGTCTCATTGTGGTAAAACGTGATTTTAAGGAATTAAAAAGGTTGCATGTCTTATCCCAACTGTTTTTCCAAAAAGATTGAGTAGACTGCCCTTCTGTTTCATGTGGTAGTAATTGAGTTGTTTCGTTCACAGTATTTTCCTCCATTTCTGTTCTTTCTATTTCCGTTCTTGTAAAATGTTCTTTAAACCAATCAGATATTTTATAATAAGTATCTTTTATCCATTCCCATAACCGTTTAAAAAACATTTTATACCACACATCCTTTTCTTAAATTTATTGCATTTCTAACATAGGAACATTTTCCAAGGCTGGCACCCTATTTTCTTCACTTTGTATTTGTTGAATCTCATCATTTAATAATGATAATTGGTCGCCTATGCTATCAAAATGTCCTTGAAAATCTTCTCTAATCAGTTGAACATCTGTTACTAAGCATGCAAGCTTAGATTCAAAGCTTTCACCCTTAGCAGATAAATTATTTATTGATGTTTGTAAACCACTCAAAATTCTATTTCTTACAGCATCAGCCTGCTCACTTGTCGATAATTTTTGTTTTAAAATTGCTATCTGATTTCGCAAGTCATTTATTAACTGTAATAATTCTTGTCTTAACCTTTCTTCCATTTGTTTTTGCTCTTTTCTAAGTCTTGCATCTCTTTCTTCATTTCTCTTTTCCTGGTCAGCTCTGGCTTTTTCTTCTGCTGCTCTCACTCTTTCTTGAATACTGGCCTGAAGATTCATTGTTTTTCTATCTTGCTCTTTTGAATCATTTTCTCGTTCCCTTTTAGCTTTTTCTAATTGTATTTCAGCTTGTATTTGTTTGGTTCGTGAATCATTTTCCTTAGCTTTTGCCTCAGACTCTCTAGCCCTTGCCTCCGACAACCTAGTTTCTGAATCGTTTTCCCTTGCTCTTGCTATTGATGCAAAAATTCCCAAAATAATCCCATCCTTATTAAAATATTTTTTACAGTTCGTATGAGATTATATCTTAAGGAAAAGCTTTAAGTCAAGGCACTATTATTTGACATTATATGCAAATAAATATAAAAATGGAAATACCTATTGAAGTAAGTAATTTTATTATAACATAACACCTAATTTATTTTTATTATGTATCAATAAAGAAAGAATTATTAATAAAAAAAGCTCCATATCTTTTTCAGATAAAGGGGCTTTTTTGTAGCTTTTTGAGAGAGGCTTAACTTAACGATAGTGATTTTTTATCTAAGTTTTTATTTTATAAACATTGCGTCACCAAAACTAAAAAATTTGTAGCCATTTTTTTTTGCTTGTTCATAAGCACATAAAGTTTTCTCACGTCCATAAAAAGCTGACACTAACATAATTAAAGTTGATTCCGGCAAATGAAAATTTGTTATCAAAGCATCCACAATTTTAAATTTATATCCTGGATAAATAAAAATGTCAGTCCAACCAGACTTCGCATTTACAAAACCATTTGACTCAGCACAACTTTCAAGTGTTCGGCAACTTGTTGTTCCAACGGCAATTATTCTTCCACCATTTTTTTTGGCGTTGTTAATGATTTGTGCATTTTCTTCATTTAAAATAAAAAATTCTGAATGCATTTTATGCTCAAAAACATTTTCCACTTTAACAGGGCGAAAAGTTCCGAGCCCAACATGTAAAGTCAAATTAGCAATTAAAATTCCTTTTTTCTTTATTTTTTTTAAAAGTTCATTTGTAAAATGTAAACCAGCAGTTGGTGCCGCAGCAGAACCATCATATTTTGCGTAAACGGTTTGATAACGATTTTTGTCATTCAATTTTGTTTTTATATATGGCGGCAGCGGCATTTCACCAAGTTTATCTAAAATTTCTTCAAAAATTCCATCATAAAAAAATTTTATAATTCTGTTACCATCATCATTTATTTTTATAAGTTCAGCAAATAAATTTCCGAAATTTATTTTATCTCCAATATGCAATTTTTTAGCAGGTTTTACTAAAACTTCCCACAAATTTTGGTCTAATCTTTTTAGCAACAAAATTTCAATTTTTGTTGAAGAATTTTGCTTTACGCCAATCAAACGCGCCGGAATAACACGAGTATTATTTAATACAAGGCAATCGCCGGAATTTAAATAATCGATAATATTTTCAAATACTTTGTGTTCAATAATATCATTTGACTTGTCCAAAACCATAAGCTTTGATTTATCGCGATTTTTTATAGGTGTTTGAGCTATAAATTCATCTGGTAATTCAAAAAAAAAATCTTGCTTACATAAATAATTTTTCATCTAACTTCTACACCAGTGTAATAATATTTTAATATATCAATGAAATCGTAACCTAACTCGGCCATACCTTTTGCACCGTATTGACTCATTCCGACACCATGTCCTGAACCTCTACCTGAAAAAATTATTGAGTCATTTGTACTTTGAATTTCAAAAAATCGGCTTTCAAGTGAACCATTTTTAGTTTTTGCAAAAAAACTTTTTGTTCCTTCACCGCTTAATTTTTTTTCACCGTTTGTTCCGATAATAATCATTTCATTAACGCGGCCACTTGGTAATAAACTCAAAATTTGTATTCCTAAAACATTTCCGATATAAATTTTTTTGTCAGTAAGAAGTTTTTCAATCTCTGAAAATTTAAATTCACGTGTCCATGTTCGTGCTGTTTCATTAATTTGCGGCACACTTCTTAAATAATCAAGCGCTGTCACAAAAACATTTTCGGAATTTTCAGTCGGTCCACCACTGCTTGAAAAAAATAAAGCTTCTATCGGTTTATTTTTATAATAGATACAAATATTTTTTGTTTCGTCAACGAGTTTATTTACACGTTCAGTTTCACGAGTTATTCCCAAATATTCTTGACAGTGAACAGTATCACACAAATCACAATTTTTATGTACATGAGTTTTCATTTTATTTATTGCATAGGTTCGCGCCGCAACAGCCTGCGCTTTTAAAGCTTCCTGAGGCCAAAACGAATACATTTCTGACGGCACAACGCTATACAAATATTCTTCAAACGGCAAAATATTTATTGGCGTTATTGATTGTGAATCAAAAACTCCGAATTTAATAACGCCACGATATTTTCTATCACCAATTTGGATAAATTCATTTGACATAAATTGCGGACAATTTGAATCAAAAATCAAAACATTTTTTTCATCTGCGCTTAAAATCAATTTATTTTGCTCAGGCGAAATAATTTTACCATTCAAATCAATATTTGCAAATTGTGCACTTTCAAAATTTTCATAGCCACCAACATAAATTGAAAAAAGTCCGTTTTCATTTAAGTAAACAATTGAGCTTGAATAATTTTTTTTTGCGGATAACGCATCATTATATGTAAAATAAAATTTTTCCGTATTTATGTAAAATTTTTTTGCTATTGACACCGAAAATTTTTTCTCAGCATCAAACTCACAGTTCAAAAAATTTTCATTACAACTGACATAAAGCTTTTTATTTTTTATTTCTATGTAATTTTTTTGTTGTGAAACTAAACCGATACGAACATTTTCAGGAATTTCATCTGCTAAAACAATATTTAAATTTGTGACGACAAAAAATAAAATAAGTAAGAATGATAAAATTTTCTTCACGACTATTCATCTCCTGTAATAAAAAACTGGGCAGCGCCCAGATTTTTTTTGTGTTAATTATTTTTTTCAAGATTAATTACGTTTCTTTTATTATAGGTTCCACATTCACGACAAACAACATGTTGCATAGTAAATGCGCCACATTTATTACATTTAACTAAATTTGGCATAGATATTTTCCAATTTTGTGCACGTCTCTTATCACGTCTAGCTTTAGAAACTTTACCTTTTGGGCAAATAGACAAATTACTCACCTCTCAAAAAAAATTTCAACAAAATCAAAAACGATTATAATTTATTAACAAAGTAATTGTCAAGCGTGAAACAAATTTTTCAAAAAAAATTTCGAGATTTTTAAATCATATTCCACTTTTTTATTTGAATTTTATTGTAATAACATATTACGGTTTTATAAAAAATGACGTATCACCAAATCTAGCTCCAAATTTATTAATCCAATCTAATTCCAAAGAATTAATCAATTTAAACGTATCTGCATCATAAACGTCAATGCCAGTTTGCGACGCAATAAAAATTTTATTTTTATAAATATTCATACGTCTAACTTTATTTTTCAATGTAATATATTTTTGTGTACCGTCTTTTAAATTATAAACTGTTACACCATTACCTATATGACCAGCTTCACAATGTGAAATTATAAGTTTATCTTTATAATGCAAAATCTGAAAAGGATAATTATGTTCAAGTTTTATATCAGTTAATTCATTCGTTTTTGTATTAAACTTTGTTAAAGTATTACATGGTACAAAATTATAATTCCCTTCGTCAATATATTTGCAAGTACAATTATTACAAAAATACATTTCATCATTAATACATATTGTATTTTCATGATAAACAGCTTTATCTGTCAAATCAATTTCATTTGCAATTTTCATATCATTTGGATTTATTTTATATAATTTCGAAATTGGAGGATATGAATAACCTAAAAAAGCATAAAGTTGATTATTAAACACTGTTAAATTTGAAGGTATAAGTTTTTCAAATGAAATCGTATCTGATTCACCACTTTTTCTATCAACTTTAATTATATTTGTCTGCGGAGTTGCATTAGCAACAAAAATATAATCATCATTTAAATCAAAATTTAACACAAAAAGTTGTTTTACATTTAAAATATTATATTTACTCGTATTTAAATCATACTCTAACATATATGGATGAGAGACATAATCTGTACCTTGCATCGGTACATACAATTTATCATTATATACTTTTGTATTATAATATGAACCTGCGCCTCCGATATTAATTCTTTCTTCATACACAAGTTTTAAATCATCATCGTAAAATCTTATGTAACTTCTATCCCACACGGACGATGTAAAAATTACTCCTAGCCTAAAATTTGGGTTAAATTTTTTATTTAACTTTTCATTTAAAAAAAATCCACACATTAATAATAAAAAAATTGACGTAATTGCATAAAATTTATATCTCTTTAAAAATCTACGCATTATTTTGGCCTCGAACTAAGGTTTTATAAAAAATGCTGTAGCCCCAAACCTTGCCCCAAATTTATTAAGTTTTTCTAATTTCAAAGTGTCAATTAACTCAAATGTATCTGCATTATAAATATCCATTTTAGATTGTGTCTTAACAAAAATTTTATCTTTATAAAGATCCATGCGATCAACTTTATTCTCTAACTCAATATATTCTTGTGTACCATCTTTTAAATTATAAACTGTAACTCCGTCACCTATATCGCCAGCATCACAGTGCGAAATTATAAGTTTATCTTTATAATGTAAAATTTGAAACGGATAATCATGCTCAAGTTTTATATCAGTTAATTCATTTGTTCTTGTATTAAACTTTGTTAAAGTATTACATGGAACAACAGCGTAATGCTCAGTATTAAGATATTTATGGTTATTACAAAAATATATTTCATCATCAATACATATTAAATTTTTTTGATAATTTGCTTTATCAGTTAAATTAATTTTATCTACAACTTTCATGTCACTTGGATTTATTTTATATAATTTTGAAACTGGAGGGCACGAATTACCTAAAACACTATACAATTGATTATCATGCATAATTATACTCGAAGGTATAAGCTTTTCAAATGAAATCGTATCTGATTCACCACTTTTTCTATCAATTTTAATTATATTTGTCTGCGGAGTTGCATTTGCAACAAAAATATAATCATCATTTAAATCAAAATTTAAAACAAAAGGTTGCTTTATATCTAAAATATTATATTCACCTGTATTTAAATCATATTCAAGCATATAGTGATGAGCTGTATAATCTGTACCTTGCATAAGCGCATATAATTTTCCGTTATAAATTTTTGTATTGCAATACGTACCAACACCACCAATGTTAAGTTTTTTCTCATAAATAAGTTTTAACTCATCATCATAAAACCTTATATAGCTTTTATCGCTTGCAGATGAATTAAAAATCACACCAAGCCTGAAATTTGGATCAAATCTCAGGCTTGATTTTTTATTAAAAAAAACTCCACACACTAATAATAAAAAAATTGAAGCTATTGCATAAAATCTATATTTTTTAAATAATTGACTCATTATCTTGGCCTCGAACTACGGTTTTATAAAAAATGACGTATCACCAAATTTAGCTCCAAATTTATTAATCCAATCTAATTCCAAAGAATTAATTAATTCAAACGTATCCGCATCATAAACGTCAATGCCAATTTGCGACGCAATAAAAATTTTACTTTTATAAATATTCATACGTCTAACTTTATTTTTCAACGTAATATATTTTTGTGTACCATCTTTTAGATTATAAACGGTTACACCATCACCTATATGTCCAGCATCACAATGTGAAATTATAAACCTATCCTTATAATGTAGAATCTGAAAAGGATAATCATGTTCAAGTTTTATGTCAGTTAATTCATTTGTTTTTACATTAAATTTTGTTAAAGTATTACATGGAACAACAGCGTAATGCTCAGTATTAAGGTATTTATGGTTATTACAAAAATATATTTCATCTTTAATACATATTGCATTCTCATGATAAGTTGCTTTGTTAGTTATATCAATTTCACCTATAACTTTCATATCACTTGGGTTTATTTTATATAATTTTGAAATCGGAGGATAAGAATCATCCAAAAAAGCATAAAGATAATTATTAAATATAACTAAATTTGAAGGTCCTATATTTTCAAATGAAATAGTATCTATCTTATTACTTTTCCTTTCAATCTTCGTTATATTCGCACCTGGAGTTCCGTTAGCAACAAAAATATAATCATCATTTAAATCAAATTTTAAAACAAAAGGTTGTTTTACATTTAAAATATTATATTTGCCCGCATTTAAATCATATTCTAGCATATACGGGTGCGAAACATAATCTGTACCTTGCATCGGTACGTACAATTTATCATTATATACTTTCGTATTATAATATGAACCTGCGCCTCCAATATTAATTTTTTCTTCATGGATAAACTTTAAATCATCATCGTAAAATCTTATGTAACTTCTATCCCACACAGACGATGTAAAAATTACTCCTAGCCTAAAGTTTGGGTCAAATTTTTTACTTAAGCTTTCACTAAACAAAACTCCACTCATTAATAATAAAAAAATGGACGTTATTGCATAAAATTTGTATTTCTTTAAAAATTTGCCCATTATTTTGGCCTTGAATAGATAACTTTAACATAATTTTTATTAAGCAAATCCGCCGGAGCTACCCAAGTAGTAGCGCCAGGTGCTAAATCAATACCAACTGCATCATTATAACCTGCCCAAACTAAATGTGAACAATAAAATTCGCTCCTTTCAGTTCTCCAAGACTTTATAGCTTCAAGACTAACCGGGCTAAAATAATGTTTACCAATTTGTTTTTCACACCAATTTGCAGCAAGCTCCATATCTTTTTCACTTACAACCTCACGATTTTCTGCAACACGAGGCAATGCTTGATAACATGTTTCTTTTACCTTGGTTTCATTCCAATTATTATTGCCTAAATGTACCCCCGACGTAACACCAACTTCGCCATTTTTATCCGGATTAGCTTCTACTATTCTATCTTTGTTGTACATAATTGCGGCATGGCCAATATAAAATGAACTGCTATTCATAAAATCTTTTGTAACCAATATTGAACCTTTTTTATATACGTCATAATACCCATCATCTTTATATATATTTTCAATTACTTGCCACTTTTTTATGTCTTCTTGCTTTAACCTTTCGTATTCTTTTACATCTTCTTTCTTGCACCCAACACATAAAAAAGAAAATAAACACAATACAAATATAAAACAAAGATTTTTAAACTTCATTAAAATCTCTCCTTTAATAAATTTATTTTATTTTACATTATCATCCCAAACACGTCAATATCATTTTAAAAATTTTTTACTATAAATTCTCTATTATAAATCAGTTCGACGTTTCAACATATCAATAATAATTATTATTCCACCGACGAAAATTAAAAAATAATAAGTTATGAATCGCCAAACAAAAATTATCGGTATAACAGAATTTTGTGACAACAAACTTCGAAAAAAAATAAAAAATGCGCCCTCATTCGCACCACTTGCTCCGGGAATAGGGACAAATGCTGTTATCATATAAATTAATGAAGTTATAAAAATGACATTAAAAATATTGCAAGCGATTCCAAAACTTTTGAAAACAAAATATGCTATTGAATAATAAATTGAAAGCTGTAAAAATGTCAGCAAACTTACTAAAACCAAATGAAATTTTTTGCTCTCAATAATTTTTGTACTCTCATTAAACAAATTTATTTGCTCCATCATTTTTTTTAATGTTGAATCTGGATTTTTTAATCTAAAAAATTTTGTTTTAGAGAAAAAATTTGCATACGCCTGACAAATTTTTATTACCCAATTTTTTTTTATACACACAAAAATTATTGACAAAATAAAAATTGAATTTAAAAATAATGCAGCCATTGCTAAACCCCAAAAATTCGGAACATCAAAATGTACACGAAAAAAAATTGGCGCTAATGAATATAATATCAGCCCAACTTGATAAACAATCATTTTTATAATAATAAATGAAGCTGCGTCGCCAAATTTTATTTTTGCTCGCGTCATATTTACTATTTGCACCGGCTGCCCACCGATTGCCAACGGTGTAATTGCGCTATAAAAAAGTCCGATGACAGAAGTTTTCAACGCAGTAAAAAAATTGTAGGATTTATATTTTATTTTGGTTAACAAAAAAAGTATGAAACCGTCAAATATGCAATACAAAATTATTGCAGCAAATGCATAAAGTAAAAAATATATGTCAAGATTAACTAAAATTGAATAAAATTTTCCGATACCTTCCGAAAATATTAACGAGGCAAGGATAACAAAAGATATAGTTATTGATAGCAATCCGAACCAATTTTTTTGAAAAAATTTTTTCATTTGAGTGTACTCTTTTTTAATTTATCATAAGCTTCACTATAAAGATTGTCCCACATTCGCAAAATATTTTCTTTGGAATAATATTCATGACACTCCCAAACTTTATCTTGCCATTTTGCTTGCAATAATTTATTTTTGCTAAGCTCATCAATAATTTGTGTAAAGTTTTTAACGCTATTTGCTTTCATATAACTATCGAACAAAATTCGCGGATAAATATCAATGTCGCGTAAAAGCACCGGTGTCTTACAGCAATATGATTCTAAAATTGCCATTGGAAATAATTCATCAAATGACGGTAAAAATAAAATGTCTGCCATATTATAAATTTCATTCATATCTTTGCGGTCAACGATTCCCAAAAATTTTATATTTGACGGTGAATTTTTAATGAGCGATTTAATTTCTTTGTAGCCATCCGAAATTTTCCCAAATGAAAATCCACCTGCCCATACAAATTGTATATCAGGAAGATTTTTTGCGGTTTGAACAAAATCTGCAACACCTTTACGTGTTTGCAATTGTCCAACGCCTAAGACTACAAATTTATTTTTATCAAAATCATATTTACTTTTTATTGCATTAATTTTTTCTGATGGCAGTGGATAAAATTCTTTTTCCGAAACATAATTCGGTATATAAATAATTTTTGGTTTAGTTACGCCGTATTTACGCAATTTTTCTATTACGCACGGATTAACTGCTACCAAATAATCCATATTGTTATAAAAAGATAAAAGATATTTATAAAAAACTTTTTTGAAAATTAATGGCATATTTAAACTATTATCAACTGTATCGGGTAAAAAATGTACGTAACCAATACCAGCTTTCTTATGTTTTTGAATCAATCTCTCAAAATAGTAACTCAAATTAACCGTATGATAATGAACGATGTCACTTTTTTTCATACTATTTACGTAAAATTTATATTTTGTAGCGAGTCCCTCTGATACTAATTTAAATTGTTCATTATAGCATGAAGAAACTCCCTGTGCCTTTATTAAATTCGCACTAGAACGAACATTTATACTGGGCATTATAAAAACCTCCTAGATATAAAATTATTTTAGTACATAATTTTAATTTTTTAAAGTAACAAATCCTAAAATGATAGTACCTATTGTTAAAAAAATATCGGCCAAATTAAATACGGGAAAATCTATAAAAGATAGTTCGATAAAATCTACGACGTAGCCAAAAAATAATCTACCGATAAAATTTCCAACTGTCCCTGAAAATATAAATATCAAAGATAATTTTGAGAGCGTATTAACTTTTTCATAGTAATAAATTATTGCAATGAGCACGCAAAATGTAATTATAATGAAAAAAATTTTTTGGCCCTGTAAAATTCCAAATGCTGCTCCTCGATTCTCTACATATGTTAATTTTATTAGATATAAATTAATTGATTCTTTACCTTTTAAATATCTAACGGCAAAAAATTTTGTCAAATTATCTAAAAAAATTAATAGTACTGCCCAAATTATTTTTATCATTTGCTTTCTCCTTTTTTTGCCATGAATTTTTTACAATATTTTTTCCATATCAATATAATTTTATGATACGATTGATATAAATTATAAGTAGGAGGAATAATTATGCGCAAAAAAGATATTATCGCTATGCTTTTAGCTGGCGGTCAAGGTAGCCGCTTAGGTATCTTATCTAAAACTAAAGCTAAACCTGCCGTACCTTTTGGCGGTAAATATAGAATTATCGATTTCACTCTTAGTAATTGCGTAAATTCCGGTATCGATACCGTTGGTATCCTAACTCAATACCAACCATTAATTTTAAATCGCCATATTGGTATCGGAATTCCGTGGGACTTAGACCGTTCTAATGGTGGAGCAACTATTTTAGCGCCACACTTAAAAGGAACCCAAGGTGAATGGTATTCCGGAACTGCCAATGCAATTTATCAAAATATAAGTTATATTGATTCATACAATCCTGAATATGTTTTGGTAATCTCCGGCGACCATATCTATAAAATGGATTACTCAAAAATGTTGGAGTATCATCAAGAAAAAAATTGTGACGCAACTATTGCCGTATTAGAAGTTGATTGGAATGAGGCAAGTCGTTTCGGAATTATGAATACAGATGAAAATGATAAAATATTTGAGTTTGAGGAAAAACCGAAAAATCCTAAAAATAATCTTGCATCAATGGGGATATATATTTTTACGTGGGAGAAACTTCGCCAAGCACTTATAGATGATAACAAAATTCATCAAGATAGTGATTTTGGTAAACATATTATTCCGGCTATGCTCGATAGCAATCAAAATTTATATGCTTATCGTTTTGATAGTTATTGGAAAGATGTCGGAACTATTGAATCATATTGGTCAGCCAATATGGAATTGGTAAAAGCGCTACCGAATTTTAATCTCTACGAAGATTTTTGGAAAATTTATACGTGCGTTGACCATCAGGTTCCTGAATACATTGGTGATACCGCTGACATTAATACTTGTATAATTTCTGAAGGCTGTGAGATTTATGGCCAAGTTTATAATTGTGTACTCGGTTATAATGTTATTGTTGAAGAAGGTGCGTTTTTAAAAGATTCAATTGTAATGGCAAATTCCATTATCAAAAAAAATTCTGTCCTTGACCGCTGTATCATTGATGAAAATGTTACAATTGGTGAAAATGTAAAAATTGGTATCGGCGACAATATTGTCAATGTTCTCGAACCAAAAATTTATAATACCGGAATAAGTGTTATCGGAGGAAATTCTTCTGTTCCTGATAATGTTACTATCGGTAAAAATTGCGTTGTTTTTGGAGATGAATTGAATTTCCAAAATAATTGCCTTGAAAGCGGTCAATCTTTAATTATGGATAAGGTGAAGTTATGAAAGCAATCGGAATAATTTTAGCTGGTGGGAATAATGAAAAATTAGAATTGCTTACGGCAAATCGTGCGGCTGCCGCAATGCCAATCGGTAGTTGCTATCGTGCCTTAGATTTTACTTTAAGTAATATGTCGAACTCCGGTATCAATAAAGTATCCGTTATTACTCAATATAATTCAAGATCATTGCATAATCATTTAACTTCAGCGAAATGGTGGAATCTCGGAAGTAAATATGGCGGACTGTTTGTATTTTCACCGTATCTTTCAAATAATAATTCATTTTGGTTTCGTGGGACTGCCGATGCAATTTACCAAAATCTTTTATTTTTAACACGTAGTAATGAACCATATGTAATAATTGGGTCAGGAAATTCGGTATACAAAATGGATTATGAGGAAGCATTTGATTTTCATGTTGAAAGTAAAGCAGATATAACAATTATCACAAAAGAGGCACAAAATGAAAATTTACATGATTATGGCGTAGTAAAAATTGATGAAAATAATCGATTAATTGATTTTGAAGAGAAACCAATTGAACCACAATCAAATATAATTTCATTAGGAATTTATATAATTTCGCGTACGCTTTTGATAAATTTATTGGAATCGATATTGCCACAAGGTCGATATAATTTTGTTGAAGACATAATTGTGCGCTACCGCAAAAAATTAAACATAATGACTTATAAATTTAATGGCTACTGGAAAAATATAAACTGTATAAAATCTTATTACGATGCAAATATGGATTTTCTTGATAAAAACATTCGCGACTTATTTACAAAACAGTATCCGTTTATTGAAACTAAACCGCGTGACGAAGCTCCGCCAAAATATAATATCGGTGCGAAAATAAAAAATTGTCTTATCGGCAGCGGCAGTATAATCAACGGTTACGCTGAACATTCAGTTTTATTTTGCAAAGTTTTTACGGGAGAAAATACTTCGATAAAAAATTCAATTGTAATGGATAAAAGTTATATTGGAAATAATTGCGTAGTTGAAAACGCAATTATTGATAAAGAAGTAATTTTATCGGACGGAAAAAAAATTATAGGTTCACCGGATAAACCGACCATCATTTCCAAAAACACTGTTTTATAATAAATTCGCGCGAGCGAATTTTTTTTTATGGATTTATTTTTTTAGACTTTTTTTCACTGCATAATGAAATTATTTCATCATTTTTATTTTTCAACAGATTAGTCAAATTTAAAATTTGATTATTTTTTTCAGTTAATTGACGCTCTTTCATTTCTAATTGATTTTTTAATTTATTTATAATTTCATTAGAAGTTTTAGGCGGTTTTGGTAAATTATTTATCTGTGCAAAATTTTTTTGTATGTCTAATTTTATTTGCCATGGATTATTTTTATCGACATAAATTTCACGGTAAAAAAAATTTTCCTCGTGCATTGGCTCATCACTTAAATAAACAGCTTTTTGAATATTGGCAAAAGATTCACCACTAACAATTGGATTATGAAAAGTAAACCCATTGTCTTTTGAAACTGCAATATATATTTTTTCGTTGACCGTCCACAGTGCATATAACTCATTTTTTACGATAAAAAGCAAATTATTTGTTATGTTCGGATTTTCAAACAAAACCATTGGCTTAGATAAATGTGCTTGCTTTTTGCAATAAACAATTTGCTTCGTAAACATATTTTTTACCGTGTACAAAATATGTATGGAATCATTTGTCGTCAAAAATGCAGTGTCCGTTATTTTGTAATAAGTAGAATGTATGAGATGAAAATCACTTTGGCGCGTCGAAGTTATTTCACGATAACCTAAATTTATTGCATCAGTCTTAGTCATATAAAAAATTAAAAGATGATTGTCAGAAATTCGTTGCGCGCAAAAATTTTGCAAGCCATATAATTCATCAATTTTTATTGATGGCTGCCAACGATTTTCCTGCAATTTATTTATTACGAGATAAAAATTATTTTGGTTAGCCGGCATATTGTAGAGCAATGAAAAATTATTTTTATCGATAAGCGGATAAATTCTAAGTGGATAATTAAATTGATTTTGCAAGATAATTTTACGTTGCCAATTATTATTTTTGTACGTACATAAAAATATGTTACCGAAATTATTTTGGCAAAATAAATTTAACTGGCCGCTAGAAATATTTATTGAGTAATCACGGCGTGCATCATTAAAAATAACCGAAGCAGTATTATTATGCTTGAGCATAATATTTTTCCCATCATGATAGAAACATAAAATTTTGTTCTCATAGCGAACGATATAAATCATATTCTCACTTCCATGATTAATTTTACTCATTCGTATTAAAAATAATGCTATAATAATTTTAAAAATAGGTGATTATCATGGAAAACATTTTTGACTTTGAGAATGAATCAGTAATAAAAATTCTTGACACAATTATTAATGATGGAATCAAAAAAAATGCCGGCGATATCCATATCGAACCATTTGAAAAATTTATTCGCATTCGATATCGAATTGACGGCTGTATGCATACAATTTACAAACTAAATCCAAAAATTCTTGAGCCATTAATTTCGAGATTAAAAATTATTTGTAAAATGGATATTTCCGAGAAAAGACTTTCACAAGATGGAAACTTTCAATTTAATGAACAAATAAGTTTTCGCGTCAGCACTATTCCAACAATTAACGGTGAAAAAGCTGTCATCAGATTAATTTATGTCGATAACGATGACTTAAATAAAAATAATCTTGGATTTTTTGAAGAAGATTTACCGCAAATTGAAAAATTATTTAAAAATCCATACGGTTTGATAATTATTACTGGACCAACTGGCGGCGGAAAAACAACAACGCTTAACAGTTTTATCAAAACATTAAACACTGATGAAGTTAATATCGTAACCGTTGAAGACCCTGTCGAAAATATCATTTGCGGAATAAATCAAGTCAATATCAATCCAAAAATAAATTTTGATTTTCCACAATCGCTTCGTGCGATTTTACGTCAAGATCCTGATATTATAATGATTGGTGAAATTCGCGACTCAATTACGGCAAGTATTGCAATGCGTAGCGCAATTACTGGTCATTTGGTTTTGACAACATTACATACGAATAATGCAATTGGTTCGATAGCAAGATTAAAAGATATGGGCGTAGAAGATTTTATGATTTCAGCAGCATTAAAAGGTGTAATATCTCAACGTTTGGTTCGCCGACTTTGTCCAAATTGTAAGCAAAGTGTAAAAATAAATGAAGCTGATGCAAAAGTTTTAAATTTGCCAACCGATACAATTGTTTATGAAAGTCACGGCTGTGAACTTTGTAATAATATTGGCTATAAAGGAAGGCTTGCTTTATACGAATATTTTTTAGTTGATGAAAAAATGTGTAAATTAATTGAAAATAAAAATACAGATTTCAAATCATACTTACATGAAAAAAATTTCTCAACACTTAAAGATAATGCAATCAAGAATGTTTTGCTTGGAAATACATCAATAAATGAAATTTATAAAAAAATAATTTTGGAGGAATAAAAATGAAAAATGGTTTTACATTAATTGAATTAATAATTGTTTTGGCGATTATGACAATTTTAGGAGCGATAGCTGTACCAAATTTTTTGAATACATCGTCAAAAGCAAGATTGAAAGCTGATATACAATCCGCACGAATAATTGAAAACGCAAAAGCATTATACGAAAGTGAAACTGGAATTATTTTAAATGATACAGCTACGGAAATTATAAATAAACTTGCCGAAAGTGGATACTTGAAAAATAAATTCTTACCACAAGTTGACAAAGCTGTTTGGATTTTAGAAAACCAAATTATAAAAATTAATATTTCTGGCTGCGATGATGCAATCAAAAATTTGTATGATAATTTGAGCGATGACGAAAAATTATATGTAAAAAAATCATGAAAAAAAATGGATATGTTTTACTTGAAATGACAATTTCGCTCGGATTATTTTCATTGATTTTGCTGAGTGCATACGCTATGCTTTTTAATTTGGCAAATTCAAATCAAATATTGGTAAAAAATTTTGACAAACTTGAAAATATTCGTCTCGCTCAATATTTTCTTGAGCAACAAATAAATTGTTGTGACAAATTGACAATAGAAACTGATAAAAATTTTACAATGAAATCGATTGCAACTTACATTGGTGACAATCCAAATCATACTTTTGAATTTAAAGACAAAACAATAAAATTCGGCGGTACTTCTGATAACGGAACGGCTTTCAACAATGAGTTATCACAAAATATTTCCGATATCAAAATAAATTACAATGAAATCAAAAAACTTTTGTACATAAAAATAATTATTGAAGATTTTCCTGAAACTGATTTCATTTTGTATTTGAAAAATAAAATTGTTTTCTTAAAACCTTACTTTTCTTGAAAGAAAAGTAACAAAAGAACTTTAACAAAAAAATCTTTGTGTGATTTCACACAAAGATTTTTTATAAAGTTTTTTTGATTTTTTTATAAAAAAAGAATGGTTTTGATTTTTTACATGCAAAACAAATTCAACATAAGATTTTGAAACATTTGAGCGACTTCAGCACGAGTAGCTAAACCTTTTGGATCAAGGATATCATTTCCTTTCCCTTGAACAATTTTATTTGCAACAGCCCAGCGTAAAGCTTTCAAAGAATAAGCACTAATTTGATCTGCATCAACAAAGTTTAAATCTGTATCAACAATCTCATTCTCACCAAAATATCTGTAAAGAATAGTTGCTAATTGTTCGCGATTAATATTGTCATTCGGTCCAAATCTTCCGCCATCATAGCCAATAATTGTTCCACGGTGAGTCGCTCCCCATGTAACAGCTTCAGCAAACCAATCATCAATATTAACATCACTGAAAATTTTTTCAAAAGCTTGCTTTGGATTATCTTCAAGGTTATGCAAAACTTGTATCATCATTGCGCGATTCATTGGTGTTTCAGGTTCAAAAATATTTGGTGCAGTTCCTGTAAATAATTCATGTGCGCTTACAAAAGTTACTGCATCATATGCCCAATGATTTTGACTTACATCTAAAAAAATTTTGCTGTTATCAATAATTTTAAACTTTCCCGAACTATCTATCTGTAAATAAACTTTACCATTCTTTGCAACAGATTTACGTATAACCTCGGTTGAGCCATCTGGATTTACTTGAACCAAAATTGCTCCCGGTTTTAAATCATCGCACGGCAAAGTCAAATTTATTTTACCGTCGATATTCAATTCTCTTCCATTTTCGTCTTTTACTGTAATTTCAAAAACATCACCGTTTTTATTTACGGTAACGTTTGCCGTTCCTCCTTCATATTCAACTTTTTTAGTTTCTCCATCAGAAATTTCTACAACTTTACTGTTATCAATAATTTTGATTTCTGTCGAGCCATCCACCGTCAAATAAATTTTACCATCTTTTATAACATAATCAGTTATAACTTCGGTTGAGCCATCTGGATTTACTTGAACCAAAATTGTTCCCGGTTTTAAATCATCGCACGGCAAAGCCAAATTTATTTTACCGTCGATATTCAATTCTCTTCCATTTTCGTCTTTTACTGTAATTTCAAAAACATCACCGTTTTTATTTACGGTAACGTTTGCCGTTCCTCCTTCATATTCAACTTTTTTGGTTTCGCCGTTAGAAATTTCTACATTGCTTGTATTTGAATTTCCGTTATTGTCTCCACTATTTATGTTTGAACTTCCATTATATTCGATTTTTTCTTCAGTTTCTTGACTGCTTTTTTTCAACGTTCTTATTTTTGTCGGTTCACTCGGTAATGATGGTGCAAAATTTCCATCTTCTGTTGCAGCATATCTCGTATAAAAAGTATATTCTTTATTTGGTATCAAATTTTTGAAAACATTGCTTTCTTGCCAATTATCTTCATCTTTTTTATATTGTGGGATAGCTCCGTTTTCATTTGGTTCAAGTGGTTTTAATGTTATGCTGTATCTTGATTTACTTTTTTCTTGTGGAGCAGGTGGGGTATCAGGAATTAGTTTGTTAATAATTATAGTCACTTTCAAACTTTCTTCACTTATACTATTGTAATTATCATCGCCAACAACTCGATAATAAACTGTGTAAGTATCTGCAATCATTCCCGTTGGAATCTTTGTTGAATAACTTTTATTGTCCAAACTATATTCCAATGTTCCACCAGTTGTACTTCCTGCTTCAACAAGTTTTTGTGGATCACCATTATATGTCAAATCTTTTGCCGTTGGCGCTGTTATTATTGGATCAGCTTTTGCTATTGTCACATTTAATTTATCTTCTGCAACATCATTGTAATTATTATTTCCTTCAACTTTATAGTAAACGTCATAATTTCCTGCATCAGTTCCTGTTGGAATATTTGTCGAATACGTACCGCTTCCTTCTTTGTATTGAAGCGTTCCAGCATCTGTACTGCCAGCATTTACAAGTTCATGTTGTTCAGTATCGTAAACAAGATTTTCTTTTGCAGTTGGTGCGTTTACATTTGGTGTCGCTTTCGCAATCGTAACATTAAAACTTTTTTCTGCTACATCACTGTAATTGCTGGTACCAACAACTTTGTAATAAACTGTATGCGTTCCAGCATTTATTTCTGTTGGAATGTTCGTTGAATATGTTCCACTTCCTACTTTATATTGCATTGTTCCACCTGTTGTACTTCCCGCATTTACAAGTGCTTGTTGTTCACTATTGTAAACAAGATTTTGTTTCGCAGTTGGCGCTGTAACACTTGGCGTTGCTTTTGCAATCGTAATGCTAACACTTTTTTCCGCTACATCAAGATATTCATCATTGCCGACAACTTTGTAATAAACTGTATAATTTCCTGCATTTGTTGCTGTTGGAATAGTTGTTTTCCATGATCCATTGTCTAATTTATATTGCAAAGTTCCGCCGGTTGTGCTTCCGGCAGTTACAAGTTCTTGTGCATTTTTATTATATGTCAAAGTTTTTGCTGTTGGTGCCGTTACAGTTGGAATATACTTGACAATTGCAGTAAATTCACTGAAATCACTAGCAAAATCAGTTTTACAAGTACCATTATATTGCTCATTAAATATTTCAATTGTATATTCACCATATGCAAGTTCTTTTGGCATATCTAATGTTGCAGTCCCACTCGCAGAACTTGCTTGTTTCAGTTTACCGTAATATATAATATTTGATTTATCATTGTTATCCAATATCAAGCACGAAATATATTCGTTGCTTCCTGTTTTTGCACCATTGTACGAAATTGTAACTTGGTTGCCATTTTGTGCAATTTTACTTGCATTAAAACTTCTGCTAGTATCTTTTAACGTCAGTTTATAATCATTTCCTTTGCCTGTTGGCAATAAAAATCTTGCCGGCACCGAACTTACTGCTGAACTTTTTCCGCCAGCGCCGCTTTCAGCGGCTTCAGATGCAAAGATCACCGATGTCGGATTTAAATTGAAAGCAGGGCAAACAACAAGTGTTTGTCGGATGATGTTGGTGTAGTCACGGACGTAACCGCTGGAAGTCAAACTAGCGGCGACAGCGTAATAAGTGTTAACACCGGACGAACGAAGCCAAGAATCATCATCTTCTTTTAAATTATTTGAATAGTTTGAAAAATTAAAAGAGCGAGTATTTGAAGAGCTAATTGTACTTGTAAATCCATACGATGTGTTTAACATTTCATTATACGATGGTACAAAAATTTTATCTTGAGTTAAAGATGTTCTTTTTGAACTTGCTAAGCCCATGCTCGACTTTAAATCTTCGCTGTAAACTTTCGTTAGCATTATGACATTTTGTTCGGCGCCGCTAAAAGCATTTGTCAAAAATGGTGAATCGGGAACGCTAGCTCCGCCCCATACGCTTCCATTTCCGTAGCCATTCAACCATGCCCACAATGTGCAGCCTTTCCCACTTCCTCCGCCATTTCCTCCCCAACATAGTTCATTTAGTTCATTGCCACTTTCATGCGTTGGATGATATTGTTTCGCGTCTAGTGCTTTATCGGAATAAAGCAACATTCCGTTGCCGCCAACCGGTGCGTTTTGTCGACCGCCTTTAGTTGTGTCACTTTCATCTATTGCTTCACCAATGTTATATGCAAATCCATTATCCGTTGGCGTTGAACCTTTCCAAGCTACATTGTTGTTATCAAGTACTCGCCAACGAATTGGGTCCCTCGATGACGCTGAACTCTGCGGATAATGACCAAAATAAATATAATTTCCTGACCAATTATCATTGTCACCGCCCGGAACCGGATTTTCAATCTTGCTGACGTTTGAGACGAAACTTGCGGCGTGAGTTGTTTTTTTGAAAATGTTTACAGGAAAAACGTTTAAAGACATAATTGATGCCATTGTTATTGCAAAAAATTTCTTTTGCATAATCATCACTCCTTTAAAATTGTTTCAAATATGTTACTATAAATAAATTTTTATGTCAAGTTTTTTTATTTTCGACAGAAAAATTTTGAATTCAAAAGTTTTCTTTCCATTCACATTAATATTCTCTTTTTTCAATTCTTTTATGATATGTAATTTTTGGTGAAAAAGATTTAAAGACCTTTACTTTTTCTTTTCAAAAAAAAGAAAATCCAAAAGAAACTTTATAAAAAATCTTTGTGCAAACGCACAAAGATTTTTTTGCCAAAGTTCTTTTATTTACTTTCCTTTCAAGAAAAGCAAGGTCTTTAAATTTTTTATCAAAAAATAATTTTCATCGGACCAGCATATATTTTTTTGTGGAGGTTTAAATTATGTTAAATTACCTTTGGGGCTCGATGATTTTAATCGGTATTTTATTTTCAGTTTTTAGTGGAAATTTGTCAAGTATTACAAATGCAGCAATAAATTCTTCGCGTGAGGCTGTAAATATTTGTTTGACAATGCTTGGAATTTTAGCAATGTGGACAGGATTAATTAGTATAGCAGAAAAATCTGGGCTTATTAATTCACTAGCAAAAAAAATGATGCCGCTATTAAAATTTTTATTTCCACGACTACCTGAAAAATCTAAAGCGATGCAATATATTTGTACAAATATTATTGCGAATATGCTTGGATTAAGTTGGGCGGCAACACCTGCGGGTTTAAAAGCAATGGAAGAGCTACAAAAAATTAATCTACAAAAAGATATAGCAAGTCGTGAGATGTGTATGTTTATGATAATAAATATGTCGTCGTTACAAATCGTTTCAATAAATATAATTGCATACCGCGCGCAATATAACTCAATGAATCCTTCAGAAATAATTGGCCCGGGACTTTTTGCAACTTTCATTTCAACAATTACCGCAATTATAATTACAAAAATTTTTGAGAAGTGTGATAGAGCATGATTTTTATTTCAGAATTAATAATGCCACTCGCATTTGTCGGAATAATTTTATATGGATATTCAAAAAATGTTGACATCTATGAAACATTTATTGACGGTGCAAAAAATGGCGTCAAAATCGTTTTTCAAATTTTCCCTACCCTTATCGGATTAATGGTCGCCATAGGAATTTTACGAGAATCCGGTGCACTAGATTTCCTTTGCAAATTAATTACTCCATTCACAAAAATATTAGGTTTTCCGAACGAAGCAGTTCCACTAACATTTATGCGATTAGTTTCATCGTCAGCCTCAACAGGATTATTATTAGATATTTTTAAAAAATACGGCCCAGATTCATTCATTGGACGATTAGTTTCAGTAATGATGTGCTGTACCGAAACCGTTTTTTACACAATCAGTATATATTTCATGAGCGTGAAGATAAAAAAAATCCGCTATACACTCAAAGGAGCATTATTAGCGAATTTATGCGGAATAATCGCATCATTGTACATAACAAAAATTATTTTTGGATAATATCTTTACGTTATTCATTATTCCGCTTTTAAAAAAAACTATGCTATTTTATCTCAAATTGCTTGTCATTATAATGTTAGATTATTGTTGTTGACTTGAATTTTGTAAAGCAATATAAATAATTACTATAAGGAGGTGATTTAATGCAAAATTCTACTTGGTTAAACAATTTAACAGCATTTCGTGCAAATGAAATTGCAAAAATAGATAATAAAGAATTTCGTGAAGAATTAGCTAGTCAACATAATGATATGATTAGAAAAATAGAAGACGAAAATAGTTTACCAGCTTGTACATATGACCGTATTGGAACAAAAACTCAATATTCATGTCCTGGTACGCCAAACGCTTATTCAACGGGTGCTCCACGAAAAGAAACAGATGATAGCTGCTTATTGCTGTAATTAAAAAATGCTACTTAACTTTAGTAGCATTTTTTTATTTATATAGCAACTATGTTTTAAATTTTTTTATCAATCTTTTTTAAGTTTGTATACATATCTTTTATAAACATCGCCTCATCAAGCTTTAATAAAAATGTTATAAAAATATAAAATAAAAATCCAAACAAACTTGATATCAGCAACGAAACAAATTTCAAATTTAACGATTTATGTAAATAAAAAACGACAACTGACATAATTAATGATGAAAAAATAATTTTTACTATGTTCAAAAAAAATTTACGATCCAAAAAATTATTTTTGTTAACAGTCAAAAGCATAAGTAAAGCTGTAACGTCAATTGCAATTGACGAAGCTAAAGCTGGACCACCTATTCCAAAAAATTTTACAAGTCGACTGCTAAATAAAAAATTAATTACAATAGCAATAATTGCAAAAATAAGCGGAGATTTCCCGTTTTTTTGCGCGTAAAAACTACTGTTCAAAATGGTTTGAATTCCATAGCCAATAATTCCAACTGAATAAAAAAATAAAGCGGTAGCTGTCAAATTTGTTGCACTTGCGTCAAATTTCCCACGCTCAAATAAAATGCTTACAACATCTCGACTGAAAATCATTAATGCAAAAGTCAATGGAATCAAAAAATAAAACATATTGCTGAGAGAAACTTTTAATACGGAATTAAATTCATCACTCGAATCATTTGCTTTGAGTTTAGAAAATCGCTGAAACATAAAATTGTTCACAGACAATACAAATGTTCCAGTCACTATAATGTAAATTGTGTTTGCCATTTTTAACGCGTTACCACCGCCGCAAATGTACGAAGCAGTGTTTGCGTTAACCATATTATTTATTGGCATAACCCATGAGCTTACCAAAACTGGCAACATCAATTTTAAAATTTCGCGTATACCCTCAGATCGTAGATTTATTGCAAAACGAAATTTATATTTTTCACGAAGTAAAAATGGAATTTGCACCAATAATTGCGCAAACCAACCTAATGTAAATGCAACTGCAAGTCCATAAACACCAAACTTTTTTATAAAAAAAATGTAATATATTATAATTACAATATTGAAAAACATACTCATTGCAGCGGGAATATTAAATTCACCAAAAGATTGAAGAACAGCAGCCATCGAAAAAACAATTCCACTCAACATCAAAACTGGTAAAAATATTTTTAAAAGCTGCGCTGTAAGAAATTTTGTTTGTAAATCCAAACCGCTCGCCAAAAAATTTACGATTGGCATAGAAAAAATTGTTGACAAAAAAATTATTATTGCCGTCAACAAAATTATTAAGCTCAAAAAATTATTGAATAACTCGAAGGCAGAATCCTTGCCTTTTTTTTCAAGATAACCATTAAAAATGGGAATAAAACTTGACGTTATTGACGATGCAAACATAATATCAAGAAATTGATTTGGAATATTACTGGCATAAGTAAAAGCTGTGCCCTCCATCGAAATTGTTCCAAAATTGTAACCAAACATCATTTCACGGACAAGCCCTAAAATTTTCCCAAGCACAGATATAAACATCATAATTAAAATAGTTTTTACCGCATTATTTTTTTTTTGCATAATTTCACATCTCAAAAATTTATTTTAGTTATTATCACACAAAAAAAAAACAAATGCAATTGAATGCATTTGTTTTTCATTATCTTTCCATATTATCTTTGCCACCATGTTCGTGGTTTTGTTCCGATGGAGAAGATACTTTGAAACCGTTATCATTTGCACGTTGTAATCTTTCTTCAATCCATGATGGCTTTTCAACTTCTTGCCTCATAGAAAATTTTGTGCTTGTAAGGTTTTGCATATTATAAGTATTTGTATCAATAAATGCTTTAAAATCTAAATGACCTTGAGAAACTTCTGTTGGATTTTCTTCACGCATTTTTTCATATTTTTTGGATATATTTTCTCTATATCTTTCAGCCAAATTCTTTTCGTCTTTTGTTTCAAGATTAAATGTTTGCTTAAATTCATGTTCTAATGAATTTATTTTTTCGATTTTGTCTAGACATTTTTCTTTATCTTTTTCAATTGAATCTTTTTCAACTTCTAATTTTTTCTTTTGCTCTTCAAGTTCTTTAATACGATTTAATTCTTCTAATCTGCGGCGATTTAATTCTTCTAACTTATTCAAAATTTCTTTTTCGCGTATTTTTAAAATTTCAACATTTTTTTCCTGTCCCGGTTGTTTTTCAAGTTCTTTAATTTTATTTCTAACTTTTTCTAATTCTTTTCCTAAAGCATCCATTCTATTTGACAACAAATGATACTTTCTGTTTGCTTTATTCAACGCCAGAGATATTTTTGCTATGGATTTTTTTATTTCTATTAATTTTTGCTGTAACTTTTCAAGATTTTCATGCAATTTTTCTTTTATATTTTTAGTATATTCCAAGAATTTTTCTGGATTACCTTTTAATTTAGAAATAAATTCTGATTTTTGTTTTGCATCTTTTGGGTCATCAAATATTTTATTGACAAGTTCCGCCGTCTTAGCAATTCCAAAAATTGTTACATTAGCTACAGTTCTAATTGCTTCAGTGGCTACAACAGCTGTTAAATTTGCAACGCCTTGAACCACATTAGCAAAAGCTTTTTTCATAACTTCATTATTTGCATTACTTACTGTAACTTGTTCTGCAGATTTTTTTACTGCCTCATTTTGCATACTTATCGCCCTCCCCTTCTAAAATAACTTTTAATATCATAACACAAAAATTATTATTCGTCAATATAAATTTTATTATTTTACAAATTAAATTTAAATATTTTGTGTTATGTAATTATTGTAGCACAAAAAAATTTTTTCCGCAAGTAACTCATAATCTTCCTTTACGTAAATATATTTTATGAAAAGGGGGAATAGAAATGGAGCGAGAAAATATTTTAAAAACTATCGATAAAATTAAACAAAATTTATATATAACGGAAAACAAATTTAACAATACAACTGAGCCAATTTTAATTGATAGTTATATATACGAACTCAAGGCCTTACACATGCAATATAAATTTTACATGAAATTATGTAAGGAGCAAGGAATAAAATTCATATAGGAGAAAGCGCATGGAAAATATTTATATGATAGGGATATGTATCGCAGCAATATTAATTTTATTTTTTAATCGATTTTTTAAATTTATATTTAAAATTTTGCTGCGAACATCATTCGGCCTAGCAGTAATTTATTTGATCAATACAATGATTACGGCAAAGAAATTTTATATTGGAATAAATTTTTTGAGCGGTATTACATCAGCAATTTTAGGATTACCCGGAATAATTTCGTTATACATTGCCAAAGGAATACTTTGAGCGTTTATAATTTTGCCAGCTTTTATTTGCAAACGATAATTGCCGTGCAAAATTTTTTTTACATCACTGACAAAAAATCTTTTCACGGGGCCAACAGAAATAAAAACTTTCTTACCAATATTTTTTATAACAGTGCAATCTAATTCAAATTCATCATTATAATTTAAGATTGCTAAAATTTCTTTACCTTTGAGTAAAACTTCAATTTGTTTGTTAAAAAAATCGAACTCAATTCCTTCATGCGAATAATAATTTTTATTGGTAACGATATTATTTTGTGGAATATTTTTATTTTGTAACGGCGTAGCTAGTACAATTATTTTTTTTTGTTCAATATTTGTGTGTAAAGTTTTTGTGGCATCAAAAAATAATTTTAGCCATAAAGAATAAGAGATATTTTTATTTTTATTCGCATCCGTTATTTTAATTTTAATTTCATTTTGCGGATTAATTTTATCCAAAAGATATTGCGCTTGAATTAAAGTCAATGGCTCATCGGGCGCGAATTTATTTTCAAATCCACTCATCAAATTTTTTTTACATGCCACATTTATATATTTGTCGTACCATTTTTCCATGTCGGTGTCAATAAAATTTATCGAACGCGATTTATATAAGTCAAATATTTCTTGCCGATCGGAATTAATGAAAGCAACCATTTTTGCAACGAGTGCACGCGTAATTATTTTATCAGTACCATAATTAATTTGAGCGGCATGAACATTTTTAAAGATACAAAAGCAAAAAAAAACTGCCCAAAAAATTTTTTTCATTGGCACGTCCCTCCTTAATTTATTTATATTAAATTTGGGTACGTTTATGAAAATTTTTTAAGCAGAACTTTAAACAAAAATTGTGGAAGCGTACGCATTCGCCAAAATCTTTTAGGCTGCGAAAGCAATCGATAGAACCATTCTAGACCCAATTTTTGAAAAATCAAAGGCGCACGTTTAACTTTCCCAGACATTACATCGAAACTTCCACCGACACCAATAAAAATTTTTGCATTTAAATCATTTTTATATTTATAAATCCATTTTTCCTGTTTGGGTGCCCCCATCCCAACCAATAATATATCGGGCGCGAGCAAATTTATTTGCGTAACAATTTCATCACTGTTTTCAAAAAATCCATTGTGCACACCAACAATTTTAATGTTTGGAAATTTTTCTTCCATATTTTTTTTTGCAAGATTTATAACTTCATCACTACTTCCAAGAAAATATACAGTTTTATTTTTGGCAAGCTGAAAAATTTTTTGCACTAAATCATATCCGGCAACACGCTCACTAATTTTTATTTTATTCAACTTGGAGGCCAAAACAATTCCAATACCATCGGGAATAGTTAAATCTGACTCATTCAAAATTTTTTTCAGCAATGTATCTTTTTGCGCGAGCATAACAATTTCAGGATTGGGCGTCGTAACAAAACATTTCTGATTATTTTCAATACAGTCAAAGATTTTTTGCGCGGCATCATCAATTTTTATAACGTCAAAATTTATGTCAAGTATGCTTGTTTGCATTTCCCCTCCTAAAAAATTGGTTTATTAAGTAATTCCAAAGCCAATTTTGTATTTTGAGCGGAATTTTGTTTCAAAACATCCGCACAATTTTTTATTTGCTCTGATATTTTATTGCGATTCATTAAAATATCTGACGCAAAATCTTTTAGCTTTTTTAAATTCAATTGACTAACATCCATGTAAGTAAATTGATTTGTTTCATCCATAATTGCTTTAACTTTTGGGTCATAAATTAATGCTAAAACTGGCGTCGACGTTTGTATCGCATAAATTATTGTGTGCAAACGCATTCCAAAAACAAACTCAGCTTTCGCTATCAAATTTATCAAATCATTTGTCGTGTAATCACAAATATATTTTGCGGTTGACTTCATCAGCGAAATTATTTTCTTAGATATTTTTACATCATTCGTCGGATGCATTGGCACAAAAACTGGCAATAAATTATATTTTTGTCGAATATAATCCGCAAATACAGCAATATTTTTTTCAAATGCTTCCGCATTATATTTCCAACTTCGCAGCGCAATTACAAAAAAATTTTCCGTTATGTTGAACTTCAACAACGCCGAAGTTTGTGGTAAATCTAAATTAAACGCAGCGTCGGCAGTAACAATAATTGGCGGTTTATCAACACAAAATTTTTTTAACTCATCTGCTGAATTTTTATCACGTAAAGTTATCAAATCAACTTTGTTTAAAATATTTGCAGCTAAAATTCTATTTTTTTCACGTAAAATTGGTCCGATACCATTTGAATAAAGCATTACACGTACAGAATTTTTCAGCGCCAAATTTATTATCCATAAATAATATTTTAAAGAATGAGTGCTGGTTACATCTTGAATAAGACTACCGCCGCCACTTATCAATAAATTTGTTTGCCTAATACATTTTTTTATGGCGAAAAAATTGAAACGGTAAACCGAATTGACACCATACAATTTTGACGTTTCAAGCGGTCGTTTTGAAAGTACTGTAATTTTAATTTCAGATTCAAATTTTTTTAAATCATCGACAATAGATTTAAGAACTGAATCATCGCCATTATTGTTAAAGCCGTAGTAGCCAGAAATCAAAATATTTTTTGGCAAATAGCGCACAGATTCATAAACTGAAATTGCATCATCAGCCATTTTTTCAACAGAATAATATTTTTTTATAATTTCGAAGCCATAATCGCCAAATTTCTGTAAATTTTTTTTGTCCAAATTTAATAATTTTTGAATATCAGATTTAAGTTTTTCGGACGAAATACTTTCGCACTCACGACAACAAAAATTAGTCTGAATTGCGCGTTGCAATTTGCTTTCATCAAAAATTCCTATATAACCTTCATTGCCAGCTAAAATAACAGGTTTCTTTGCCGCCATAGCTTCTAGTACAGCGCGACTTACTCCAACAAAAACACTTGACAATGCTAAAAATTTATTTATATCGACACGCGCACCAACCAAATGAATTATTTTGTGCACAACTTTTTTGTTTATCAACTCCGCTTTCTTTTTTAATTCAGATTCATCACTGCCACCGCCGACAATAATTAATTCAATATTTTCTTTACATATATCAGCTGCAATTTCTAAAAGTTTATGCGCGCAAAGGCTTCTGTCTTTATCGAGCCGACTGACACAAACGATGTATTTTTTATTTTTGTCAAAACCAAATTCCTTCACAATATCATCATAATTTACATCCTGTGAAAATTTTTCCGTGTCAATGCCATTTATCGTTACAGCAATATTTTTTTCATCAAGCTTGTAATTTTTAATCAAATAATTTTTGATATCGTCACTAACAGCTAAAGTTTTTTCACCCCAATTTGTCAATACATTAAATGGAAAAGAAGTTTTAAAAATCCAATGCGCAGTAGTTACAAACTTGAAATCAAGTTTTTTTTGCAGTAATCCACACAAAAAAGCCGGTATCCTTGCATGAGCATGTACCAGCTTTATTTTGTTTTCGATAATAATTTTTTTCAACAGCGCATAAGATTTTATCAAACTGCTCACTTTTTTATTATGCAAAGGAACCTTGAAATGTTTTATGCCGACAGCGTCAAGCTCTTTTTCATAAACGCCGCCATTTGACGCAACAAAAATTTCGTGTCCACGTTTCGCTAAAACTTTACATAATTCCAATACGTGAGTTTCTGCTCCACCAATTTCCAAACCCATTAACGCCATTAAAATTTTCATGATTAATCACCTATTTTTTCAACAGTCCCGATAACATCGGCATATTTAGTTGCGATATAAATGTCGGCACCAGCTTTTAATTCATAAGTTCCACCAACCAAATAAGCTTGTTCGGTCTCAATGGCATTAGTTTTTACATTCAAAAGTATCTCAATTTTATCAGGTTTTTGCGCTTTGTGAACAACTCCATTTATGTCTGGCACATAGTCGAAATAATCACTTACGTCAACTTTATTTATCGTACCCAAATAATTTCCCGTTTTTGAGTCAGAAATTTTTAAACCATTTGTATAAAATTTTGCAGACGATTTTTTTACATCCTGAATTTTTATTTGATATTCAATAATTTTTGCGCCACCATTAATATTTGTAAAACGTGAATTAAATTTATAAATTGTACCAGCAATAACGAGCAACAAAATTATCAAAGCAAAAAAGTCAATCAGATTTAATTTACCAAAAATACAACCGTTTTCATCAATAATTTTTGTCAAAATTATTTCACTCCACTTCCATATCAATTATATAACCATAAACGACGTAACCTTTTGACTTCAGTGACATTAATTTACCAATCCGAATAGGATGTCCGTCAACAGTTATAGCATCGTCGGTCACATTTGCTTTACACTCAACCGTAATTTCTAAATCATTTTTTTGTGGTATATCGGTCAAAATATAAGTTCCATTTATATTATTTTCAACAATTTTTTGTGCGGGCTTAACTTTTAAATTTGAAACGCACCCATAAAAAAATCCATGAACAGAATCACGAATTTTATCGCCAACAGAAATTTTATCTTTAAAATTTTGATCAAGATTTTTAGCCTCAATTGTAAAAGAAAATTTGTGTGTGTCATTAACGGATTGGTTGGATTTTTCATAAATTTTTATTCCAATTGCACTCAAAATAAGAATAAAAATTAAAATGATAATGGCGTCAAAGGCATTGAATTTAAATTTTTTGTCTGACATTATTTTTTTACCAGCCCTTCATAAATTTTGACAATTTCATCTGTCATTGCCTGTGCGGAAAAATTTTTACGAACTGTATCATAAGCATTTTGTGAAAATTTTTCACGTATGTCATCATTCTCATACAAAAATTTCATTATATTAAAAATTGCGCCGGCATCTTTAATTGGAATAAGAACTCCATTTTCATTATCCGTAATAATTTCAGCTGGACCGCCACAATTTGTTGCAATACAACAACATCCAACACTCATTGCTTCCAACAATACTAATGACAAAGCTTCTTGAAGTGACGGCAAAACAAAAACATCAAACAAATTTAAAATTTCTTCCGTATTTTCAGCAAAACCTAGAAAAATTATTTTTTTATCACGGCCAATTTCATGAACATAATTTTCAAGTTTATTGCGCAATGAACCTTCGCCGAAAATTAAAAATTTCACGTTTTGCTCATAGTTCAAAAAAATATTTGCAGCATCAATAAAATATTTTAGGCCCTTAACTTTTTCCAAGCGCACAATTGTCCCAAAAACAAATTCATCATCAAGTTCATATTTATTACGTAAAATTCTTTTTTCAATATCCAAATATTTTTTCAACGGCGCAATTCCATTATGAACAACATGTATTTTTTTTTCAGAAATTCCCGTCGCAATCAATGACGAAGCAGCAGACTGTGAAACAGCAATTGTCGCATCACAAAAATAATTATTAATCATCTTGGCAAAAATATTTGTATTTTCGCCGCCGAGCCAATGCCGCGTATAAACAGTTTTTATTTTTAATTTTTTCGCAGCAATACGTGCTGACAAGCTCGCATGCGTATGAACAATGTCAGGCTTTTCATCTTTAAATATTTTGACAAAAGTTTTTATCAATTTTGATTCAAGTGAAGTCTCACCAAGATTATCAACTTCAATAATTTCATAATTTAATTTTTCAATGAATGGTTTTAATTTGCCACCGGTTGGTATTATAACTTTACAATTTATTTTTTCGCGGTCAAAGCAATTTAGCATATTCAAAACAACTTTACCAGCGCCACCTATATTCGAATCGGATATAACCTGGATAATTTTCAATATAATTCTCCTTTTCCGAATTATGGTTTGAATTTTACTACCAATCATAATTTTTGTCAATTCACAAGAGAGTGACTCTTACAACTCGTTAAAGGCACTTACTTTCATAATTAATATTTGCATCTGCTAAAATAATCGATTATAACTATTTAAAAAGGAGTTGTTAAAATATGAAAAAATTTTTTGTTTTGATTTTATGTTTGGTTGCATTAACTTCTTGTAGTTTCTCACCTGAAAATCCTACCGATTTTACTTTTGAAAATCCTAACGACGTATTAATCATGGCTACCAATGCTTATTTCCCACCGTATGAATATTATGACGGAAATAAAATTGTTGGAATCGATGTCGATATTGCAGAAGCTATCGCAAAAAAATTAGGACAACAATTAAAAGTTGAAGACATGGAATTTGATTCAGTTATCACTTCCGTTTCAACTGGCAAAGCCGATATAGGTTTAGCAGGCATAACAGTAATCGATGACCGCTTACAAAATATAAACTTCTCTGACACTTATGCCACTGCCGTACAATCTGTTATTGTAAAATCTGATAGCAATATTAAAAAATTAGAGGACTTACAAAAAAAAATGATTGGCGTACAACTTAACACAACCGCTGATATTTTAGCCGTCAAAGATTACGGAAAAAATTATGTTAATCAATACAACAACGGCAATGATGCAATTATCGCTTTGACATCTGGAAAAATAGATGCAGTTATAATTGACAATGAGCCCGCTAAAAATTTTGTTACCGCAAATAAAAATTTAAAAATTTTAGATACCAATTATGCCGTAGAAAAATATGCAATATGTATTGCGAAAGAAAATACAGAATTGCTTGAAAAAATTAATAATGCACTTGCAGAATTAAACGCAGACGGTACACTGAAAAAAATTGTTGACAATTATATTCTTACTGATTGAAAATGAAGGAGCAAATTTAAAATGGAAGGACTAAAAAGGAAATTCATACAAGATTTTATTGTAAACAATCGTTGGCAATATATTACGGACGGATTAAAAATTACATTATCAGTGACAATTTTTTCACTCATCATTGGCGTATTGATTGGAATGTTAGTCGCTATTATTCGTTGCGCTCACGACCAACAAAATAAAAACAAACTTTGGTTGAAAATAGCAAACGCAATTTGTCAATTATATATTACAATCATTCGTGGCACACCAATTTTGGTTCAGTTATTAATTATGTATTTCATAATCTTGGCAAGTTTTCGCTCGAAAACAATAGTTGCGATATTTACTTTTGGGATAAATTCTGGCGCGTATGTTGCAGAAATATTTCGTGGCGGCATTATGTCGATAGACAAAGGGCAAATGGAAGCGGGACGAAGCTTAGGGCTGAATTATATCGCGACCATGAAGAATATCATTTTGCCACAAGCATTTAAAAATGTGTTGCCATCATTGGTAAATGAATTTATTGCATTGTTAAAGGAAACATCAATTTGTGGTTACATAGGTTTAAATGAATTGACACGCGGCGGCGATATAATTCGTGGCGCAACTTTTGACGCATTTTTACCGTTATTTGCCGTAGCAATAATTTATTTGATATTAGTTTTGATTATCAGCAGCTTCATAAAAATTTTGGAAAGGAGGCTGCGTACAAATGATTACAATTGAGCATTTACATAAAACTTTTGGCAACCACGTCGTACTCGGAGACATTAACGAACATATTGCACTCGGTGAAAAAGTTGTCATAATTGGTCCATCTGGCTCTGGCAAATCAACATTTTTACGTTGTTTAAATATGTTAGAAATTCCAACGTCCGGTAAAATTATTTTTGACGGTAAAATTATCACTGATGCTAACGTAAATAAAATACGTGCGCAAATGGGCATGGTTTTTCAGCATTTTAATTTGTTTCCGCATTTAAATGTTATGCAAAACTTGACACTAGCGCCAATAAAACTTGGCCTAATGAAAAAAGATGAAGCACAAGAAAATGCAATGCAACTTTTACAGCGCGTCGGTCTTGAAAATAAATCATCAGCTTATCCAAATCAACTTTCTGGCGGCCAAAAACAACGCATTGCAATTGTCCGTGCATTAGCGATGAAACCAAAGGTAATGCTTTTTGACGAACCAACTTCGGCGCTGGATCCAGAAATGGTTGGAGAAGTTTTGGCCGTTATGAAAGAACTGGCTCAGAATGGAATGACAATGGTTTTAGTCACACATGAAATGCGATTTGCACGCGACGTAGCCAATCGTATATTGTTTATGGATAGTGGAAAGATTTTAGAATCTGGAACTCCCGAACAAATTTTTATGAATCCACAAAATTTACGTACAAAATCTTTTTTGTCAAAAGTATTACAATAAAAAAATTTATTTGTAAACAAAAGTTGCTTAACTCATCAAAGTTTGAGCAATTTTTTTTAACTTGTTTTAGCATTTTTCAAAACGTTTATGAATATATTTATGTGAAATAAAAAATTGGAGGAGTAACCATGCCTAACCAATACAATCGATATTTTATAAACTTAATTGCGTGCAATACGCATTGCACAATAAATGGGAAAGAAGCTATCGGTCGCTGCAAAATCGAAACACGTGCTAACAATGGAAAAATTTATATCTGGGTACAAAATCTTAAGCCAAATCTTTACGACATTTATTTGATAAATGCAAATAAAAATGATGTAAAAATTGGCGAACTAAAAGTTGATATGCGTGGCTATGCAGAATTAAATTTTGATTTCGATGCTGAAAATATTTTAAACACCGGCATAAATATCAATGACATAAACGTAATCGCTTTTACGCTGGCAGATAAAAAAAACGAAATTGTAATGGAAGGATATAAAAATCAAAAAATTGAATGGCAAAACAATTTTAAATCAAAAATTAATGAAAATGAAAATAAAAAAATAAATGAGACTAATGAAATAAATGAAATTGAAGTAAAAACAAATGAAGAAGAAACAAAAATAAATACTACCAATGAAACTTTTAAAGAAATTGCCGGTAAAATTAATAAAGAATTAAAAGCGCTGGAAAATTATAAATTTATGAGTGAGGATGAAATCCAAAATTTAGATACGAAAAAAAATGATGAATTGGAATATATCTTTCAACATAATACTCCAATGTCACCATTCCAAAATCAAAAAAAAGAAATAAAATGGGTGCGGCTTGCATTAAAAGAACTTTCATGTCTGCCAATAGATTCTTGGACCTTGATAAATCACCCTTTCATTTTCTCAGCTTATTGTAAAAATAAACATATGCTGCTCGGAAAAAATATTTCAAACAGTGAATATATTTTAGGCTTGCCAGATACATATCAACCTGAATATAAAACATTAATGAGTAAGCTTGGCTTCGTTCAATTTAAAAGCTGCCAAGATAAAAAAGCAATGAAAAATGATTACGGATATTGGTTAATGCCAATTTATTTTTAAATAAATAAAATAACCCTTTACCAAAAATGTAAAGGGTTTTATTTTTTAATTCTTTCGATTCTGTGCAATTACAATATAGCGAATTAAGTTTGCTATTGCTGAAACAGCAGCTGCAACATAAGTTAAAGCGGCAGCACTCAAAACTTTTTTTACTGCAGGAATTTCTGTTTCATCTAAAAAATTATTTTCAGATAACAATTTCACTGCGCGTTTCGATGCATTAAATTCAACTGGTAATGTCATAAGCTGAAATATGACAACAATTCCAAACAAAATTATTCCAAAATCAAGTAAACGTCCAGAAAATAATAAGCCGATGAAAATAAGGGGAATAGATAATTTTGAACTGAAATTTACAAGCGGAACAACCGAACTTCTTAAAACTAGCGGAAAATATTCATTTTGATGTTGAATTGCATGACCAGTTTCATGTGCAGCAACGCCAACCGCAGACAATGATGTACCGGCGTAAACGCTTTGTGATAAGTTTAACGTTTTGTCTTTAGGATTATAATTGTCCGTCAAATTCCCATTTATCATTTGTACGGTAACATCGTTTATTCCTGACAACATTAACAATTGCTTTGCAACATCCGCGCCCGTATATCCATGCTTATTATTAATTGCACTATATTTTTTGAAATTGCTGTTGACTTTAAATTCTGCATACAAAGCTAAAATTAATGCTGGTAACAAAAAAATCATTGTCGGATCATAACCGTAAAAAGGCATTTACATCACTCCTCTTTTAATTCAAAAATACATTTGTTTTAATCGTGTGGCCTTTTAAATAATCGGTGGCTGACATAATTTTTCGACCTTGTTCTTGTAATTGTGTAATAAGCAGCGCACCGTCAAATGTTTTTACCGCAATACCATCATTGTTGACAGCAATAATCTTTCCGCATTCTTCCGTACCATACACTGGATAATCGGTAAGCTGCCACACTTTAAAAATTTTATTTTCATATAAAGTATATGCACCGGGATTTGGTTTAAGCGCACGAATCAAATTCATAATTTCAAGCGAAGTTTTATTCCAATCAATATGACAAAAATTTTTTGTTATCAGTGGCGCATAAGATGCCAATGAATCGTCTTGCTTTTTGAACTCAATGCTATCAAATTGATTTAACGTTTCAAATAAAGCTTCACTTCCAAGCAATGAAAGTTTCTCATACAAAGTCTGGTATGTATCATCGGCAAATATGTCGCATTTTTTTTGCAAAATAATATCGCCCGTGTCCATACCTTTATCCATTTTCATTATAGTTACACCGCTAACTGTTTCTCCATTGGCGATAGCATGTTGAATCGGCGCTGCACCACGATATTTTGGGAGCAACGATGCATGAACATTTATCGAAAAATATTTTGGCAATTGCAAAATATTTTCGGGAATAATTTTCCCGTACGCCGCAACAATAAATAAATCTGCACCAAAAGATTTTAACTGTGCAACTAAATTTTCATCTTTTAAAGTTTTTGGCTGTAGCAATGGTAAATTATGTTCGAGTGCAAAATTTTTAACGGGTGAAAATTGTATTTTATGACCGCGACCTTTAGGTTTATCGGTTTGCGTTACGACTGCCGCGATTTCATATTTCTCATCATATAATTTTTGCAAAATAGTTAAAGCGAAGTCAGGCGTACCCATAAAAATTATTTTCATGTTATTTACTCCTCTTCATACTCGCCTTCAATAATTTTATCGGTAAATAAAATACCATTCAGGTGATCGATTTCGTGGTCCAAAACTCTGGCCAGACGCTCATATCCCTCAATAATAATTTCGTTGCCATTACGGTCGAGACCTTTAACTTTAACAAACTCAGGACGTTCAACGACGCCATTTACATTACGTACGGATAAGCAACCTTCTTTTAATTTTTGAGAGCCAGATTTTTCAAGGATTTGAGGATTAATAATTTCGATTTTATTATCATCATTATCGACAGCGATAATAACTTTTTTGAGGACACCGACTTGTGGCGCGGCGATTCCAATACCATTTCTGCTGTCTAAAGTTTCACGCATATCATCGAGCAAAATTTCGATATACTTATTTATTTTTGTAACATCGCGGGATAATTTTCGGAGGAGCGGATCATCTTCAGTACGAATATTACGTATTGCCATGACATTCACCTCTTTTAGTTATGATGATATTATACCATAAAATTCGGATTCATTGTCAAATTAAGCTTTACGCCATTGAGTAAATTTTTTGACGCAAGTAAATTTATACAAAACAAAGCGAAATTTTTGAGCTTAGTTTCATTTTCATGCTTAATCAAAATTTTCTGACGATAATTATTTTTTATTTTTGAGATAGCGGCGGGAGCGGGACCTAAAATTTGGAACTGATTATTTTTATTGCAGCGCATCAAAACTTTTTTAAGCATAAAAATTTTTTCATCCAATAAATTTTTATCGGGCGACGTCATTAATATACAAAAAATATTTGCGAATGGTGGATAATTCATTTGCTGACGAAACATTATTTCCTGGTCGTAAAATTTTTTGTAATCACCGTCTTTCGCACACAAAATACTATAATGTTCAGGATTATAAGTTTGAATAATTGACAGTGCATTTGTTTGAGCACGACCGGCACGTCCCGAAACTTGTGAAAGCAATTGAAAAGTTGATTCACTGCAATGAAAATCACCGATATTGAGTGAGATATCAGCGCAAATTATTCCAACAAGCGATAAATTCGGAAAGTTCAAACCTTTTGCGATTATTTGCGTTCCAATTAAAATATCAGTTTTCTTTGTCGCAAATGATTTCAAAATTCGTTCGTAATCACTTTTTTTTGAAGTTGTATCCGAATCCATCCGTAAAATATTTTTGTCAGGGAAAATTTTTTTAATTTCATTTTCAATTTTTTGCGTTCCAACACCAAATAATTTTATATATTTTGAGCCACATTCAGGACAAATTTTAGGTAGCGCAGATTTTTGCCCACAATAATGACAAATCAAAGAATTTTCAGCGCTATGAAAAGTATAATTTACATCACACATATTGCATTTCAAAACAAAACCGCAATTTCTACATGAAATAAATGAAGAATGGCCACGACGATTTAAGAACAAAATAACTTGTTCATTTCTATCAAAAGTATTTTGCATTTCAAAAATTAATTCGCGACTAAAAATATTTACATTTCCATCAGCAAGTTCCTTTCGCATGTCAACAATTTTTATCTTCGGAACTTTTTTATTTACACGCGTTGGCATTTCTATCAAATTAATTTGATGATTTTGCACACGAAAATAAGTTTCGACGGAAGGTGTTGCCGAACCCAAAATTAAATTTGCGCCAGTAAACTCACATATTTTTTCGGCTATCTCACGCGTATTATATTTAGGAGTTGTTTCGGATTGATAAGAAGCCTCGTGCTCCTCATCCATTATTATCAAACCAAGATTTTCAAATGGCGTAAAAATTGCTGAGCGCGGCCCGAGCATAATTGAAATTTTATTTTGTGCAGCATTTTGCCATTGAATAAATTTTTCGCGTTCCGTTAATTTACTATGAGTAATACCGACCTTATCGCCAAAACGTTCGTAAAATAAATTTACCATTTGAGTCGTCAATGCAATTTCCGGGAGCAAAACAATCGCTTGTTTGCCATCGTCAATAATTTTTTGGATGATATTGAAATAAACTTCGGTTTTACCGCTACCAGTTACGCCATGCAATAAAATTGGACGTAAATCTTTTTGTGAAATTTTATTTTCGATAAATTTAATTGCGGTTAATTGTTCGGACGTTAAATTTTTTACGTCAGATTTTATTGACTCATACGAATTATTTAGTGCGAAAGATTTTGTCAAAGATTTTTTACTTGGCATCATTAATTTCAAACAAGCTGCGAGCGTACAAAAATATTTTTCACTCATCCATTTAGCGAGTTGTATATGATTTTGACTGACAAAAATATTTTGCGGGTCAATTTTTTCAATTGATTTTAATTTTTCAGGTTCGATATCAATTTTATCGGACAAATTTATAATAATAGCTTCAGATAATTTTTTTTTACGGCCGAATGGTACAAGAATTTTCGTACCAATTTTTATTTTTTCCGAAAAAGATTGCGGTATGCGATAGGAATATTCACGATCAATATTTTTATTCGCCGCTAAAATAATTACGTTTGCAAACATTTACTCTCACCATTTTTTTTGAATATGTTACCACAATTTTGAATAATAATTTCCACTAATGGTAATAATTCAATTGGAGGTGTTAGTCAAATGAAAAAAAATAAGCAAGAAAAAAATTTTTACCTTGCTCTATATTTATCAATAATAGCAGTTGCATTAATTGCTGGAACTGTTACTTATTCAAATCTTCGCTCATTTGATACAAAGTTACAAACGGCAAAAAAAGTTGACCAAAAAGTTTTACCCGTATTAAGTAACAAAACAAAAAGTTACTTGACACCTGAGGACCGAAATGAAATTCCAAAAGAAAAAATAAAAGTTAGTGAGCAAAAAGCTAAGCAAAAATTTTTTACTGCGCCAGAAACTTCACCTATTTCAACTCCACAAATTACAAATGAGATACAAAATTCTCCTGAGATGACAAATACTGAACAAAGTTTTAATTCCTTTGATGAAAATCAAAAAATGGCTTGGCCCGTATTTGGTGAAATCGTAATGAATTATGATGATGAAAATTTAGTCTATGATAAAACTCTTGAACAATATCGTACAAATGAATGTATAAGTTTAGCCGCACCAGTTGGTGAACAAGTTAAAGCAAGCGCTGATGGAATCGTAAAATTAATTACAAAAACTGATGAGTCCGGTAATACAATCGTAATCGATCACGGCAATAATTGGGCGACAATTTATAGTCAACTGCAAGATAATTTATTAGTGAATGAAGGTGATATCGTAAAAAAAGGACAAGTTATTGGCGGCGTAAATTCTCCAACTAAATATGGAATTTTACTCGGCAGTCATCTCGATTTTAAAATTACTCACGAAGATAATAGTGTTAATCCAAAATTAATTCTCGCAAATAAATAAAAATCCGCACACGCGGATTTTTTTGTAATCACATTTTAAATTTATAACTCCATTAATCTTTTTCATATAAATTTTACTTACCATTGATTTAAAATTTTTCTGTGATATAATCATAAACGCTGATTGATAATCTCAATCCGGCAGATATATTTTTTTATCAAGGAGGTGTTATTTATGCCAACTATCAATCAATTGGTTCGTAAACGCCGTAAGTCCACTAAAAAAAAATCTACTGCTCCAGCTCTACAATTTCGTTACAATACTTTGAAAAAATATCAAGTTGATAAATTTAGTCCACAAATGCGTGGCGTTTGTACTGTTGTAAAAACTGCTACACCTAAAAAACCTAACTCTGCTATGCGTAAAATCGCCAGAGTTCGTTTGTCTAACGGTATGGAAGTTACCGGTTATATCCCCGGTGAAGGTCATAACCTTCAAGAGCATAGTGTAGTTCTAATTCGTGGCGGTAGAGTTAAGGACGTACCTGGTGTCCGCTATCATATTATTCGTGGAACTTTAGATACTGCAGGAGTAGCTAAAAGAATGCAGGCTCGTTCAAAATATGGTGCGAAACGTCCAAAAGATAAAAAATAAACCTTGTATGTAATATCTGTCGGTTTTCTATATATGAATTCGGCAGTACAAGGCATTATCGCAATTAAAAAGCGAGTACCGTTGATTTAATTTAATTAGTTAAGGAGGGAAGATTATGCCACGTAGAGGTCATATCGTTCAAAGAGATGTGCTGCCCGATCCAATTTATAATAGTAAAATTGTAACTAAACTTATTAATCAAATTATGCTTGATGGAAAAAAAGGTATCGCTCAAAATATTGTCTATAAAGCTTTTGAAAAAGTTAGTAACAATTTAGATAAAGATGCATTAACTGCATTCGATGAAGCGCTTAATAATATTATGCCCGTCTTGGAAGTTAAAGCACGTCGTGTCGGTGGAGCTACTTATCAGGTTCCCGTTGAAATTAAAAGTGATAGGCGTCAAACTTTAGCATTACGTTGGCTCGTTTTATATAGTCGTAAACGTTCTGAACGTACTATGTACGAGAGATTAGCTAATGAAATTATGGACGCCATAAATAATACTGGTGGCTCAATTAAAAAGAAAGAAGAAACACATAAAATGGCTGAGGCTAATAAAGCTTTTGCCCACTATAAATGGTAATAAGGAGGTAAAAAATTGTCTGACAGAGTTTTCCCGCTTGAACGCATACGTAATATCGGAATCATGGCTCATATCGATGCAGGTAAAACTACTTTGACTGAACGTATCTTATACTATACCGGCCGTAACTATAAAATTGGTGATACTCATGAAGGTACGGCAACTATGGATTGGATGGAGCAGGAACAAGAACGCGGTATAACTATTACTTCCGCCGCTACTACCGTCCATTGGAATGACTACACTATTAATATTATTGATACGCCCGGTCATGTTGACTTTACTGTTGAAGTTGAACGCTCTCTTAGAGTCCTAGATGGTTCCGTTGCCGTATTTTGTGCAAAAGGCGGTGTTGAACCACAATCTGAAACTGTTTGGCGTCAAGCTGATAAGTACCATGTTCCGCGTATGGCTTTCATCAATAAAATGGATATAATGGGTGCCGATTTTTATAACGCTGTCAATATGATTAAAACTCGTCTTGGTGCAACTCCTGTCCCCGTTCAACTTCCTATTGGCGCTGAAGATGAATTTCTCGGTATAATTGATTTAATGGAAATGAAAGCTTACATCTATAATGATGAATTAGGCAAAAATATTTCTGTTGAAGAAATTCCTGCCGATATGCTCGATAAAGCAAAAGAATATCATACAAATATGGTTGAATTAATTTCCGAAACCGATGAAGAATTAATGGAAAAATATTTATCTGGTGATGAGCCATCTATCGATGAATTAAAAAGATGTTTACGTAAAGCGTGTATTTCAACTGAATTAACTCCAGTTTTTTGCGGCTCAGCTTATAAAAATAAAGGCGTACAAAGATTATTAGATGGTATCGTTGAATACATGCCTGCTCCTATTGATGTCCCTGCAATAAAAGGAACAACAATTGATGGTAATACAGAAATTGTACGCCATGCTTCCGACGACGAACCTTTCTCCGCTCTTGCTTTTAAAATTATGAATGACCCTTTTGTCGGAAAACTTGCTTTCTTCCGCGTTTATTCTGGCGTTTTGAACGCTGGCTCATATGTTTATAATTCTACAAAAGGTAAAAAAGAACGCATCGGTCGTATTTTACAAATGCATGCAAATCACCGCGAAGAAATTTCAAAAGTTTGCGCCGGTGATATCGCTGCTGCCGTAGGTTTGAAATTTACTACAACCGGCGATACTTTGTGTACCGAAGATGACGAAGTTATTTTGGAATCGATGAATTTCCCAGAACCTGTTATCTCTGTTGCAATTGAGCCAAAAACTAAAGATGGTCGCGACAAAATGGCTATTGCGCTTTCAAAATTAGCTGAAGAAGATCCAACTTTCAAGACATATACAAATGTTGAAACTGGTCAAACCATTATCTCAGGTATGGGTGAGTTACATCTTGAAATTATCGTCGACCGATTGTTACGCGAATTTAAAGTCGAAGCAAACGTTGGCAAACCACAAGTTGCTTACAAAGAAACTTTCAGAAAACCTGTTGATATCGAAGGTAAATATATCAAACAATCTGGCGGTCGCGGTCAGTATGGGCATTGTAAAGTTAAATTCGAACCAATGGATGCCAATGATAAAGACAAAACTTACGAATTTGTCAACAATATTGTCGGCGGTGCTATCCCTAAAGAATATATTCCAGCCATTGATAACGGTATTCAAGAAGCTATGCAATGCGGAATACTTGGCGGATATCCAGTACTCGGCGTAAAAGCTGTTTTATATGATGGTTCGTATCACGATGTTGACTCTTCTGAAATGGCTTTCAAAATTGCCGGCTCAATGGCGTTCAAAGAAGCCATGAAAAAAGGTGATCCTGTTTTACTCGAACCAATCATGAAAATTGATGTAACTGTTCCGGAAGAATATATGGGCGATGTAATCGGAGATATAAATAGTCGACGCGGACGTATTGAAGGAATGGAACTGCGAAACGGTGCACAAATTATTCATGGTTACGTACCATTGGCTGAAATGTTTGGGTATTCAACTGATTTACGTTCAAAAACTCAAGGCCGTGGCGTCTATTCAATGGAAACAGATCATTACGAACCTGTTCCAAAAAATGTACAAGATAAAATTGTGTCAAATCATTCTTAATGTTATAATGTTGAAAAATTAAAGGAGGAATTATAATGGCTACATTTGAAAGAAACAAACCGCACGTTAATATTGGTACAATTGGCCACGTTGACCACGGTAAAACAACTCTTACTGCTGCAATTACAAAAACTTTGGCAACAAAAGAACCAAGTGATATCAACAAAGCCGTAGATTTTGAAAATATCGATAAGGCACCAGAGGAACGTGAAAGAGGTATTACAATTTCTACTGCACATGTTGAATACGAAACTAAAAAACGTCACTACGCACACGTTGACTGTCCAGGTCATGCTGACTATGTAAAAAATATGATTACTGGTGCCGCACAAATGGATGGTGCAGTTTTGGTTGTTGCTGCAACTGACGGTCCTATGGCTCAAACTCGTGAACATATTTTGCTTGCACGTCAAGTTGGTGTTCCAAAAATTGTTGTCTTCATGAATAAATGTGATATGGTTGACGATGAAGAACTATTGGATTTAGTTGAAATGGAAATTCGTGAACTCTTGTCAGAATATGAATTTCCTGGCGACGAAATTCCTATCATTCGCGGTTCTGCATATCAAGCTCTTCAAGATCCAAATGGTCCATGGGGTGACAAAATCATGGAACTTATGGATGCAATCGACGCATACATTCCGGATCCTGTTCGTGATATCGAGCATCCATTCTTAATGCCAGTTGAAGACGTATTTTCAATCACTGGTCGTGGAACAGTTGCTACTGGTAGAATTGAACGCGGTGTCGTAAAAATTCAGGATGAAGTTGAAATCGTTGGTCTTACAACTGAGAAACGTAAAGTTGTCGTAACAGGCGTAGAAATGTTCCACAAATTACTTGACCAAGGTGAAGCTGGTGATAACGTTGGATTATTACTTCGTGGCGTTCAACGTAATGAAATTGAACGCGGACAAGTTTTAGCTAAACCGGGAACAATCACTCCGCACACAAAATTTGTTGCACAAGTTTATGTTTTAACGCAAGAAGAAGGTGGCCGTCATAAACCTTTCTTTAATAATTATCGTCCACAATTTTATTTCAGAACCACTGATGTTACCGGAGTTATTACATTGCCAGAAGGAACTGAAATGTGTATGCCGGGCGACAATGTTGAAATGACAATTGAATTAATCACACCAATTGCTATGCAAGAAGGATTACGTTTTGCTATTCGTGAAGGTGGAAGGACTGTTGGTGCTGGTTCAGTAGTAAAAATTCTTCAATAAAATTTTTAACAAGCAAGCAGAGATATTATCTCTGCTTATTTTTTTGCTAAAAATTTATAAAAAAGTGGCATAAACTTTTTAGTTTATACCGCTTTTTTTGTACAACAAATTAATAAATCAAAACTAAATAACATCTATAAAATCAAATGATATACACAAAATAATTACTGAAACTAATTTAGTAATTATGTTATAATGAAACTATAAATTAAAAAACGAGGTGATATTATGGAAATAAATCAGAAAATCTTAAATAATCTTGAACAACCAACAGATTCATACGCTATAGAAAATTGGGAATTTCTTAAAAAATCATTACTTAGATGTATGATTGCCTCAAATTCTTTAGATTTATCCAATATGTTTGCTAAACAAAATAATAATAGTCCTTATAATGACCTGTTACAAAATTTAAATGGATATAATTCAATTAAAATGCGCGAAACTTTAGATAAAATTTTTAATTTTACAATTGCAAATACACCGAATATTTATGAAGACATACAAAAAGCATTTTTACGTCAAAAAAATATTTTTCCAAATATAACAGATGAAAATCCTATGTTTCAAAATGCTTGTAATCTATTAATTGAAAAATATGAAAATTTTATTTATGAACATTTAAATTTATTAAATTATATATATATTAATTTACAAGGACCAACAAATGACTCATTGCATTTTGAATTAAATATTAACGAAAATGAAAATATGTTACGTAAAGCAGATTATACACGTTCTAAAGCAGTTAATCCCAAAAGACGGCGTTTCATGAGTAATTTTCAAATAGCTGCATTTTATGATAGAAATTTACTTAAAATTCAAAATCCACCTAATGAAAAAACTCTTTTATACTGGATAGCTTTTGACAATTTGATAAAACTAAATAATGAAGAAAAAACTAAATTAGCTCAATTATTAAATACAAATGATAATTCTCTGAGCGATGAACAACAAGAAATAAAACATAAAATATTAAATGACGATGAATTTAAAAATAAAATAATTACAAACTTTAAACAATCATTTCAGCCATGGCCTAAAGAAGGCATAACTGAAATAACACTAAAAAATATAAACGATAATTTGCCAGATAAAAATCATGTAGTATATATATTGCATGCACCAGAAGAAAATTTAACTGAATTAGAAAAGCAATTTAAATTTATCTTTTTAGCCAATCCAATTCAAGAAATTTATGCTCAATTTTACAAAAATTTTCATAAAGTCGATGAAGTACCAAACGATAAACTATTAACAGAAGAGCAAATAAAAGCTATTAATGACATATCTTCAAAAGTTATGCGTTCGTCATTAATCAAATATGACGTAGCAAAATCAGCCAAAAACTTTTTTGATAGTTTGAATTCATATCAAATAAATATCTCCGACTTTAGCAAACTTTCAAATTGGTTTAAATTTCCATCGAATACAGGTAATAACAATGAAGCAGTCTCTGAATATATAAATAACATAATGCAAAATCCAGTAAATTTATCAGAAAAAAATCAAAAAGCAATAGAGCGTATCAAAGAAATAAAAAAACTAACATTTTTATATAATCCTGAAGAAAATTTTCCAGATACTTTAACAAAAGATCAAGAAACAGCTTTGATAGATTTATATGATTTATGTTTTAAGCGGGGTGATCAACTTTCATCAATAAGTCCAGAAAAAAAAATTGAATCATTAAAATATACAAAAGAAAATGATGAATTTTTTAATAAAAAAATTGAAAATCCGGAATTTACAAAATTAGACGAAGACATTAAAGAGTTTATACGATATAAAGAAATTTTAAACTATGATACTGAATATGGATTAACAAAAGAATTTAACAATTTACCTGAGTCAAAATCAATCGATATTTCTCAATATCTCTCTAACAATTTTAAAACCTTAATAGAAAATTTTGATCCTAAATTACCTTCAGATGAAGAATTAAATACTGAGCTCGAAAATTTATTTGAAAATACATTTGATGAAATCGAAGAACAATATATTCCATTTGAAAAATGGCGTACTAAACATCAAGAAGAAATCACAAATAAAGTAAAAGAAATCACAGAAGAAAATTGGCAAAATTTTTCCGAAAAGGGAAATGGATTTTTAAAAGCAGTATATAATGGTGAATTAAATACTTATTTTAATGATGAAAAAGCAGTAAAAATTTTATCATTTGCAATAACTGCAAAATTATCTTGCTATCCAAATATAAAACATAAAATCTTAAATAAACTTATAACCAGCAAAAAATTATCACCACAAATAAAAACTCAACTTTGCATAGATAATAATATTACAAAAAAGAAATATTGGCCTAAAATACTTGGAATAATAGCAGGAATAACTTTAGGAATATTAGGAATAGGAATTGCTTTAGCTACAGGTGGAATTGGCACGGCAATATTAGGAATGATAGGAACAATTATCGCAAGTCATACAGCAATTTTTGCTACAATCGCTTCAATAGGAATAGCAATTGGCGCTACTATAACTGGAATATTTTCGAAAAAAGTTAATGAAGACAAATCAATTAACTCAATTATAAATCCGAAATCAAAAAATGGATATATACTTCTGAATCCAAATGAAATAAGCAACGCACAAGAAAATTTAAATGATATGAATAAAAATCAAGAAACTTCGTTTAATGGAAAAATTCAAAAGGCAGAAGAAACATCAAAAGGACAAAGGCAACCAGATTTGGATAGTCAAACACAAAGTGAAAGAATAAAGACCTTACTTCTCTTGAAAGAAAAGTAAGAAAAGAACTTTAACAAAAAAAATCTTTGTGCATTTGCACAAAGATTTTTTTATTAAAATTTCTTTTTTGTTTTACTTTTTTTTCAAAGAAAAAAATAAATAAAAACGCAATCTAAATGGAGATAGCGAGATTCGAACTCGCGACCCCCTGCTTGCAAGGCAGG
>CAOVHW010000006.1 GCA_948543815.1 uncultured Eubacteriales bacterium | reverse complement strand
AAATCATTAGCAATTTCTTTTTTACCTACCTTATCACAAACAATGTCACCTATTACATCGGAATCATTAATTAAGAATAAGCTTATTAAATTAAAAATTGAAAATAAGAAATTCGAAAAAGAGCCATTAACATTTTCAATTAAGCTAGAAGATATAATTAACGAACAGTAAAATTAAGAATTACTTTTTATTAAATTTTAAAGCAGAAGTTAATTCAATAAAATTTTATCTTTTTAAAATAAAAATACTTGTATTAAAAAACTTTTTTGGGTTGCACAAAGATTTTTTTGTAAAATTTTATTTTTTATTTTATTTTTTTAAATTAAAAAACAAAGATTTGTTTTTTACTATTTTTTTTAAAAAGTAAAACTGAAAAAATTGAATTTCAAAACGTTAACGAATAAAATAAAATTTTGCGAGAAAAACTCAAGGAGTGAATAATCTATGCAAAATATTTTACATATGATAATTCCATGCTATAACGAAGAAGCTGTATTAAATCAAACCGCTCAAATTTTATCAACAAAAATAAAAAAATTAATCGAGCAAAAAAAAATTTCCGCCGATAGCAAAATAATTTTTGTTGACGACGGTTCAAAAGATAAAACGTGGAACATTATTGAAAATTTAAACGCTAGCGATAAAATTTTTAGCGGCATAAAATTATCGCGTAATCGTGGACATCAAAACACACTTTTAGCCGGATTAATGACTGCCAAAAATTTTTGCGATTTCACTATCTCAATGGATGCAGATTTGCAAGATGATGTTGACGCAATCGACAAAATGATTGAAAAATACAATGCCGGAAATGAAATTGTTTACGGCGTACGAAACAAGCGTACGTCTGACACTTTTTTTAAACGTTTCACCGCTGAAAGTTTTTACAAATTAATAAAATTTTTGGGCGCCGATATTATTTTTAATCACGCTGATTTTCGTTTAATGAGTAAAAAAATTTTGGACGAATTTGAAAATTTTCATGAAGTAAATTTGTTTTTACGTGGCACCATTCCCATGCTCGGATTTAAATCTGATATCGTAACTTATGAGCGCCACGAACGAACTGCCGGCGAAAGCAAATATCCATTAAAAAAGATGCTTGCATTCGCGTGGGAAGGCATAACATCTTTATCAATTAAACCAATTAAATTCATAACGGCTCTCGGATTTTTTATCTTTATCGTGAGTTTGATTCTTTTTACATATTTTCTTTGCCGATTTATAAATGGAAATATTATTTTTGGATGGATAAGTCTTTTAATTTCATTGTGGGCACTTAGTGGCTTACAACTTATTGCAATCGGAATAATTGGTGAATATATCGGTAAAATATATTTAGAAACGAAACAACGTCCTCGATTTATTATCGAAAAATCTTTACTATAAAAACCATTTCTTAATTAATTTGTCAATTATATTTTTAAGTGTAGCCTTATTAATTTTTTCAGCAGTAACTAATTCACTTGAACCAATTCTTTCACCATTAATTAAATAAATAATTTCGCCGGCTTTAGTATTTTTTACTACCGGCGCATTTATTGCGTCAATTAATTTTATTTGGCTCTCAATTGAATTTTTACTACCTTTTGGAATTACAGCACTTACTTCATTTTTTATAACGATATCAACTTCATCTTTCTCACCTTTATAAATTTTCACTTTACCTTTTATCGTACCAACAGGTTCACCTTTCATAATTTTATAATTCATAAATCCATAGTCTAATAATTTTGCAGCTTCACCAAATCTTGATGCAGGATTTGGCGCTCCCATTATAACTGCAATTAAATTCATACCATCACGTTGAGCAGTTGCTGAAATACAAAATAAAGCTTTTGAAGTCGAACCAGTTTTTAATCCTGTTGCACCTGGATATGATTTTATAAGTTTATTTGTATTTGAAAGGCCAAATTGTTTTTCACCACGTCGAGTTTTATGCGTAATATTATCCATCCAAATTTTTGTTAAATCAAAAACTTGAGGATGTTTATTAATTAATTCGCGACTCATAATAGCAATATCATTTGCACAAGTTTCATGGCCATCCGTATCTAAACCACAGGCATTAAAAAAATTTGTATTACTCATACCTAATTTTTTTGCGCGCTCATTCATTAGTTGTACGAAATTTTCCTCACTCCCACCAATATATTCAGCCATTGCGACTGCCGCATCATTAGCTGAAGCAATTACGATAGCTTTTAGTAAATCATAAACCGTTTGCTGCTCATATGGTTCAAGGAAAATTTGTGAGCCACCCATATTTGCAGCATGCTCACTTACTGTAACCATATCGTCAGGTTTTATTTTCCCACTATCTATCGCGTCATAGATTAATAAAATTGTCATGACTTTTGTAACGCTTGCAGGTGGAAGTTTCTCATGAGAATTTTTTTCGTATAAAATTTTACCGCTTGATGCCTCCATTAGTAATGCAGATTTTGCATCAATATTAAAATTTGGTTGTGCATCTACAAAATTTATATGTACCGCGAAAAAAATACAAATCAGTGGAACTAATATTTTTTTCATAAAATCTCCTCCGTTTTAAATTCTACGGTTATATATAAATTTTTATGCACGTTATAAATTCTTACTAAATAAAAAAAGTCGTCGAGCAAACTTGAAAAAAATTGTTTTTTGTATTCTCTAATGCTATAATTTATTATTAATATGTTTGGAGCGATTATAATGATTTATTCAAACGAGGTGATTGAGCAAGTTCGTATGGCTAATGAAATCGTTGCATTGATTTCTTCATACTTACCTCTGAAACAAAAAGGTAATAATTATTTTGGACTTTGCCCTTTCCATAATGAAAAATCACCTTCGTTTTGCGTAAGTTCCGAACGCCAAATGTATCATTGTTTTGGCTGTGGGGCATCCGGTAATGTCTTTACATTTATTATGCAAACTGAAAATTATAATTTTGGTGAGGCAGTTCGATTTTTAGCTGAACGCGCAAATTATACTTTACCGGAATTTAAAAATGATGAAGCCGATAAGAATTTACGCTATAAAAATAAATTGATAGAAATGAATGCGGTAGCGGCACGTCATTTCTATCACAACTTAACGGATTCACAATTTGCTTTACAATATTTATTTAACAGAAATATTAGTAAGACTTCAATCAAAAAATTTGGACTAGGCTATGCAAAATCTGACTTATATAATTATTTGCTAGCACAAGGTTATGAAAAAAAAGATATTTTGGCAGCAGGCCTTGCCGTTGAAAATAAATCCGGGAAAATTTTAGATCGTTTCTTTAACAGAATTATGTTCCCAATTTTTAATATTTATGGAAAAATAATTGGCTTTGGCGCCCGCACAATAAATGATTCTAAACCAAAATATTTAAATTCGCCCGAAACAATTTTGTTTAACAAAAGCACTAACTTGTATAATATAAATTTGGCGTGCAAATCAAAGCCAAAACAATTAATCTTGACAGAAGGTTATATTGACGTCATTAGCGTTTTTCAAGCTGGTTGCGAAAATGTTTGCGCCGCACTTGGAACCGCTTTCAATATCAAACATGCACGACTTATAAAAAATCATTTCGATTCTGTAATTTTATTGTTCGATAGCGATGAGGCAGGCATAAAAGCAATTTTGCGTGCAATTCCAATTTTAGATTCAGTCGGTATCGAATCAAAAGTTTTACAATTGCCAAATGCTAAAGACCCTGACGAATATATAAAAAAATTTGGCAGTGATTCATTTAAAAATTTGTTCAAAAATTCTGTGAATAGCTTCGACTTCCAAGTTAATAATGTCAAAAAAAAATATGACTTAAATAATCCGGCTGATAAGGTAAAATTTACAAAGGAAACCGCACAAATAATTTCTGGCTTAAATGACACAATAAAAAAGGAAATTTACATAAATGAAATTTCAAAATCAATGCAAATTTCTTCCGACATTTTGAAAAATGAATTGGATAAATTTGAACCATTTGAACTTAAATTTGAAAATAAAAAAATAAATTCGCAACCGCCAATCGATAAAGCTAAATCTGATTTTATAAATATCGTTGCAAAAAATCCTGACATCTATCCGCAAATTGAAAAATATTTATCGGCAGATGATTTAGGTGGCGGCGTTTATTCTAAACTTTTGCAGCTTATTTATTCTTTTTACAGCACATCCTCAGATTTAAATCCCGCAACTCTTATCAATTATTTTGAATTACCTGTTGAACAATCTTTAGCCGCTGAAATTTTAAACAATGATGTCGCATACGATGACATTCAAAAAGCTTTGACTGATATTATTAAAATTATTAAGAAATATAATTTGGCACAAAAAATCTTTAACGTAAGTGATATGGAAAATTTGAAAGCATTGCTTAGTGAGAAAAAAACTATTGAGCATTTTGAATTTCGAAAGGACTGATTGTATTGAGTACGAATGATAAATCAACTGAAAATAAATCTAAAATTACTAAAAGTAAATCTAAAAAAAATAAATCCGCTAAAAAAATTGATGAAAAAACTACAAAAATATCTGAAGATAAAATTATAGAAACTAGTGAAAACAAATCCGCAAAACCAGATGATAAAGAAGATGAAAAATCAGATGAAGCCGTATTAATGAATAAATTAAACGAATTACTCACTATCGCACGTAAAAATAAATTTACTATCGAATATAAACAAATTATCGATTATCTCAATAAATTTGACCTCGATCCTGAATTCATCGAAAAAATTTATGAGTACTTTGACATAAACGGCATTACAATTATTGATAATGTCGATTTAATTGAAGCTGGCGCACAAAAAATTAATGAAAATATTGAAGACGATAATATAAGTGTCGATGACCACATTCGTATGTATTTGAAAGAGATTGGTAAAATTCATTTGATTAGCGCCGATGAAGAAATACGTCTCGCAAAACTTATTGAAAATGGCGATGAAGAAGCTAAGAAAAAATTAACTGAATCAAATTTGCGTCTCGTTGTTAGCATCGCAAAAAGATATCTTGGGCGTGGTATGAATCTTTTAGATTTAATTCAAGAAGGAAATTTGGGGCTTATCAAAGCGGTAGAAAAATTTGATTACCGAAAAGGATTTAAATTTAGTACTTATGCAACGTGGTGGATTCGCCAGTCAATCACACGTTCGATTGCCGACCAAGCCCGAACTATAAGAATTCCTGTACACATGATTGAAACCATAAATAAATTAATCAGAACGTCGCGGCAACTTTTACAAGATACGGGCCACGAACCAACATCGGAAGAAATTGCACAAGAAATGCAAATTTCAGTTGAGAGAGTAAATGAGATTTTAAAGATTGCACAAGACCCAGTGTCTTTGGAAACGCCGCTTGGCGATGAAGAAGATACACGTTTAGCAGATTTCTTACCGGATGATGAAGCTGCATCACCAGCTGCTCAAGCAGATGTAGAACTTTTGAAGCGTGCGATTTCAGCTGCACTTGATTCATTAGATCAACGTGAAGCGAATGTTTTGCGTATGCGCTATGGTTTAGACGGTTATAGAGCGCATACATTAGAAGAAGTTGGCTTAGCGTTTAATGTAACACGTGAGCGAATACGACAGATTGAAGCGAAAGCATTACGGAAATTAAAACATCCGAGCCGTCGAAAAAAATTGGAAGGATTTTTCACATAAAAATAATCCGCACACGCGGATTTTTTTTTACATTCTGCTATAATCAAATTTATGTGAGGGGATAAAATGTTTTCATTTGACAATGTTATTGGGAATCGCGAAAATATTTTAAATATGGAGATGTCACTCAAAAACAAAAAAGTTTTCCACAGCTATATTGTTACGGGCGAAGAAGGCATTGGCAAATTATTTATAACAAATTGTTTTATCAAAAAACTTCAATGTGAAACAAACGATGCGTGCGACAATTGTTATTCATGCCGTTCATTTGAACTTGGAAATAATCCTGACGTAATTTATGTGAATCCAACCAAGACAAATAATTTAAGCGTTGACGATATTCGTGAACAAGTAAAATTAAATTCGTCAATAAAACCTTACGCATGTCGATATAAAATTTTTGTTTTAGAAAACGCCGACAAAATGACAGTTGCTGCACAAAATGCTTTACTTAAAATCTTGGAAGAACCACCGAATTTTCTAATGTTTTTTTTGCTCGGCGAAAATATCAAAAATTTTTTGCCAACAATAATTTCGCGCTGCGCTATCATAAATATGAAACCTGTTCCAATTCCTGAAGTTAAAAAATTTTTGACTCAAAATGAAATTTCCGAAGACCTTGCACAAATTTGTAGTGTATATTCACAGGGAAATATTGGGCGCGCTTTAAAATTAGCTGGCGATGAAAAATTTATTGCCATGCGCGAAAAAATTATTGAAATTATAAATAGCTTGACAAATTATAATGTCGCAAACGCTTTACTTTTTGTCAATGAATTTGAAAATTTCAAGGACGATTTGAAAACAGTTTTTGACATAATTTATTTTTGGTACGCCGATTTAATATTTTTTAAATTTACTAACAATACATCATTTATCTGTAACACTGATAAATTGGAATTAATCGCCAAAAATAATGACAAAAAACTTTATAGTAAAATAGATGCGATTGAAAAAGCTAAAAAATATTTGAGTCGCAACACAAATTTTAAATTAACTTTTAGCTCATTACTCTTAGTTTTAAGCGAGGTATAACAGCATGAAAAATATTTTAGTTGTAAAATTTGATAACACCCGCCAGCCTTATTACTACGATGCAAATAATAAACAAATTTCACCAAATGATAATGTTATTGTGCGCCACGAAGGTTATTTAAATTACGGCACTGTCAAAAATATTAAACTTTGTAACAAAAATATTGCATTCCCTAAAATAATCCGCATAGCAAATGATTATGACAAACAAAAATATCTTGACAATAAAAAATTTGAGAAGCGTGCTTTGGATTTTTGTCGCTCACAAATAAAAAAATATGACCTCAAAATGAAATTAATCGGCGCTCACTTAACATTTGACAAGTCAAAAATTATTTTCAGTTTTATCGCTGAAAAACGTGTTGACTTTCGAATTTTGCTAAAAGATTTGGTTCGCGAATTTAAAATTAAAATCGAACTTAAACATGTCGGCGTACGCGATGAAACTAAAAATATTCCGTCAATTGGAATTTGTGGCCGACCACTTTGCTGTAATAAATTCTTGACAAAATTCGATACCGTTTCAATTAAAATGGCAAAAAATCAAGGTTTATCTCTAAATTCAATGAAAGTTTCCGGTAATTGTGGAAGATTACTTTGCTGCCTCAATTATGAAGAAAAAACATACGAAGAACTTGGCAAAAATACTCCAGCCGTTGGCAGCATCGTTAAAACTCCTGACGGTAATGGAAAAGTTATCTTCGTAAATGTTTTAATGCAAACGGTAAAAGTTGCGGTTAATAATGAAAAATCTGATGACCTTGCAATTAAAATTTATTCATTAAATGAAATTGAATTTGAAAATAATAATGCATAAAAAAAAAATTCGCGATTGCGAATTTTTTTTGACAGAAATATATTTTTATAATTTTTTTACGCGCTTAATTTATTTAACATTTTAGCTAATCTAGATTTTTTACGTGCCGCATTATTTTTATGGTAAACATTTTTTGATTGAGCAATATCTATATATTTCACTGCATTTCTCAAAAGTTCTGATGCATGCTCCATATCTTTATTTTGTACTGCAACTATAAATTTTTTCATTTCAGTATGAGTACGGGACTTAATCATTTTATTACGTAAAGTTTTTTTTGCAGTTATTTTTATTCGTTTTTTCGCTGACTTTATATTTGCCAAATACGTTCACCTCCATTCATTTTCTTTTATTTTATATGATAATAATTTGCAAGTCAAATAAAAATATTTGTGTAAAATTTTTATTTGCAAATTGCAAAAATAAAATTCGTATGTTAAAATAAAGTTACAATACACAAAAATATTATTTTGATAACTAAGGAGGAATTAACATGCCAGAAACAACATCAGTAAATACAAAATCATTAAAATTTCTTATTGATGTAGTTCCTGAAGAACATCATGGTCGTTTAGATTATACACGAATCGAAGTTAATGGAGTAAGTTATAACTTTATAAAAAGTAAAAACGAACGTAATAAGCTTGAAGTTGACGTTAATGTTAATTTCAATAAACTTTTAGCCATTCAACTTTTTTATAAATTCCCCGGTGGAATTTATGAATTTCCTTTATCATTACGATTTTTAGAACTTAACTCTATTGATAATGACAAAATATATTTTCAAAACAATGGTGAACTTGATACATATAAAAATGAAAATGTTGTCTTAACAACACTTGATGAAGAAGAAAAAAATAATTCATCTATGTTTGCATTAATGTGGAATATTATTGTTGGAAAGATAAGAAATAAATTTTTTGCTGAAAACACTCGGAATAAATTAAATGAAAAATCAAATATTGGTGAAGCACAAAAGATTTCTGTGCTTAATCCTGAACTTGAAACTCAAGATAAAATTCCTACTCTTGATGGTTCTGGAAAATCATTTAGTAAATAATTTTAATCTAAAAAAGGAAAAGATATGTCTGAAAAACAAATTTCAATAAAAATTCTCGCACCTAAATATTGGCAAGATGATAAATCATTTAAATTTACTCAAATTGAAGTTAATGGACAAGTTTATGATTTCAACAAGAGTTCTGAAGATGAAAACTTACTCGAAACAATTATTAATGTTAATTTTACAGGTAGTCATTCATGTGAATTGAATTATCAATTTGTTTATTATTATGTTGATGGATTTTGTGGTAAAACTAATTTTAAATCAATAAAAATTGCTTTTAAAAATTTCGAAGATGAACTAAAATTATATTTTCTTAATGATTTAAATTTAGATAGTGAAAAAAATAAAGATATGTTAAATGAAATAGTTAATTATATTCCAAATATTAATTTAAATAATTTAAATGTCATAGAAGAAAATAAAACTGAAATTCAACCAAATACAAATAATGAAAAAATCAAATCAATTTTATCTAAAATTATTAAGGCCTTAATAATTTTAATTCCTCTTAGTTTTGCTGTAATTATTAGCGTTTTAACTTTTGGCACGGGTACAATTCCTTTAACTCTTTTAGGAACTGTATTGGCAACAAAAATTGGTATAGGTATAGTAACAAGTATATTAATAGGTATTGGATTATTTTTTTCAGTTAAATTTATATTTAATGATTGCAAAAGAAAAAATAATAAATATGAAAAACTTAATGATAAAAATGAATTAACTTCAACTGAATTAAATCAAAATGGCAATGAACGAGATAAAGATTCTCAATCTTTTGATACAACAAAAATTAAACCTAATCAACAAGAAAATCATCAAAAAAGTTGCTTATTAATTTAATCAATATGATAAAATACCTCTAATAAAATTTGAGGTATTTTTTTTGACTTGAGAAAAAATGGTGATTAAATTGAAAATATCAAGGCGACTAAACTTTATCATAAATGAAATAGAAAATAATAGCATTGCAGATATCGGAACTGATCATGCGTATGTTCCGATAGCTGCTTTTTTACGCGGCAAAATCCAAAAAGCAATTGCGACAGATATTCGTCAAGGACCTTTGGATATTGCACAAAAAAATATTTTAAACCTTGGCCTGCAAAATTTCATACAGACACGACTCAGTGATGGCTTAAAAAATATTTTACCGGGCGAAGTTAAAACAGGAATAATTGCTGGAATGGGCGGACTTATTATTTGTGATATAATTAGTCATGAAAATTTGTCAGGCATCGACCAATTAATTTTACAACCACAAAATAATTTTTATTACGTACGCAAAAAATTACATTGTGTTGGATTCAAAATCGTCAATGAAATTTTTTTATACCAACAAAAATTTTATAATATAATTAATGCTCGACGTGGCTACGATATTTTTTATGATGAAAAAGATTATGCTGTCGGGAAAATTTTACTCGAACAAAAAAATCCACTACTAAAAAAATTTTTAGCGTTACAAATTAAAAAATTATCGCGCATAAAAAAATTTAATTGCGATGCACAAAAATTTTATGATTTATACTTGGAGGCTTTACAATGCTTTGCTCACAAATAATTTCTGTAATGAATAAAATTGCGCCCGAAAATTTCGCACTTGATTGGGATAATGTCGGATTAATAGTCGGTCGCTGTGATCAAAAAATAAACAAAATCCTTATCGGTTTAGATTTGACTGATGAAATAATTGATGAAGCTTTGACACTTGGCGCAAATATGATTATCACGCATCATCCAATTTTATTTACGTCTGTGAAAAAAATTTCTGACACCGCCGAAAGCAATCGCATTGCAAAATTAATTAAAAATGAAATTTGTTTATATGTCGCGCATACAAATCTTGACATTGCTGACTACGGAACAAATTTTACTTTGTTTGATTTACTTGAACTCGAAAAAATGGAATCATTTGAAGATTTGCAATATGGTTCAATGGGCAGAGTTGGCGTTTTAAAAAATGAAATGGAACTTGACACATTCACAAATTTTGTCAAAAATAAATTAAAGCTTGAGAAAATTAATTTTTATGGAAATAAAGATGAATTTATAAAAAAAGTGGCAATTTGTAGCGGCAGTGCCTCGCATGTAAAATATTTTTTACTCGCAAAAGAAAAAAATTGTAATGTTTATTTGACTGGCGATATAAAATATCACGACGTTTTTACTGCGCACGATTTGAATTTAAACTTAATTGATATCACTCACAATGCTAGTGAAAAAATTTTTGCACCCGCTCTTAAATCACAGCTCGAAAAATATTGCTCAATAGAAATTTTGTGCGCTAATGACAAGTTAAATTTCTTTCACATTTTATAGGAGGTTCCCTTATGATAACTGTTTTAGGCGAAAAAATCGAACTCACTAAAAGCACATCACTTTTAGAATTAAGTAAAAAGTTTCAATCATATTTCTCCAACGAAATAATTTTGGCTAAAGTTAATAATCGATTAAATGATTTGTCAGAAATTATTTACCCTGAAAATGATTGCCGGATAGAATTCCTTGACATCTCAAATCCAAATGGCTACCGAACTTATCAACGCAGCGTCGTATTTTTATTGATATACGCCATAAAATCACTCTGTGGTGAAAAAACTCGTGTCATTATCGAACATTCTATCAACAAAAATTATTATTGTGAAATCGATTCCGTTCCCGTTACTCCTAATTTATTACGGCAAATAGAAAAAAAAATGTACGAAGTTATTGACAAAAATATAACTATTCAAAAATTGTCCGTACAAATTGACACTGCATTAACAATTATGAAAAGATTTTGCGACAATGATAGTCGTTTCAAATATAATCGCAATTCAAATTTAAATCTTTACAAATTAAATTGGTATTACGATTACTATTACGGCCCAATGCTTCCATCTACTGCCTATATCAAAAAATTCTTTTTACACACAAAGTTAAATGGATTTGTCGTTCAATTCCCATTGTTCAACAAACCTTACGAATTTGAAGAAATTCAACCTAATGAAAAAGTTTCACAAGTTTTTTTGGAATACTCTCATTGGCTTAAAATTTTAAATCTCCAAACACTTTCCTCACTCAATGAAATAATTTGCAAAGGTAAATCCAAAGAATTAATTTACTTATCCGAAGCACTTCATGAAAATAAAATCGTCAATATCGCCACAAAAATTTGTGAAAGCAACAAAAAAATAATTTTAATTGGTGGCCCAACTTCTTCCGGTAAAACAACTTTCGCTCATCGACTTTCTTTACAATTACGTGTAAACGGCAAAAAACCGCACATAATTTCCATTGACGATTACTTTTTAAATCGTGATGACTCTCCACTTGATGAAAATGGTGAGCACGATTTTGAAAGACTCGAAGCTTTAAATGTAAAACAATTAAATGACGATTTGGTAAATCTTTTGAATGGAAAAATTGTTGAACTTCCTCGTTATAATTTTGTGTCGGGATTGAGTGAAAGAAGCAACCGTTTCATAAAGTTAAACGATGACGACATATTGATAATGGAAGGCATTCATGGCTTAAATGAAAAATTAACTGCTTCAATCCCGAAAGATTATAAATTCAAAATTTTTGTGAGCGCACTCGCACAATTAAATATTGACGATCACAATCGAATTTCGACAACTGATACACGTTTAGTTCGTAGAATTGTCCGCGATAATCAATTCCGTAACTTCGATGCTAAAAGTACTATAAATATTTGGCGAACCGTTTTACGCGGCGAAAATAATTATATTTTCCCATATCAAGAAGAAGCTGATATGTTTTTTAATTCTGCACTGGTATATGAAATGTCTGCGCTAAAACAATTTGCTTTGCCATTACTTTTTGACATAAGTGCTGATAACAGCGAATACACTGAAGCCAATCGTTTGATCCGTTTCATGAATAGTTTTCTTACCGTAAATACAAAATATATTCCGCAAAATTCTATCTTGCGCGAATTTATTGGCGGCAGTTGTTTTTATTAAATAAAAAAACTTTTCCTTTTCCTAAAGAAAAGTAAAGATTTAAAATCAAAAATCAAGACCTTTCCTTTTTTCTTTGAAAAGAAAAAAGTAAATCAAAAAAGAAACTTTATAAAAAAATCTTTGCGCAAACTCGCAAAGATTTTTTATCTGGTTTCTTTTGTTTACTTTTCTTTTTCTAAAGAAAAGTAAAAAGAAAAGTAAAATTTAATTTTAATTAAATAACAATCTAAATTCATCGCCGGTAATTTTTTCTTTTTCAATTAACAATCCAGCCGTTTTATGCAATACAATAATATTTTCTTGAATAATTTTTTTAGCTTCATCGTAAGCTTTCTTTATAATTTCTCTTACTTCGTTGTCAATTTCATACGCAACTTTTTCACTATAATTTCGTGTGTGCCCGATATCGCGACCCAAAAATATTTCTTCGTTGTTATCACCAAACTGAATCGGCCCAAGACTTTTACTCATGCCATATTTCGTAACCATATTTCTCGCAATAGTTGTCGCACGTTCAATATCATTTGACGCACCAGTTGTTATGTCTTCAATCACAATTTCTTCAGCTGCACGCCCACCCAAAAGTGAAATAATTGTCTGTTCCATTTTTCTTTGTGTAATATAATTTTGTTCTTCAAGCGGAATATTCATTGTATAACCGCCAGCCATTCCTGTCGGTATAATTGAAATCATGTGCACTGGATCGAGCTCAGATAACTTCTCAAACAAAATTGCGTGGCCGGCCTCATGATACGCCGTAATTTTTTTCTCTTTCTCAGAAATAACCCGACTTTTCTTTTCCGTTCCTATTCCAACTTTGATAAACGCCCGCCGTATTTCTTCCATTGTAATTTCTTTTTTATTCGCACGCGCCGCTAAAAGAGCCGACTCATTAAGCAAGTTTTCCAAATCTGCACCTGTAAAACCTGCCGTCGTTTGCGCAATCGTTTTTAAATTTACATCTTCGGCCAACAATTTCCCTTTTGAATGTACCTTCAAAATTTCCTCGCGACCTTTCACATCAGGTTTATCAACAACAACCTGACGGTCAAAACGTCCCGGTCTTAATAGTGCCGGGTCTAAAATATCCGGACGATTCGTAGCAGCGACAACAATCACGCCTTGATTCAAACCGAAACCATCCATTTCAACCAACAATTGATTCAAAGTTTGCTCGCGTTCATCATGGCCGCCACCGAGTCCTGCGCCACGTCTACGGCCAACAGCATCAATTTCGTCGATGAAAATTATACACGGCGAATTTTTTTTGGCTTGTTCGAACAAATCTCTAACGCGCGATGCGCCAACACCAACAAACATTTCAACGAAATCTGAACCTGAAATACTAAAGAAAGGAACACCAGCTTCACCTGCGACAGCTTTTGCTAATAAAGTTTTACCGGTTCCCGGTGGTCCGACAAGCAAAACGCCTTTAGGAATTCTTGCACCGATATCCATAAATTTCTTTGGCGTTTTTAAAAATTCAACGATTTCCTGAAGTTCAATTTTTTCTTCATCTAATCCTGCAACTTCATTAAACGTAACTTTATTTTTATCAGACTGAACGGCTTTGGCCTTATTGGAACCAAATGAAAGGATTTTACCACCGCCCATTCCACCTTGAATTTTTTGCATAATAAACAGCAAAGCAAAAATTGAGAATAATGTCATTAATAATGGCGAAATAAATTGAACAATAAATCCTGTTTTCGGAACTGGGTCTGTTTGTATCGCAAAATCATATAAAACTGAATATCTATTTGCTAGTTCCATGAAATTTGACATACTTGGTATCTGTAATGTTTCAAATTTACCGTTATCGAAAATAACTTTTACCGTACCGCTATCACTGATATCAGTATCGCGGCTAATCTCTAAACTTTTTACCATTCCAGCTTCCATTGATTTTATTAAATCACTATATATATAAACATCGGTAGATTTTTGCGGTATCAAAAAATTTGAGAGCCAAAATGCTATTACTATCAATAAAAAAATTGTAAAGTATGCCGTTATCGTTTTTGAATATTTCTTCAAAATAAAACCTCCTTATAAAATCTATTCACCTAAATATCCAATATAATCTACATTCCTAAAATGTCCATAATAATCTAAACCATAACCGATAATAAATTTATCCGGGATAACAAAGCCTACATAATTTGGAGTGATATCCGCTATTCTTTTACTTGCTTTATCTAAAAGTACACATGTAGCAATACTAAGTGGATTATATTTTTTAAGATGTTCCGTAATAAATTTAAGTGAATGGCCCGTATCTATTATGTCCTCAATAATTAACAGATGACGATTCTCAACAGGATTTGTTAAGTCTTTATTAATTTTGATATTCCCAGAGCTTTCAAAATCATTTCCATAACTTGATAGTTCAACAAATTCCATATCAAAAATCAAATCAAGTTTACGAGATAAATCTACAGTAAAGAAAATACTACCTCTAAGGATAGAGACTAAAGTTAATGGTTTACCATGATAATCGTCATAGATATTTTGAGCTAATTCCTTAATGCGTTCTTGAATTTTATCATTAGAGATTAAAACATTAAGTTGCGAGCGTACATCTTTTATCATTAGTATCCTCCCAAGTATGAATAAAATAGATCTTACCGGTATCATAATTAGTAATTATGTCGGTATTCATAATCCAAATAACAATATCGTTGACAGTAAGGAGTGGGAAAGAGTGATAAAAATTGGGCCAAATTTTATTTTGGTTAAAGATATTTTTTAATTTTTTATGGCCAAAATTTTTAAAGAATATCTTATCGCCACATCTATAATTTCTTACTGTTATCTTATTTATATTATCACAGTGAAAAATTTTTGTACAGTTACTATTTTTTTTATCGCTAATAAGTAAAAATTTATTTAGCTGCGGGATAAAAGTAACCTGATTTAATTTTAATTCGTACTCAAAATTATAGTTATGATTGTAAAAGAACATAATTTCGTCAAAATTTTTTTCTACTGTAATATTATTTGGCAACGAAATTTTTTTCCCATTAGGTTTATCGAGTAACTCAATTATAGAATTAATATGTTTCGACGAAATTTCATCTCTTATTATTATGCGTATAATTCTTTTTTGTAATACTTGTGGTAAAGATTTTAATTTAGTAACGGAAATTTTATTTGAATTAATATTTTTTAGTGCTAATTGATTTAAAAAATTACTTTCATCAGAAATAATTTTTGTACTACAAGAAATAGTATCAATAAAGTTTGGATTAATAGATAAAATTTGCGGCAGAATTATGTTGCGTATTTTATTACGCGTATATTCACAATTTAGATTTGAACTATCAATTCTGTACGAAATATTATTTTCATAGCAATAAGTTTCAATTTGCGCCCGTTCAATATTTATTAGCGGGCGAATAATTTTTTTATTTACGGGCATAATTCCGCTAAAACTTCCACATCCACGAATAAGTTTCATTAAAATAGTTTCGACATTATCATTTTTATTATGAGCGGTTGCAATTTTATCGGCATGATATTTTGTAAGTAAGTGAGAGAAGAAATCATACCGACAAATACGACCGGCTTCCTCAATTGAAAATTTATTTTTACGAGCAAAATCTTTGACATTAATTTTTTTAGCTTCAAAAATAATTTTATTTTGCGCGCATAAATCGGCGACAAATTTTTCGTCATCATCAGATTCATTTTGACGAAGTCCATGATTTAAATGCGCAACAATTAATTGTAAATCAAAAAGATTTTGGATACGTAGGAACAAATTTAAGAGTACGGATGAATCAATTCCACCTGATACTGCAACAATTATTTTTTCACCATTGTTTAACATTTTGTAATGTGAAATAGTTTGCAAAAAATTATCAAGCAATATTATCACCACCAATTTTTTGTTTGACAAAGGAAATTATACGCTTTAAAATTTCATTGTAAAAATAATATTGGGAGAAAAAATTAATGACGATAAAAAAACTTTACAGGCAAAGTAAAATATTTTTGATAGCGGAAAAAATTTCAGAAGCTATAGGCAAAATTATTTTTTCAAGTTTTTTTTACAAAATTATTTTTCATGAAAGTGACGGTGAAAAAATTTTTTCAAAAAGTTTTTTCATGCGTATTTTAAATTTTTTCGTACAAATTTTTTTGTCAATGCAAAATTTTTTCGCAGATTTTTACGAAACAAGTTTGTGTAAAAAATTTCTCGACTCGATATTTACTATTTACGTCCCACAATGTGCTTTGTCCGCAAAATCTGTAAAATTTCTGAGCGAATTTTTTGGTATCGAAATTAAAAAAGCTGAAAAAAAATCTGGCTTAATTTTTTGGCTAATTGTTTTAACATTATTCATTTTTTGTGCAAAATTTTTCAGTGTAAAAAAATCTTTGCTTGTCATCGCAATTTCATTCGCACTTTTAATATTTTACAATGTAAAGGCGGGAATTTTTGCGCTAGTATTTTTTACACCAATTTTGCCGACAAAATTTATTTTGGCCATTGTTTTGCTAACAGTTTTTTCGTTTGTTTTCAACTTAATTTTTACGCACAAATTTTCACTGCGAATTAATTTGACAGATTTGTTTGTAGTTTTGTTTGCGACGTTAATCTTTTACAGTTCATTCATATCTTACATTCCAAATTTCAAAATGAGTGCAATTTATTTATTGTTTATCGCATTTTATTTTGTCTTTAAAAATACAATTACGAACAAAGAAAATTTATTCACAATTGCATCACTAATGATAATATCGTCGGCAATCGTTGCTTTAATCGGCATCGCACAAAAATATTTTGGTTTGGACTCAACCGTAAATATGTGGATTGACGAAAATATGTTTGAAGGCAATACGACACGCGTTTTTTCCACGCTCGCTAATCCAAATGTTTTGGGCGAATATTTACTTTTTATGATTCCAATAACTTTTGGCAGTATCTATTATTTCAAAAATAAATTTTGCAAAATAATTTCATTTTTAATTACGTGCTTGCTTGGCTTTTGTATGCTTCTAACTTTATCGCGCGGCGCTTGGCTTGGATTAATTGTCGCAATGATTATTTTCATTTTGTTGCGCGACAAAAAACTTTTGTTGCTCGGATTTTTTTTGATTTTAATCGCTCCGCTATTCATTCCAAATTCATTTTTGCAACGATTTATGAGCATTGGAAATATGGCTGATACTTCTACATCGTATCGCGTTGGGATTTGGATTGGCTCACTCCGAATGATAAAAGATTTTTGGCCAATAGGAATTGGCTTAGGCAGCGAAGTTTTTATTTTTATATTCCAAAAATATGCGCTGTCAGCTTCATACGCGCTCCACTCCCACAATTTTTATTTGCAAATTCTAATTGATTTAGGAATAGCGGGATTAATTTTGATTTTATGCGTAATTTTTTCATTCTATAAAAATTTACTTGCGAACAATAAATTTTTGACTGATAACTTTGTCAAAACTTTCAAAATTTCTTTATGCGCCGGATTTACTGGATATTTAATCCAAGGTTTAGCGGACAACGTTTGGTATAATTATCGAATCTTTCTTTTATTTTGGATTATGATTGCAATCTCCAGCGTTTGTTTTAATTTATCTGAACTAAAAGTTTGGGAGAAATTTAAATTTTACCAGCACAAAACAAAATTTAATTAAAAAATTATGTTTTTTATTTAAAACCTTTACTTTTTCTTTTAAAAAGAAAAAAATAAAAAGAAACTAACAAAAAATCTTTGTGCATGCACAAAGATTTTTTATTAAAGTTCTTTTGTTTTACTTTTCTTGAAAGAAAAGTAACAAAAGAACTTTAGCAAAAAAACATTTTTGAGGCCTTGACCATATTATAAATTGAAAAATTTTTTATGGAGGTCAAAAATGTTTACTATCATTTTAATTGCAATTTCTCTCAGCATTGATGCGTTCGGAATCGGAATAACGTACGGCATTCGAAAAGTTATCGTACCAATTATGCCAAAAATTATTGTCTCCGCTATCTCAGCGTTTATAACTTTTTTATCGCTATCGATGGGTTTGCAAATACAAAAATTTTTACCGAATCTTGCTGCAAAAATCATTGGCACATTAATTTTATTTTGCATGGGAATTTATCTCGTGTTCCAAAGTTTTTTACCAGCAGAAGAAAAAGAAATACAAATCACACGCATAAATTTAACTGAAGCATTTTTTATCGGCTGTGCGCTATCCGTAGATTCAATCGGTTCGGGAATTGGTTTGGCAATGCTCGGCTTTGACAATTTTTATCTATCTGCAGCCGTTGCTGTTTGTCAATTTATTTTTCTATCGTTCGGAATTTTTCTTGGCAATAAAATTTCTGACATCAATCTTGACCATCGAAAATTTATTCTACTTTCTGGATTAATTTTAATTTTTATCGCGTGTGTCAGATAAATTATTCCTTTAGTACTCCTCTATTTTTATAAACATAATCACAGCCCGAAACAATTGTAAAAATCAATGCCGCGCCAATAAAAATATATTTAATGACAATCATGTAATCATTTTTTAAATCTAACATTACTATAATCGTCATAATCATTTGTAAAACTGTTTTTATCTTTCCCAAATTATTTGCCGGAATTACAACATTTTCACTAACGGCAGTAAGTCTAAATCCGGTTACGATAAACTCACGCCAAATTATTATGATAACAACCCAGCATGATAAATTTCGCATCTGTACCAATGCAATTAAAACTGAATTAACTAATAATTTATCAACTAATGGGTCCATAAATTTTCCGAAGTTTGTAATTAAATTTTGACTACGTGCGATATATCCATCAAGTGCATCAGTTAATGATGCCACGATAAAAATAATTACGGCTAAAATTCTTGTAAAAGGTAAATTACTTAAGAGCATTAAAATACAAATAGGGATTAAAATTACGCGAACTAATGTAATTTTATTCGGTAAATTCATAATAGAAAACCTCCGGTATTTTTTACATTATTATACACTAATTCAAGCATATTAATTTTCATTGATTTATATAATATATGGACAAAAAACTTTAACAGGAAATGGACTAATGAAAAAAAAATATGCTGCAAACAAAAATTTTTTAATTACTATTCTTATGTCAATTATTTTTGGCGCGCTAATTGGTGCTATTATTGCGAACAGAATGGATAATTTTACAGTGGTAAAAATAAATAAATCGGTAGAAGATTTTTTCGCACTAGATTTATCATATGAAAAAGTTGATTTATTTAAGAGTGAATTTTTTAAAAATGCACGGACAATATTTTTTTTATGGCTTATGGCATTTATTCCATTAGGTAAATTTTTTTTAATGCTATTACTTTTTATAAAAGGTTTAGCGTACGGATTTACTTCATCGATTTTAATTAGTCATTATAAATTAAAAGCACTCGTACGAATTATAAAATATATTTTACCGCAAAATTTAATTTTGTTTCCGATTTTAGTTTTTATTTCTATTTGTAATTTAAATTTTTATACGAATAAATTAGATTCACGTTCACTGTTCGAATATTTTTTCATACTTGTAATTTCATTAGCATCTGTATTCCTAGCCGCATTAATCCAAATCTATTTACTTACTTCATAATTGTATTCCTTGTAATTATTTCACCTTTGCTTTATAATTCTTATAAATTTTCTTACAAAAGAGGAGCTGATAATCTTGGAAAATATTAAAAAAATTGGCGTACTTACTAGTGGCGGCGATGCTCCCGGTATGAATGCCGCTATCCGTTCCGTTGTCCGTTGCGCTATCTCTAAAAATATTGGCGTTATCGGTATTAAACGTGGCTATGAAGGTCTACTCTCTGGCGAAATTTTTGAAATGAATCCACGCTCCGTCTCTGATATTATCCATCGTGGCGGTACTTTCTTACTTACTGCTCGATGCTCTGAAATGATGTCAGATGAAGGTGTCGCTCGCGCCCATAAAATTTGTAACATACTCGCTCTCGATGCTTTAGTTGTAATCGGTGGCGATGGTTCATTCCACGGCGCACAAAAATTATCTAAACTCGGTACAAATGTTATTGGAATTCCGGCAACAATCGATTTGGATTTAGATTGCACAGATTACACAATTGGTTTCGATACCGCAATTAATACCGGAATGGAAGCAATAAATAAAATTCGTGATACATCTTCATCGCATGAAAGATGTAGTTTGGTAGAAGTAATGGGTCGCCACGCTGGGCATATTGCTTTGTGGTGCAGTATAACTGGTGGCGCTGAAGAAGTTCTGATACCGGAAATGAATGGCACTGTAAATATGGAATCGTTAATACGACAAATCTTTGCCAATCGCTCAAAAGGTAAAACTCACAATTTAATAATTGTCGCTGAAGGCGTTGGTAATACGGCAAAAATGGCAAAAGAAATTGAAAAGATAACTGGAATTGAAACTCGTGCAACAATTTTAGGACATCTTCAACGCGGCGGTTCACCAACTGCTGTTGACAGGATGCACGCTTCGATTATGGGATATACGGCGGTCGAAGCGTTAGCAAATGCGAAACGAAATCGCGTTATAATTTTCAAAGATGGAAAATACGACGACATTGATATTGATGAAGCACTTGCAGCTGAAAAACCTTATGACAACAAAATGTATGAGATAATAAAAACATTGGCAACTTAAGGAGGAATAAAAAATGTTAATGACAAAAATAGTTGCGACGCTTGGCCCCGCCAGCAGCAATATTGAAGTTATAAAAGATTTAATACGTGCAGGCATGAATGTTGCACGTATTAATTTTTCACATGGAAATTACGAAACTCATGGCAAATTAATAGAGACGCTCAAGCAAGCACGTGAAGAATTAAATGCGCCAGTCGCATTAGTTTTAGATACAAAAGGTCCCGAGATTCGCATAAAAACTTTTGCAAAAGATAAAGTTTACATTGCACAAGGTGCGACTTTTACACTCACAACAAATGAAGTTGAGGGCGATGAGACAAAAGTTTCTATCACTTATAAAAATTTGCCAAAAGATTTAAATAAAGGTAGTCGCGTTTTGATTGATGACGGTCTTTTGGAGTTAAAAGTTATTGACTTGACCGAAACCGATATAATTTGTGAAGCGGTAAACAGTGGATTTTTAAGTTCGTGCAAAGGCGTAAACATTCCTGACGTTTACGTGAACTTACCCGCACTTACAGAAAAAGATATTGAAGATATAAAATTTGGAATAAAAATGGATTTCGATTTTATTGCAGCATCGTTTGTGCGTACTGCTGACGACGTAATAAAAATCAAAGAAATTTTAAAAGAAAACTCTGCCGCACATATCAAAATTATTGCGAAAATCGAAAGCCGCGATGGCGTGAACAATATCGATTCAATTTTGGAAATTGCTGATGGAATTATGGTTGCACGTGGAGATTTGGGCGTTGAAATTCCGCCTGAAGAAGTCCCACTCGTACAAAAATTATTGATAAAAAAAGCGAATGAAAAAGGTAAACCCGTTATAACTGCAACACAAATGCTTGAATCAATGGTAAATAATTTGCGACCAACACGCGCCGAAGCAAATGATGTTGCGAATGCAATTTTTGACGGTTCCGATGCAATTATGCTTTCCGGTGAAACGGCAAAAGGTTTATATCCTGTTGAAAGCGTAAAAATGATGGCGCGCATCGCAATGAAAACTGAAAGCTCCGTCAACTATCATAAAGAAATTTTATGGCATTACAAAAATTTTCGCGCCAATATTACAAACTCAATAAGTTATGCGACATGCACAATCGCACAAGATTTAAAAGTTGCTTGCATTGCAACTGTAACCGATTCAGGTTTCACTGCACGTATGGTTTCAAAATTTCGACCTATTTGTCCAATTCTTGCTATTACACCAAATAAATTTGTATGGCGTCAATTGAGTTTGACATGGGGATGTCTGCCCGTAATATCAGAAGAAATAAATTTAAACGATGAATCGTTTAGTATTGCCGTTGAAAAATCAATGGAAACAAATCTTGCAAAAAGTGGTGACGCAATCGTAATCGCAGCAGGAATTCCTGTTGGTATCGCCGGCACAACAAACACTTTGAAAGTTCAAATAGTCGGTGATGTTTTACTCAAAGGCAAAGGATTAGGTAACAAAGTTGTTTCTGCGAAAGCATGTGTCATAAAAGTTTTACAGGAAGCACAAAAATATTTCAAAGCCGGCGATATTATCGTTACTCCAAAAATTACGGATGACTTGCTGCCATTTATAAAGCATTCGACAGGAGTTATCGTTGGAAATTGGGAAAATGATGAAAGTCAACAGGCAAAAGTCGTTTCAGATTTGTTAGATATTCCTGTCATTGTTTGCAATGAAAATGTTGTGGAATTGGTACCTGACGGCGTTTCAATTACTATCGACAGTATCAAAGGCGTTGTTTATGTCGGAAATAAATTTTAAAAAATTTTTAGGGAGAATATTATGAATGAAGAAAAGGCTAAAGCTTTAAAAAATGCTTTAATGATTATCGAAAAACAATTTGGTAAGGGCGCCGTTATGCAATTAGGTGAAACTGCTAATCAAAAAATCCCCGTCGTATCTACTGGAATTATGAGCTTGGATATTGCATTAGGTGTCGGCGGATTGCCCAAAGGACGAATCATTGAAATGTATGGTCCGGAATCTTCAGGTAAAACAACCGTTGCATTGCATGTTGTTGCGCAAGTTCAAAAATCTGGCGGAATTGTAAGTTATATTGATGCCGAACACGCACTCGATCCTGTTTACGCAAAAAAATTGGGCGTTGACATTGACTCATTATATATTTCACAACCTGATAATGGTGAACAAGCTTTAGAAATTGCTGAGTCAATGCTACGCTCAAATGCAATCGATTTGGTTGTAATAGATTCTGTCGCCGCACTCGTTCCTAAAGCAGAAATTGATGGCGTGATGGGCGACTCACATATGGGTTTGCAGGCACGATTAATGTCGCAGGCTTTAAGAAAATTGACAGGCATTACAAATAAGTCAAACGCTATTGTCATTTTCATCAATCAATTACGACAAAAAATCGGCGTTGTGTATGGAAATCCTGAAACAACAACAGGTGGTCGTGCATTAAAATTTTATGCTTCCGTAAGAATTGATATAAGAAAAGCTGACGCACTCAAAAATGGCGAAGAAATCTACGGTAACAAAACGAAAGTTAAAATTGCAAAAAATAAAGTCGCACCGCCATTTAAAGTGTGCGAATTCGATATTATTTACGGTGAAGGTGTGTCGCGTGAAGGCGATGTCTTAGATTTAGCTGTAAATCTTGGATTTGTGAATAAAAGCGGCGCATGGTATTCATATAATGACGCACGAATTGGACAAGGTCGTGAAAATGCTAAAAAATTTTTAAAAGAAAATCCTGACATATTTGAAAAGTTAGAAGCACAAATTCGCCAAAATTACAATTTAAACCATGAGGATGAAGAATGAAAAATAAATTCATAACTTTTGAAGGAATAGATGGTTCGGGAAAATCATTACAAATTGAAATGCTTGCTGATTATTTAACTGAATTGGGTGAAAAAATTTTAGTTGTTCGTGAACCCGGTACAACTATAATCGGTGAATATGTACGAAATATTTTGATGGACAAAAAAAATAATACAATGTCTTATAAAACTGAGGCATTACTATTTATGGCAGCACGCGCACAACTTATGCAAGAGAAAATTATTCCGGCGCTTGAAAATAATTACACTGTAATTTGTGATAGATTCATTGACTCAAGTGTTGTATATCAAGGAATTGGGCGTGGACTTGGTGAAAAATTCATAAAAGAGTTAAATAAATTTGTCACAGAAAATATTGAACCTGATATAACTTTTTTCCTTGATATTTCACCGCAAAATGCTTGGTTACGTAAAATTGGCATACAAACTTCCGATAGATTTGAATCTGAAAATATAAATTTTCATCAAAAAATTTATCTTGGATATAAAAAATTGATTGCAGAAAACCCAAACAGAATTATTTGTATTGATGCCAATGTTTCGCCCGAAGAAATTCATACACAAATTGTTAATGCTATAAAAGAAAAAATAAAATCTCTACTCTTTCAAGCGGAATAATGTTTAAAAAAAATTTTTTTTATAAATTTTTGTGCTATAATCAAATTTGTAAAACCAAAATAATTTTGCTGGAGGTTTTTATATGAAATACGTTTACATGTTTTCTGAAGGTGATGCCTCAATGAGAAATTTACTTGGTGGGAAAGGTGCAAACTTAGCTGAAATGACTAAACTTGGTTTGCCAATTCCACCGGGTTTTATTGTTACTACTGAAGCTTGTACGAGTTATAATTCTTCAGGAAAAATTTTAAGTGATGAAATTAAAAGTCAAGTTAATGAATCTATTAAAAATCTTGAAGAAATTACTGGGAAAACTTTGGGTAGTACACAAAATCCATTGTTAGTTTCCGTACGTTCTGGAGCACGTGTTTCAATGCCGGGAATGATGGATACTGTTTTAAATTTAGGTTTGAATGATGAAACTGTTGAAGCTCTTGCAAAAGCTACTGACAATCCACGCTTTGCATACGATTCTTATCGTCGTTTTATTATGATGTTTGCAGATGTCGTAATTGGTGTTTCAAAATCGAAATTTGAGCGTATGCTTGATACCTACAAAGAGGAACGAAATTATAAATCAGATCTCGATTTGACGCACGAAGATTTAAAAATAGTTGTTGAGAAATTCAAACAGATTTATAAAGACGATCAAGGTAAAGATTTTCCGACAGATCCAAAAGAACAATTATTTGAAGCAATTTGTGCCGTATTTCGTTCATGGGATAATCCGCGCGCATTTGTTTATCGTCGTATGAATGATATTCCATATGAGTGGGGAACAGCTGTAAATGTTCAAGCAATGGTTTTCGGAAATATGGGACAAACTTCTGGAACTGGAGTTGTGTTCACAAGAAATGCGGCAACCGGTGAAAATAAAATTTATGGTGAATATATGCTGAATGCGCAAGGTGAAGATGTTGTTGCCGGTGTTAGAACGCCAAAACCTTTTGAAGAATTAAAAAATGAAATGCCACAGATTTACAGCGAATTTACAAATTATGCGAAAACACTCGAAAATCATTATAAAGACATGCAGGACATGGAAATTACAATTGAAAAAGGAAAACTTTATTTCCTTCAGACGCGTAATGGAAAAAGAACTGCGAGTGCAGCTTTACAAATTGCTGTTGATATGGTAAATGAAGGTTTGTTAACGAAAAAAGAAGCATTGCTAAAAGTTGAGCCAAAACAATTGGATCAATTGTTGCATCCAATGTTTGATCCGAGTGCATTAAAAGCTGCTGTGGCTATTGGTAAAGCTTTGCCGGCATCACCGGGAGCTGCTGCCGGAAAAGTTTGTTTTACAGCTGAAGATGCAAAAAAAATGGCGGCAACTGGTGAGCGCGTAATTTTAGTTCGTCTTGAAACTTCTCCAGAAGATATTGAAGGTATGGTTGTAGCGCAAGGAATTTTGACAGTACGTGGTGGTATGACTTCGCACGCAGCAGTTGTTGCACGTGGCATGGGAAGATGTTGTGTATCAGGCTGCGAAGAAATTAAAATGAATGAGGAAGAAAAATTTTTCACGCTTGGCGGTCGTACTATAAAAGAAGGCGATTATATTTCGTTAGATGGTTCGACAGGAAATATTTATTGTGAAGATATCAAGACAATTTCGCCACAAATTTCAGGTAATTTCGCAACATTTATGCAATGGGCTGACGAAGTTCGTAAGCTTGGCATTAGAACTAATGCGGATACGCCACAAGATGCTCAAAAAGCTTTAGAATTTGGTGCGGAAGGCATTGGTCTTACGAGAACTGAGCATATGTTCTTTGACGAGGACCGTATTCCGAAAATGCGTAAAATGATTTTGTCGGATACTATTGATGAAAGGAAAGCTGCACTTGCTGATTTATTGCCGATGCAAAAGCAGGATTTCATTGGTATTTACGAAGCTATGAAAGGGTTGCCAGTTACAATTCGTCTTTTAGACCCGCCACTTCATGAATTTTTACCGACAGATGATGAAGATTTTCGTGATTTGGCAAATGAAATGGGAAAAACTTTTGATGAATTGAAACTCAAAGCTGCGCAGCTTCATGAATTAAATCCAATGATGGGACATCGTGGCTGTCGTTTAGCTGTAAGCTATCCCGAAATTGCGCAGATGCAAACACGAGCTATTTTGGAAGCTGCAATTGAAGTTAAAAAGAATAAGGGCTACGATATCGTGCCGGAAATTATGATTCCATTAGTTGTTGAAATAAAAGAATTGCGTTATGTGAAAAATATTATTGATGAGACGGCTAAGCAAGTTTTTGAGGAAAACGGAATGAAACTCGATTATCATGTTGGAACGATGATTGAAATGCCGCGGGCCGCATTAACTGCAGATGAAATTGCGAGCGAGGCGGAATTCTTCTCATTCGGTACAAATGATTTGACACAATTAACTTTTGGTTTGTCACGCGATGATGCTGGCCGTATTTTGAACGATTATATTGAAAAAAATATTTTTGAATGTGATCCGACGGCGCGCCTTGACCAAAAAGGTGTTGGCCAATTGGTTAATATTGCGGTGCAAAAAGGTCGTGCGACTCGTCCGAATATAAAACTTGGAATTTGTGGCGAGCATGGCGGCGATCCATCATCGATAGAATTTTTCCATCGTGCTGGTTTGAATTATGTTTCTTGTTCACCGTTTAGAGTGCCGATAGCGCGTTTGGCAGCAGCACAAGCTGCAATAAAATTTGAGTAATAAATTTTACCTCAGGCAAATATTTGTCTGAGTTTTTTTTGCCACGAAAATTTTGCGTAATTTTTTTGAATTAAATTATTTTTGGGGCTATAATTTTTTGGGTGATGTATTTTTGAAACATATTCCGGTTTTGCTCAATGAAGTTATAGATTATTTACATATAAATCCGTCAGGAATTTATGTTGATGGTACGGTTGGCGGCGGCGGCCATTCTTTTTTTATAGCAAAAAATTTGAATGATATGGGAAAATTAATTTGTATTGATCAAGATGAGTTTGCATTGAAAATGGCGCGCAAAAAACTTTTATCTTTTTGTAATAAAACTTTTTTTTATCATGCAAATTTTTCTGATATAAAGAAAATTGTTGGCAATATTGGCCAAGTAAACGGAATTTTATTGGATTTAGGAATGTCTTCGTTTCAAATTGATGATGCAACGCGCGGTTTCTCTTACATACATGACGCGCCGCTTGATATGAGAATGGATAAGTCAAAAAAATTTTCTGCTTTCGATATTGTAAATGGATTTACAATTCAAAAATTAGATGATATAATAAAAACTTATGGTGAAGAAAAATTTCATAAACAAATTGCAAAAAAAATTGTTTCTGCGAGAAGCATTGCACCAATAAAAACAACTTTGCAGCTTGTAGAAATTATCAAATCTGCTTTGCCATCAAAAATTTTACACAATGGCAGTCATCCTGCAAAAAAAACTTTTCAAGCTATACGAATTGCAGTTAATGATGAGTTAAATATTCTTGAGCAAACTATATTTGATGCCGTTGATTTACTTAAACCGAACGGTCGACTTTGCATTATTACTTTCCATTCGCTTGAAGATCGTATTGTTAAGCATACGTTTAAGAAATTACAAAATCCTTGTACTTGCCCAAGCGATTTTCCAATTTGTATTTGCAATAAAAAAACTGTGTGTAGATTGATTACTCCGAAACCTGTGTTGCCATCTGTTATGGAATTGCAAAATAATAATCGTTCGCATAGTGCGAAATTAAGGGTTGTTGAGAAAATTTAAGAGGCGATTAATTTGTATTATTATGGTTCATTGGCTTATGACTATGATGATTATATTGAGCCGTCAAAAAAAATAGTTAAACGTGAGCGTAAAAAAACTGCGACAAAAACTTTTTCCGTGTTAAAATTGTTTTTGTTGCTGACAATTATGTTTGTCGGAAGTATGGTTACTTTATACTCGGTTTGTTTGATAAATACTAAGGCAAACGAAATTGTTTTGTTGCAAAAAAAATTGAAAGATATTAAATCAGATAATGTTATTTTGGAAGAAGAAATATCAAGGAAATTTGATATCAATGAGACAAAAAAAATTGCGCAAACTAAATTAGGAATGCATGCGCCGTTACCTTACCAGATTGTTTATATTAAAAAACCGAAACAAAATTATGTTATAAAATATTAGCGGTGATATTTATGAAAAAAAATATTGACAAATTTAAACGCAAATTGAATATAAAATTATATTCACTTGCGTTTGTTTTGTTGTTACTTATAGGATTTTTGGATTACAGAATCTTTTACATAAAATCGAAACATGGCGAAGAATATGAAAAAAAAGCTATCGCTCAACAAGTTACCCAAGGTCTCGATATTATTACAAAAGCAAATCGCGGAAGTATTCTCGATCGTAATTTACAGGTTATTTCTGCGAGCAATACTGTTTACAATGTAATACTTGATGTACGAAATTTGTCTCAACTTGATAAAAAAATTTGTAATAAAACTCTTACAGAGTTGAGCAATTCTTTGGAAATTTCGATTGAAAAATTGAACGGTTATATGGATAAAAATGCCGACGGAAAATTACTCAATGATACAAATTATCTTGTCATTGCAAAAAATATATCGCGTAAAAAAATGTCGGATATCGAAAAAAAAAATTTGAGTGGTGTTTATTTTGAAGAAGACAGTATGCGATTTTATGTGCATAACGATTTAGCGGCGCAAACTGTTGGTTTTATTCGCGGTGATAATTGCTGCGGGCTTGAAAAAAGTTATAATGAAGATTTGACTGGAGCTAGCGGTCGAATTTTCAGAGCTTATGATTCACAAAATAATGTTGTGTCAAATAATCTTCCGGCACAAGATGGTTGTTCTTTGGTTACGACTTTGGACATAAATATTCAAAAATTTGCGCAGGATGCAATAAATAAAGCGGGCGAAGAGTTTAAAGCTGAGCATGCGACAGCTATTGTAATGGATCCAAATACCGGTGAAATTATTGCAATGGCGCAATATCCTTCATTTAATTTGAATGATCCGGCAAATTTGAGTGAATTGACGGCTAAATCTTTGCGCACTAAATTGTCATCGCTTTCACAGGAAGAACAGTTAAATAATCTTTACAACGTCTGGAATAATTTTAATGTTAGCGGGACTTTTGAATCTGGTTCAATTTTTAAACCGATAGTTATTGCGGCGGCGCTTGATCAAAATGTTATTACGCCGAATTCTACATTTTATTGCGGCGGGAATATGGAAGTTGCTGACAGAACAATTCATTGTTGGAAAAAAACAGGGCACGGCACACAAGATATTACACATATTCTTGCCAATTCTTGCAATATGGGAATGATTCAGATAATACAAAAGCTTGGGCGTGAAAAATTTTATCAATATCAAAAAGATTTTGGCTATGGTGAAAAAACTTTGATAGATTTGCCAGCTGAGCAATCTGCAAAATCTTTAATGTATAAATTAAATCAGTTAAATTCGGTTGAACTTGCAACTTCTTCAATGGGTCAGGGATTTAATAATACGCCAATTCAAGCTTTAAATAGTTTTGCTGCCGTAATAAATGGTGGGAATTTGATGAAACCATATGTTGTGTCAGAAATAGTTGACAATGAATCGAATGTTATTAAAAAAAATAATCCGGTTGTTATGAAAAAAGTTATTTCAAAAGAAACTTCTGATTTTATGCGAAAAGCATTGAAAAGTGTATTGACGGAAGGTACGGCTGCTTCCGGACTTATTGAAGGTTATAATATTGGAGGAAAAACGGGAACAGGTGAGCAAGGTAAACGTGGCAGTCAAATGTATACTTATTCGTTCATCGGGTATTTGACAATTGAAAATCCACAGTACATAGCAATTGCATTGATAGATAAGCCGCCGATTGGTGTTGAGCCGCATCCTGCTACAATTGTGAAAGAAATTTTTGAGCAAATTATAAAGTATAAGCAAATAAAGTCATCTTCAGATTCACCAACTATTTTTAAAGATGCATTTTTGTTAGAAGATTATAATGGTAAGAATTTAAAAGATACGATAAAGAAATTAAATGAGCAATCTTTAGATTACGAAATAATTGGTAGTGGCGGAAAAGTTGTTGATAGTCAGTTGCCAATTGCCGGTACGCCAGTTGAAATTAATTCACGGATATATTTATATGCGTCAAATGAAAGTGATGGGTTAATAGAAGTACCGAATGTAATTAATTTGTCATTACAGCAAGCAGTTGAAATTTTGAATAAAAATAATTTTGAACCTGTTATAATCAATAATGATGGTGATGATTTTAAAGTTATAGAGCAAATGCCATCGGCCGGTGTGAAATTAGAAGCTGGCTCACAAATTAAATTAAAATTTCAAAGGAAGAATTGAAATGCAACTAAATATGGAAATAGACAGCGGCTTAATGAGTACGCCGCTGCCAAATTTTTTTATCGATAACTTTATGGTTTCTGCTAATCCAATTTTTTCTCTCATTTATATTTATCTGTATAAAAATTGCTTATACGGACAAAAAAATTTAACAATTTCTATACTTGCAAAACATTTTAATATAATTGAATCGGATATTTTTAATGCATTAAAATATTGGCAAGAAAAAAATTTAATTGAATATGAAACAAAAAATGATGTTTTATTTGTCAAATTTATTTACCCAAAATTTTCATCGAATAGTGAAATTATCTTTACAAAAAAATCTGATGTGCCAAATTTTTTTAGCTTTCCAAGTTATACAATTCAAGAATTAAATTTGTATAGGGATAATCCAAAAATAAAAGAACTTTTTGATTTTGCACAAGATTCACTTGGACGATATTTAACTTACTCGGATTTGAATCTGATATTTGGAATGTATGATTATTTGCGGTTGCCACTCGATGTGATTCATATTTTGATTACTTATTGCGTGGATAATGGTCATAGAAATTTGTCGTACCTCGAAAAAGTTGCTATTGATTGGGCGTCAAATAAAATTGATTCTGTTGAAAAGGCAGAGGAAAAAATAAATGGCATGAACGAATTATTTCGCGAGGTAAAAAAAGCGTTGGCTGTTAATAATTTAAATTTTAAACAGCGTGAATTAATTTCAGATTGGGAAAAAAATTTACATATGTCACAAGATTTAATTGTTGAGGCATGCAATTTCACAATGATGAATATCGGTCGGCCTAATTTTAAATACCTCGAATCAATTTTAGAAACGTGGAATAAAAAAGGTATTAAAACTGTTCAGCAAGCTCAAAACTGTAAAATTGATTTTACAGAAAAAACATTTGTTAGAAAAAATAAATTTGCTAATTTTAAACAACGTGAGTGGGATTTCGCAAAAATTGAGAAGCTTGCACAGGAGGATTAATTTATGAATCAAAAAATTTTTACCGATATTATGCGTGAATATGAAAAAATACGTTTAACGAATGATGCGATAAAAAATAAAAGAAAAAAAAAATTGTTTGAGCTAAATCCTCGGCTTTTACAAATCGAAAATGAACTTGCAAGTATCGGTATAAAAATTTCTAAGGCTGTTTTAAATCATGATAAAAATTCTTTACAAAGTTTACAAAATCAAAATCAAATATTGTTGAAAGAAAAAAATGAAATTTTATTAAAATTAAATCTCACACAAAATTATTTGGATGTTTATACGTGCCATCAGTGCAAAGATACTGGATATGTTAAAAATAAAAAATGCAAATGTTTTGTACAAAAATTAATTGAAAAATATTACGACCTTTCAAATTTACAAAATGTTTTTGAAACAGAAAATTTCGATATGTTTGACTCTCGTTATTATCCTGAAAAATTTTACGATGACAACAAAACTTCACGCGAATTGATAAATAGAGTTTACGAAAAAAGTTTGTACTTCGTAAATAATTTTGATAATGAGTTTAAAAATTTATTATTTTACGGGAATACGGGCTTAGGTAAAACTTTTTTTTGTAATTGTATCGCAAAAGAAATTTTGGAAAAAGGTAAAACTGTTTTATATGCTACTGCTCCACAATTTTTTAAAATTATGGAGTCAATTCGATTTGACAAAACTGATGAAAATAAAGATGAGTACGATGAAATGATTTTTAACTGCGATTTATTAATTATCGATGATTTAGGAACTGAATTCGCGACTTTACCAACACAGTCAGAACTTTTTAACGTAATAAATACGCGTATGCTCGCACGAAAACCGATTATAATTTCAACTAATCTATCTATGCAAGAATTAGAAAAGCAATATTCATCACGAATTTTTTCAAGGTTAATTGGCAATTATCAACTTTTAAAATTTACCGGTGAAGATATTCGTTTGCAAAAAAAATTTGGTAAAGATGAAAAAAATAATTTTACTTAGAACCGTAATAGTCCAAAATTCCTAAATAAATTGCCCATGCAATTTTGTTTTGATAATCACTATTTGTCAATTTGTTTAGCTCATCATTGTTGGATAAAAATCCACACTCAACAATTACCGATGGAATTTTAATTTGCTTGAGAATGTAGTAATCTGAATTTATTTTTGCAACACGATTGTTATTTGCATCGATATTTTTTTTAAATTGAGCTTGAATAAATTCCGCAAGTTTTTTACCACTCTCCGATTTTTTGTAATAAAAAACTTGTGCACCTTTTACTTTTTCTTGTGCAAATGAATTTTGATGAATACTGATAAGCATGTCAGCATTGGTTGAATTTGAAATCTCTTTTCGATTTCGCATATCTTTCATTTTTTTTTCACCAAGTGCTTCATCATCACTACGCGTCATTAATACGAACGCGCCGCTTTGCTGTAAATATTCTTGTAATTTTTTTGCGATGTCAAGGTTTACATTCTTTTCTAAAATATTATTTGCGGCAACTTTACCGGGGTCCCAACCGCCATGTCCGGCATCTATTAAAATTATTTTGTTTGATAGTGGCATAGAAAAGGTTGGGCAGATTTCATTGCCGATAGAATTTATCAAGCTACCCAAGACGATACCAATACATACGACAAAAATAATACTTTCTTTTTTAACGCTAAAGACGCGCATAAAAAAACCTCCGCAGTATTTTTTATAATAATATTTGCGAAGGATTTTTTTTATGCGCATTTACTCGAAATATTCGAATTCATAATCTAAAATATTAATTGTGTCGCCTTCGGATAAACCATTTTCCTTAAGTAAATCGATAACGCCGTTTTCACGCATATATTTTTGAAAAAAATTTAGTCCGCGTTCGGTATCTAAATTTGTATAGCCCATCATTTTTTCAATTGCTTTACCACTAATTTTATAGTAGCCAGGCGCAGTTTTTTCGATGACAAATTTACTTTTCACCGTTGGTATTTCAACATAATCTTCTTCAAAAGTTATAGGTTCAAAATTTTTGTCAATACATTGCGCGGTAAAATTAATTAATTCTGTCAAACCTAAATTTGAAGCCGCCGAAATTAAAAACAAATCATAATTGTTTTCTGTGCAAAATTTTTTTAAAGCTGAAATATTTTCTTGAGCTTGTGGTAAGTCAATTTTGTTTGCTACAATAATTTGTTTTTTGTTTTTTAAATCGCTGTTGAATAGGAAAAGTTCGTTGTTTATTTTTTTTATATTATCAATTGGATTTGTTCCGTCAATGCAAGCAGCATCCACAACATGTAAAAGTAATTTTGTGCGTTCAATGTGTCGTAAAAATTCATGGCCAAGCCCTAATCCATTACTTGCTCCTTCAATTAAACCGGGAATATCAGCCATGACAAAATCTTTATATTTTGAACGTACTACTCCTAAATTTGGTGACAAAGTTGTGAATTGGTAGTCGGCAATTTTAGGTTTTGCATTGGTAACCATTGAAAGTAAAGTGGATTTGCCGGCGTTAGGTAAGCCCACCAAACCAACATCTGCAATTAATTTTAATTCTAAAATCAAATTAAATTCTTGAGGTTCGCCGCCATGTTCAGCATATCGTGGAGCTTGTCGTCGTGAAGTAGCGTAGTGTTGATTTCCATTGCCGCCTTTTCCACCTTTGGCAATAATTTTTTTTTTGCCGACGAATGACATATCAGCCATGATTTTATTTGTGGAAACTTCGCGAATAATTGTACCGACAGGAATTTTTATGATTAAATCTTCGGCGTTTTTGCCATTACAATTTTTTTTACCGCCGTTTTCACCAGATTTGGCAACAAAATTTTTTTTGTATCGGAAATCAATTAAGGAGTTAACGGAATTATCGGCAATAAAAATTATATCGCCGCCATTACCGCCATCACCGCCATCAGGTCCACCGTTGGGAATATATTTTTCGCGTCTGAATGAAACACAACCGTTTCCACCGCTACCAGATTTAACGGTAATGTTAACTTTATCAGTAAAAATGGTAATCACCTCACTAAAAAAGCCGCATATGCGGCTTAGTATTTCGGTTCAATTAAACCATACGAACCATTTCGTCTTTTATAGATAACATTTACTTCGCCCGTATCGCTGTTTAGGAAAACATAAAAACTATGTGCAAGAAGTTCTAATTCCATTGCAGCTTCTTCGGGATCCATCGGTTTAATAGCAAAAGATTTTATACGTTCTATTTCAATGTTTGATGAATTTTCAGCTTCAAGTAATTCGATATTATCAACAGGTAAAAGTTTGATTTCTTCTTTTAGTTTGAAATTTTTCTTCGAGATAGCTTCCAAGCGATTTTTATAACGTCTAACTTGTTTTTTCAAAATGTCGACAACTTCGTCAATGGCGGCATGCATGTCCTCGTTATTAATAACTTCCGCACGTATTATGCGTTTGTTAAGATGTAAAGTAACTTCAACCTTTTTTTTGAAACCAATTTCGATAAATGAAACGGTTATATTAACATTATCGGGTAGGAGTCGACCTAAATGGCGGTCAATTTTTTCGATTGCAAAATTTTTTATTGAGTCAGTGGTATCAAAATTTTTGCTAGTAAAAGAATAATTCATGATAAATCATCTCCTTACGAGTTTGCAAAAATGATACCAATAAAAATAGGGAAAGTCAACTATTTTTCAGGGATAATTAATTTTTGATTTACGTGCAAATTTTCATTTGTTAAATTATTTTTTTCAATAATTTTATTATAGAAATTTGTTGAGCCATAAAATTTTTTGCTTATAGATGACAAAGTATCGCCGGCTTGAACTATGTACTCAGTTTCTTTTAATTCATCTTCAGGAGGTACTGAAGGTTCTGGTTCAGTTTCAGGATTATTAAAATCTTCAATAATTTTTTTCAAATTTTCATTTTCAATTAGAACAGTTTGTAATTTTTCATTTGCTTGGGCATTTTCTTCAATATGAGATTTAAGCTCGATAATTTGTTTATTTAAAGAATTTATTTTAAAAATTAACAAAGTGATTACACACAAAAAAAGTACGAATAAAAATGAAACAAATAGTTTAAAGAAAGAACTCTTTGGCTTTGTATAATTACTATCAAAATTGCGGGTGTTAAAATTATTTAAGAATTCATTTTCAGCATTACTTCGTACGCGTTTTTTGACATTTATTTTTTTTTGTGGTGTAAAATTTTCGAAATTTGGGTCAGTCATATTATATTTATTTATGAAGTCATTATAACTTGAAGTTGGATTTTTACTTTCATTAAATAATTTTTCAACAGCATTTAATGGCAAGTTTTCTTTATAAAAATCCAACGTATTTTCAAAATTATTTTTAGTAAATTCGAAATCGTCGGAACGATTTTTTTTCAATTTTTATCACCTCATGTATTTTAAACAAATTTTAAGTTTATTTTTGTCGTTTGTCAACATAAAAAAATTGCCATAAAAATTATGGCAAGAAAATTATATAAGATCATTTCGCATATAGCCTTCGTCACCAAATGCTGATAATCGTCGTTGCATTTTAAATAAATCTTCTTTATCTTCAAGATTTTGTTTGGCAATTTTTTGTGCTTTTTTCATTGACTTATCAAAGTTAGCGTTTTTATTTAAATTTATCATTTTATTATTTGCAGTTAAAATATTTTCTCTTTCACGGTCTTGTTGTAAAACAACTTGAAGCTTTTCAACAAATTTTTTTAATTTAATTTGCCTTTTTTTAGCTAATTTTAATTTTTTTACTTTCAATTTTTTTTTCAAACTAATTTTTGAATTAGATTTTGAATTTCCATTATCTGCACGGTCGCCACCGCATAAACTTTTAATTTTTTCGAAGGCAGACATCTTTTACACCTCCAATTAATTAACGGTAACAAAATCTTTTAGCTTTTCAAAAGTTTTATTTCCAATTCTTTTGACTTCTTTTAGTTGTTCGATGGATTCAAAATTACCATTTTGTTCTCGATACAAAACAATACTGCTAGCAATTGTTGGACCAACTCCTGGTAATTGTTCAAGTTCAGAAGTTGTTGCCGTATTTATATTTATCAATTCTTTTGGTTTTGCTGAATCATCTAAGTTATAATTTCCAGTTGCGGCAGAAAGTATGTCCTCAATTTTATTTTCGTTCTCATTTAAATTAAAGTTTCCAAAACTTAAATTTTTATCGGAAACAATATTACGCTCATTTATATTTGGTATGCGTATTTTTTCACCGTCTTTTATGTACTCAGCCAAATTAACTCTATCCAAATCGGCTGCTTCCGTTGCGCCGCCTGCAGCTTTTACAGCATCTATAAGACGATCTTTACTGTCTAAAGTATAAACGCCGGGATTATTAATTTCGCCGGCAACATGAACTTTGTAATACACGCCGGATTTTGCTTCAGTTGGTATTACATTTTCTTGCGTAACATTTTCAGTTGAGTTTTGAACTACTTGTTGAGTTTGTAAATTTTTTTGGCGGATATTTTCACGGCCTTGTGTAAAATAAAAATAGCCGCACAGAACCAAAAAAATCATACCAAATATACCAATTACTTTAACACGGTCACTATCCAATTTAAAAAGCCTCCCTAAATTTTATTGCAAAAAATTTCATCGCCATTTATAATTTTGTGAAATAAACTTTTCAAAAATTAATTTGCAGGTGAAAAAATGAAAGCATATTCAAAAAAAATTACAGTCTCATTTTTATTATATACCATAATTTTTTTAAATTCAATAACGTCAATAAAAGCTGAAGAAATAAATGGCAAGTCAGCGATATTAATTGATGTAACGACCGATACGATAATGTTTGAAAAAAATTCGCAGCAAAAAAATTTTCCGGCAAGTACGACAAAAATAATGACAGCATTACTGACGCTCGAACACTGTAAAAATTTTGAGGATAAAATAAAAATGTCGCACGATGCTGTTTATAGTATTGCGCCCGGCAGTAGTCATATCGCAATGAATGAAGGTGAAACACTTACTGTTGAGCAAGCTCTTTATGGTTTGTTAGTTGCGTCCGCAAATGAAATTGCTAATGCGCTCGCTGAATATGTTTCGGGTAATGTAAATGATTTTTGTAAGTTAATGAATGAGCGCGCAAAAAAATTGGGCTGTAAAAATACAAACTTCGCTAATCCACATGGATATCATAACGATGAACATTTTTCGTGCGCGTACGATATCGCATTGATGATGAAAGAGGCAATAAAGTATGAAGAATTTAACAAAATAATAAATACGAAACGCTATGAGATTGCGCCAACTGAAAAACAAACAGAAACCCGAATTTTATACAACACGAACAAAATGATTCAGTACGGTGAATATTATGATTCGGATGTAGTTGGCGGTAAAACAGGTTATACAAATGAAGCCGGGCATACGTTAGCAATCTATGCGAAACGCGATGATATACAATTAATTTCGGTTGTTATGGGCGAAGAAAATTTTGATGCGTATACTGATACGAAGAAAATTTTGAATGATGGTTTCAATAAATTTCACGATGTTGAGTTAATTAAAAAAAATGACTGGCAAAAAAATTGCACAGTCACACAAAAATATAAAAATAAAATTTTGGACATCGATACCGTAAATGTTTACCCGGAAAACGATATCGTATTAAAATTGCCAAACACGATAGACAAAAGCGAATTAAAAATTACAAATGAACTTGTGGAAAAAATTTCAGCGCCAGTAAAAAAAACTTTACCTGTCGGTAAAATTTTTGTTACGTATAAAAATAAAATCATAAATGAAACAAAATTATTTCCGGAAGAAAATATAAATTTGCTTGACGAAAAAATAATAGCAAAAATCAATCGCAAGGAATTAGTACAAAAAATATTTTTCGTATGCATAAAAGTTTTGGCATATTTGTCACTAACTTTTGCCATTTTAATATTACTAATTCGCAGAATAAATATCCACAAAAAACGTAAACGTTCGAAAAATTGACAGATTTTATTTTTCCAAATTCATAAATTTCGTGTAAGCACTTGCCCACAATAAATCTATTGTTCCCGTGGGACCGTTACGCTGTTTGGCAATTATAAGCTCTGCTTGATTTTTTTTGTCAGTATCAGGATTGTAATATTCGTCACGATATAAGAATGCTACAACGTCGGCATCTTGTTCGATAGCACCGGACTCACGCAAATCTGAAAGCATAGGACGATGATCGGCGCGCGCCTCACACGCACGACTTAATTGTGAGAGCGCAATTATTGGAACGTTAATTTCGCGCGATATACTTTTCAATGAACGCGAAATTTCTGAAATTTCTTGTTGGCGCGAATCACTTCGGCCATTTCCCGACATAAGCTGCAAATAATCTATGATGACCAAGCCGATATTTTTTTCTAGCTTCAACTTTCGGCACTTTGCTTTTAATTGTGCGGCAGAAATCCCAGGCGTATCATCAATAAAAATTGGTGCTTGTGAAAGTGGCGCGAGTGCCATTGCAATTTTTGACCAATCATCTTGATTTAATTGACCAGTACGTAAATTTTGTGAATCTATCATCGCTTCAGAACAAAGCATACGATTTGCGAGTTGTAACCTTGACATTTCCAAACTAAAAACAGCGACAGGAATTTGCTTGCGTATGCCAACATTTTCAGCAATATTTAATGCAAAAGCAGTTTTACCCATTGAAGGCCGTGCCGCAATCAAAATCAAATCAGAATTTTGTAGGCCGGCCGTTTTATTGTCAAAATCTATGAAACCAGTTGGGATTCCGGTAATTTTGTCAGTTGAGTGAAAAATTTTTTCGACATTATCAATTGCTTCGACCAAAATTTCATTTAATTGAACAAAATCGGCAGAGTTTCGATTTTGGATTATGTTAAAAATATTTTTCTCGGCTTCTTCTAAAATTAATTCAACAGGTTTCTTTGCACTGTAACTATCAGCAGTAATCTCTGAAAAAATTTTAATCAATCGGCGTAAAGTTGATTTGTTCTGAACAATTTTTACATATTGTTTAAGATTTGCGGACGTGTAAAAATCATTGGCGAGTTGAGTCAAAAAATCTATACCGCCAATTTTTTGTAATAATCCAGATTGTTCAAGTTTATTTTTTACGGTTATAACGTCTATTGGCTCATTTTCAAAAATTAATTCTTGCATTGCGGTAAAAATTAATTGGAAATCCGGACGATAAAAATCGTTCGCATTTAAATGTTCATGTGCGTAAAAAGCAGCGTCAGATTCAAATAACATGCTGCAAATAATTGCACGTTCGGCCTCAGAATCGAAAGGTGGCAATTTTTTGGCTAAATTATCTTCCATAATTAATCCTCATTTACGATTTCCAAATTTAATTTTGCGGTTATAGTGCCATATAGTTTTACATTAACGATTTTTATGCCAAGGGATTTAATTGGTTCATCGAGGACAATTTTTTTCTTATCGATAGACAAAGAAAGTTGACGTGAAATTTCATTTGAAATTTCTTTAGCAGTAACAGTGCCGAATAATTTTCCATTATCGCCAGATTTTGCACGTATAACAATTTTTGTATTTTCCAATTTTTTTGCTAAATCTTTGCTTTCTTTGATAAGTTGGTCTTTTTTGTATTCATCAGCATTATTTTTAGCATTTAATTCACTTAAAGCATTTTTTGTAGCTTCGATAGCAAGCTTTTTAGGAAAAAGATAATTTAGGGCGTAGCCGTCACTTACGTTAACAATGTCAGATTTTTTGCCACTGCCTTTAACATTTTGTAACAATATAACTTTCAATAAAAACACCTCCTTTTTAAAATTATTCATAAAATAAATTTAACATCAGATTTTGAAAAATTTTAGCGATTTCAGCTTTAGTTGCAAAATTTTTTGGATAAAATAAATTTACAGAGTCATTAACGACATTATTTTTCACAGCCCAACGTAAAGAATTTAATGCATAAGAACTTACTTGATTTATATCAAAAAAATTTAATTTGTCGTCAAAATTTTGCGCGCTACCAAAATATTTATGAATGATAAAAATCAATTGTTCTCGCGTAATATTATAATTTAAGAAAAATTGTTGATTATTATAATTAAAAATTGATGTTAATTCAGTATAAAAATTTTTTTTGTTATCAAGTTTTTCTAAAATTCCTATCAAAGTTTTAAAATTTATTGACTTTGACGGTTCAAAAATATTTGACAAATTATCGTCAAATAATTCATGAGCACTTACAAAAGTTATTGCATCATATGCCCAATGATTTTGCGGTACGTCAATAAAATCTTTTTTGTTATTGATAATTTCAATTTTAGTTAGGTCATTTGGCGGTATATAAATTTTTCCGTTTTTCGCAACAGATTTATGAATAATTTTACGTGTTCCGTCAGTATTTATTTGTACAGCTACAGTTTCAGGACGACAAATTTTACATGGCAATTCGAAAATTGTTTTATCGATATCATTTTTATTGTTATCATCAGAATTATTTTCTTCATTTTTATCGTTTTCTTGGTTTTCTTCATCTTTTTCGTTTAAATTTGGCTCATCAATTTCTTCTTCAATTATATTTTGTAATTTGCGTATCCATTTTGCATAAACAGTTGCATCTTTATCAAAAATTGTTTCCAATGTAATTTTTTTGCAACCATTTTTTTCTGTGTACCAACCAAGAAATTTATATCTATTAAATTGGGCAGTAGGTAAAGAATTTAGTTTGCCATCTGAATTTGTTTGAGCAAATTCTACGTTACATTTGCCACCGTTCACATCGAAAGTGATTGTGTAAAATTCTTTACGCAAAATGTGAAGTGTAAAATCTTTTGTAATTGGCGTATCTTTTGTAAATTCTATGTTATTATCATCGACCCAACCTGCAAATGTTGAATCGTTTATATCTGGAAAAGTTATATTGTTATCAGAATTTGAGTAACAAATTTTAATTTCATTATTGCCATCTTTAAAAATTATTTTGTAAACTTTTTTTGATGTATCTAAAATTGGATAAGGAGTTTGTTGATTGCTTAATTCTTGTCCCCATGGTGAATCTTCGCCGTTTTGTAAAAGCCAAGCGACTTCACCTTCTATAAATTGCTCGGAAGTTTTGCTTATAGCATATTTGTCAGATATATTATTATTGCTCATAAAATAACAATTTTGAACAGGAGATTGGTTATCACTATCACCGACAAATGCTCCGGCCTTATCTCCATTACAAATTACATTACCGATATTGTAAGAATTTTTGATGTCAGAATTATTAACGCCTGCACAGCCGCCACACTTGATATTTCCTGAAACGGAGCCTAAATTGTAACAATTTTGTATAACGGCACCTTCGTCATTGCAACCAATAATACCACCAATAATTTGATTACCACTGATTTCACCGATGTTTTGACAATTTTGTACAATACCGCCTTTGTTATATCCGACGATTCCACCGATATTTGAACCGGAACCATTGATTTTTACATTGCTTTGAGAATTTTCTATTGCGCCTAAGTTGTAGCCGACAATTCCGCCAATATTATTGTCATCGATGATTTGTCCACTGATTTTAACATTTTTAACTGTTCCACTGTTATAGCCAAACAAACCTTGTGAATTTGCAGAAGAGTTTTCAATTTGTAAATTTAATATTTCAAATCCGTTCCCATCAAATGTTCCTAAAAAGCTATTTGTTTTTTTATTGCCGATTGGTGTCCAAAGTTCATTATTCATATCGATATTAGTTGTAAGTAAAAAATATTTTTCGTCGCAATTATCTCCGCCATTTACAGCAGTAGCAAGATTTTTTAAATCAACAAAGTTATTTATGTAAGAAATATTTTTAGGTAAATCATCAGCCTTAATGATTATTTTCGTATTTATCAGAAAAAAATTAAACGCAATAAAAATTGCTACAAATTTTTTTAACATGGTTGAACCTCCTTTTATTCTGTTTGTTTTTTTATCAATTTTAATCGCGTAAATTCATCACGTTCACGTTCTTCTAAAACATCTTGAATATTTTTAACCAGCAATTCATATTTTGGTATCGTAATATTTTTTAAAGAATTAGCACGCTTTTGAGTTTTGCGGATGCTAAGCGCCAAGCGATATGCCGAATTTTCTATCATCGCTAAAGTTACAATCAAATCTTTTACCTTATTGAAATTGTAAATAGCTTCATCCAAAGAAGAAGTTGTGTTACCAAATCCATAGCTAGGATAATCCGTTGTTGTATTTTCATATGTTACAATAGGAATTTCTACGCCCATAACACTACGACTTTTAATTTTTACTGTATCTTCATACTTAATTCGATGACTAAGTTTTTCGACATTACTTATTCCATTTTCAATGTTTGCGTTTTGTAAAGCTTTATAAGCATTAATAAATGCTTCATTAATATCTTCCTGAATTTTTTTAGCGCGCTGGTTTAATTCCATTATTTCACGCGTCAAAACATTTCGTTTTTTGTCAAGTAAACCATATCCTTGCTGCGAAAGTTTGAGAGTATTTTTAGCCAAAATTAAATTTCCTTTGGTAGGATTTAGCTCCATTAAAATTCACTCTCCGAAGTTGGCCTATAATATTTATCAAGAAATTTTGTATTTATTCGGTCGAGTTCGTTTCGCGGCAATAAACCTATTAATTTCCAACCGAGATCTATCGTTTCAAACATATTTCGATTTTCAAATTCATTTTGTCCCAAATAATATTTTTCAAAATAATCGCCAAATGTCATGTAAGCTTTATCTGTTTCACTCAACTCATCTTTACCAATTATGGAAGCTAGTGCACGTACATCATTTACGTGTGCATATGAAGAAAAAATTTGGTTTGCCAGATCTTGATGATCAGCGCGCGTAAATCCTTCACCAATTCCATCTTTCATTAAACGTGAAAGTGACGGCAAAATATTTATTGGCGGATAAATTCCTTTTTGAAAAAGATTACGGTTCAAAACAATTTGACCTTCTGTGATATATCCTGTCAAATCAGGAATTGGATGCGTTATATCATCGTTTGGCATTGTCAAAATTGGGATTTGTGTTACGGAACCTTCGTGCCCTTTTATAATTCCAGCGCGTTCAAAAATTGTAGCGAGCTCAGAATATAAATATCCTGGATAACCTTTACGGCTTGGAATTTCATTTTTTGCAGAAGAAATTTCACGCAATGCTTCAGCATATGCAGTCATATCTGTCAAAATTACAAGAATATGCATGTTTTTTTCATAAGCCAAATATTCTGCAGTAGTAAGCGCTAAGCGTGGCGTAATTAATCGTTCAGCAACAGGATCATTAGCCAAATTTAAAAACATTACGACACGTTCAATCGCACCACTTTGTTGAAAAGTTTTTTTAAAGTAATCAGCGGTGTCGTGTTTTATTCCCATTGCTGCAAAAACTATCGCAAATTTTTGGTTTGTTTTGTCTTTCAATGAAGCTTGACGAACAATTTGCGCAGCAAGTTTGTCATGTGGCAAACCGTTGCCTGAAAAAACCGGTAATTTTTGTCCACGAATTAATGTTGTTAGGCCGTCGATAGCTGAGATTCCAGTTTGAATATAATTTTGTGGATATACGCGCGAAACGGGATTAATAGGACTGCCGTTGATATTTCGGCGGCATTCTTCATAGATTTCACCAAGTCCATCAATAGGTTCGCCAATTCCATTAAATGTACGGCCGAGAATTTCTTCAGACAATTTAATTTCCATTGGCCGTCCAGTAAATTTTATACGCGTATTATTTAAAGAAAGATTGTTATTATTGCCGAAGACTTGAATAATAGTTTTATCTTTTTCGATTGTGACAACTTTACCTAATTTTTTTTGTGTGCCAGATTTTATTTCGACAATTTCATCGTATGCTGCATCTGAATTTTCTAAAATAATAAAGGAACTATTGAGTTGATTGAGACCGATAAATTCCAAAATAAATTCCTCCGTAAACTAGGATTTTTTACATTGCTCATAAAAATTATCGATTGCCGCAAAATATTCATCAAATTTTTGTAGATTATCATTTGGAACATCGTATTTAATTGAAATAATTTTATCAAAGATACCTGACGATTTTAGAATACGAACAGGGATTCCGTGTGCGACAAGTAATTTTGATTTTTCATAGAGGTAGAGAATAATTTCAAGCATTTTCATTTGCTTTTCAAGCGTTACATAAGTGTCAAAAGAGTGGTAAGCATTTTGCTGTAAAAATCCCACACGAATAACTTTTGATATCTCCAAAATTAATTTTTGATTGTCCGGCAAAATATCAGCGCCAATTAATTTTACAATTTCCATCAATTCATTTTCTTCATTCAAAATTTTTGTTATCGCGGCACGATTTGCCATAAATTCTTTACCTAAATTTTTTTCATACCAATCTGCTAAATCATCAAGATATTCCGTATAACTTGTAAGCCATTGAATAGCGGGAAAATGTCTGGCATAAGCAAGACTACGGTCTAAAGTCCAAAAACATCTTACAAATCTTTTTGTATTTTGCGTAACGGGTTCCGATAAATCTCCACCTTGTGGTGAAACTGCACCAATTATTGTAATGGAACCTTCACTGCCGTTTAAATTTTCAACATATCCAGCACGTTCATAAAATTCCGCCAACCTTGAAGCTAAATATGCAGGGAAACCTTCTTCAGCGGGAATTTCTTCTAATCGCCCGGATAATTCACGTAAAGCTTCAGCCCAACGTGATGTTGAGTCAGCCATAACGGCAACATGATAACCCATATCGCGATAATATTCGGCAATCGTAATTCCTGTATAGATACTTGCTTCGCGCGCAGCAACCGGCATATTTGAAGTATTGGCAATTAAAATTGTACGATCCATGAGCGGAAATCCTGAACGTGGGTCTTTGAGTTCTGAAAAATCGTAAAGTACTTGTGTCATTTCATTGCCACGTTCACCACAACCGATGTAAACGATAATGTCGGCATCTGACCATTTTGCAAGTTGATGTTGTGTCATAGTTTTTCCGGTACCAAAACCACCAGGAATTGCTGCAATTCCACCTTTAGCAATCGGGAAAAGTGTATCAATAATTCTTTGGCCGGTAATGAGTGGACGAGTTACGGATTTTTTTTGCGATACAGGTCGTGGAATTTTTATTGGCCAAGTTTGTAGCATAGTTATGTCAAATTTTTTACCATTTTCATTTTCAATGACAGCTAAAATTCTTTTTACGTTGTAATTTCCATCGGGGACGATTTCAACGATTTTACCGCTTATTTCGTGACCGATCATGATTTTATTTACGATAAAATTTGATTCACGGACGTGAGCAATAATGTCACCAGGTTTAACGAAATCACCGGCTTTGGCAATAATTTTGACGGGCCATGATTTTTCTTCATCCAAACTTGAAACATGTAAGCCGGGCGAAATGAAAGTGCCGGAAATTTTCTCAATAGAGAATAGTGGGCGTTCTATGCCGTCAAAAATATTTCCGATAATTCCGGGTCCGAGTGTAATTGATAAAGGTCGACCGGTTGGATAAATTTTGTCGTAAAGTTTTAAATCAGTAGCGTCTTCAAAAATTTGTACAACGGCTTCCGATTTATTAATTTTTATGACTTCGCCGATTAATTTTTTAGGGCCGACCATAACCATTTCGGAAACGTGGAAGTTATCATAGCCACTGACAGTCAAAACAGTTGAATTAATTTTGGTAATAAAACCTGACATAAAAATGCCTCCTAAAAGTTAGGTAATTTGAATATATTAAAATTTTGTTTGACATTTTCGAGTTTAGAAAGTAAAGAGTTATCGACAACAATTTTTGAATCATGCAAATAAATTTTGACACCGCCAATAAAATCTTCATCGCTCTTAAAGAATTTGAATGTAAAATTATTTTTTATAAAAGCAAGTAAATTTTCATCGAACTTGGAGATTTCAACGAGCGAATTATTATCAATTTTTTCAAGCTTAGTTTTCATAAATTGAATATATTCGGGAGTCAAAACGAAATCGCGCAACATTTTTTCAGATTCATCAAACAATTTTGTTTTTAATTGATTTCTAAGTGAAAACAGATTTTTACGTGCGGTATCAGATTCATTTGATATTGTTTGATTCAAACATTGATTTAAAATTAATTTTTTAGAACTTATTTTTTTCCCCGCATCATAACAAAAATTTTGGAAAGCATCGTCAAAATTCTTTTTAATTTTATTTTTCATATCTGTAAATATTTCCGATTTTTGTTTTTGTGCTTCGTCAGTAATAGCTTTGTAAAATCTGGATAATTTTTCTTGTATGTCCATTTTTTCTCACCTTTAAAGTTTTATGCCGATAGCTTCTTTTATGTAAGAAGTAATAAATTCTTTACCTTTAATTGTTCCGTGACGGTCAGGTATTTCTACCACCAACGGAATATTTTTTGTAAGTTTTATTTCGTCAAGCAAACTTGAAAATTTTTGCGCCTGCTTCTCCATTACTAAAAGGATTCCAATTTCATGATTGTCTAAAACTTTTTGTAAAGCGAATTTGAATTCATTTTCTTCATGAACAACAACACCTTCAATGCCAACTAAACGAAAGCCCGTCAAGGTGTCAATATTATCACTTATTAAAAACATTTTCATTTTAAATCCGACCCAAGATTGTAAAAGATATAAGAAGTCCATAGATAGCAATACCTTCAGCGAGTGCAACAAATATCAAAGTTTTACCCATTATCGATTCATTTTCACTTATTGCACCCAAAGCTGAAGAAGCGGCGGAACCGGTAGCGATTCCAGCACCGATAGTTGACAAACCAGTTACTAAAGCAGCGGCAAAGAATCCCATACCGCGTGAAAATGAATCAACGACTTGAGTTGTTTCGGCAGCAGATACATTTTTGAAAAGTAAAAATGTGCTGACAAAAATTATTCCGAAAAACGAAATTATGTTTAACGCTAAATTACGTTTGAAATTGGCGACAGTTTTTTCGCCGCGATAAAAAATATAAAATGGCAAAACAATGCTTAAAGCTAACAAAAGAAAGCAACAGTACATAAAAATTCCTCCAATTAATTATTTTGTTCACGTCCAGTTCCTTTGAAGAATCGCCCAAACATTTCATAAAATTCCAAGCGTAAAGCTTGAATACCGACGATTAAACCTTCGAGCGCGATAACGAGAAGATTGCCGAAAAAAATTATTGGCCAATTATATGAGCCAGATTTTGTTTGAGCCAAAAGCATAACAACATTCATCATGCCGGCGTGGCTTAGTGCAAAAGCTCCGACTCTTATAAATGAAACGGTATTTGTAAAGTAAGTTAGAACTGTTTCAAATAATTCGATTAAAGTTTCAAGTAAAAATAAAAAAATGTTGTTGCCAAAAATTTTTTTCTCACCGCGCAAAAATTTTTTTATGGGATTAGCAAAAGCAATAAAAATCAAATTTACGATAGCGATGTAAAATAAAATTGAAGGCGGCAAAAAATTTTTATTTGTGAAAGCAGAAACGGCCAAAACAATTACAGAAACATAAAATGAAATTCCGCATATGCCATTTGAATTAAAGAACATTCCGGCATAATCTTTGATTTTTTCGCAATTAATTAAGTTAAATAACATAGACAAAAGTATCAAAAAAATTCCAGCACCGACAGAAAAAAACAAAATGAAAGTAATATTGTCAGAAGGTTTGAGCCAGATTGCCGGCAATAATTCTTCAAATCCAAAAACGCTTCCATAAAACGTGCCAAAAATCATCGACGATATGCCCAAAATTGAAATGATTTTAAATAGCGGACTTTTTTTCAAAAAGCTTAATAAAATTCCCATTGTAAACAAAACAAAACCTTGTCCAATATCGCCAAACATTAACCCAAATAAAATTGTGTAAGTTATCGCCAAAAATGGAGTTGGATCAATTTCACGATAATCTGGAAGTCCATACATCTTTACAAAAAATTCAAACGGTCGAAATAAAAAATTATTTTTGAGTAAAACAGGCGGATCTTTTTGCGTATTTTTATCGACTATCAGCATGACAGAGTCATCATTTTTGATTTCGTTGTTTAGCAAAGTCAAAGATTTTTTACTAATCCAACCTTTAAATACGAAAAATTTTTCATTTAAATCGATGCAAAATTTTTTCAAGTCGTGTTTTTTTGGCGCAAGGTTTGTTTTTTGAGTTTCAGTTAATAAATTATTTTTCTTGAGTTCAGTTTTCAAATCGGACAATTTTTTTTCAATTTCGCTTAAAACTTTTGATATACTACCGGATAATTTTAAATCATTTATTTCAAATGGAAGATCTATTGTTTCAAAATTTAGCGCTGAAAAAATATTATCAACATCTTTTGCATGACCGGCATAAGTAAAATATGCGCACCAAATAAAATTTTCATCAATTTCACTTTCAAACAAAAAAATATCTTTTTCATCGTAGAGAAATGCTCGATATTGTTTGTAATTATTTAATGGCATGAAACCAAATTTATAATGTATAAATTTAAATTCGGCGAGTTGTGAATAATCAAAGTCAAAATTTTTAAAATGCCGCAAGTTATTCAACAAAGTTTTTAAATTTTCATATTTATTTTGTAAATTGCTAGCGATTTCATTTATTTTAGTTTCGTTCAAATTTTCGGGAGTATTATCATTTTTGTCATGTAAAAGTTTTTCGGCACGCTTACATAAAACAAAATTGCTGCTTTTATTAAAAATAGAATTTTCGGATTCAGGGTACATATTAAATTTCAGGATATAATTTTCGATAACGTCGTCAATATTTTTTATATAGCCGACGAAATCGATAAAAAACATTTTTTCAATCATTTTTATGCCTCTTTTATATAAATATATTTTAAAATTTCTTTTTCAGGGAGTAAATAGCGAACACCCTCAATAATTGAAGTAATATTGCTGAGTTCGAGCTGTTTCAAATATAAAAGATACATAATGCCAGAAATATTATTGCTGCCACGCAAATAAAATTTGTAATATTCATTTGATAAACAAATATAAGTAATGCGCTCAATTTTTAAATTCTCATTAGCAGCAAATAATTTTCCATAATAAGTTTTGTATAAAACTTTTTTTAATTCGTCAATTGTATTTGATTTAATCATACGAGAAATTTCTGTCGAGTTTAATTTGCATTTGTTCGGTATTAAGTAAGAAAATATTGACGCTGAATCAAAATTGTAATATTTTTTGATGCGATATATCAGATTTATGTTTGTCAAATCATTTTTTATTCCCTGTATTCTGTCCAAAATTTTTTTATCTTCGCCATGTACATATTTTCTCTGAAGTTTTTGCAGATATGAATAATAATATAAATCCAATTCTATTTCAAGTTTGAATAAACTGTGGAATTGATTATAAGTTTCGTAAAGTAAATTATAAAATTTTGTGCCTTTAAGATTATTGATAAATTCGTCGATAGATGATGAAGCGGCAAGTTTTTTTGTATTGACATTTAATTTATTGCCAAGCAAAAAATTTAATTCATATAACGCATATTTTATATCTTTTTTGTCATAAATCATACTCAAAATTGATTTTAAGATATTAATTTCGTTGCGCATAAAAAATGCACTCAGATATTTTTTTAATTTAAAATCGGGCACAAAATTATAAATATGTTTGAAATCATCCATCAGTGGTAAAGTAAGATTGTTCTCAATATTTCCGCGATGTAAATTATTTTCATTTAAGTTAACGACAATTTTTTTATACGTATGAAAATTTTTGAGCTTAGTAAAAATTTCGGGAACACTTTTAGATTTAGCTAGTTCATGATAATCGGATGGAGTAAGTAAATGACTTTTCATAGCTTTAATTTTAGCATTAACGGCGCGATAATCCATTATTAATCCTCCAAACAGCAATTAAAAATATTTTCGAGCCATTCATTTTTTTTATTTGCAAAATCATTTTTCATTTGTATTGCAAAATTATTTGCATCAGATTTAATTTTCTCAACTTGTTGATTTTGTAATGACAAATTTTTTTTAGCTATCGAATTAATTTCAAAATCTGCAAGCTCATCAATTTTTTGTTTTAATTCCGTCAAAATAAGTTCATTAATTTGAATGAGTAAATCTTTATTTTTTTGTGCGTCCGTTAAAATTTTGTTTGCCCTTTTTTCTATCGCTATTAATTCATCGATGACGTTTATCATTTTCTTCACCTCACTATTAGTTGAAAATTATATATTAATTTTGTGATGAAATCTATTTTAGCTAACAAATTTTTTTTTACGGCGTGCAATAAATCGTGAAATAAAAATTTTAATTATCGCGCAAGTTGGTACGGCTAAAATCATTCCTAAAATCCCAAACATTTTGCCGGCAACAGAAAGTGATAAGATAACAAAAAACGGACTAAGTTCGACGCGCTCACCAACAATTTTTGGAACGATAAACATTCCATCGAGTTGTTGTAGAATCATAATTCCGAGTGCGGCGTACACAGCTTTTATCGGTTCGCCAGATAAAAGTGAACTTATAATTGCGAGGACAAATCCGAAAAACGCACCAAAATACGGAATAATATTTGCGAAGCCAGAGAAAATTCCAATGATGACAGCAAATTTTACACGTGCAATACTTAGCCAGCCGCTAAGTAAAATTGCCATGATTAAAGCGTCAAGCAATTGTCCATTTATATATCCAGAAAAAATTACATTAATATCGTCAAAAATATTTGTCAGCAGTGTAAAAATTTTTGGCGGTAAAAAAAGTTTTGAGACTTCAGATATTTTTCCATGAAAATATTTTTTATCGCGCAATAAATAAAATGCGATAACAAGTGATAAAGCTACGTCCAAAATTTTTCCGCCTGCCGTTGTTAAAATATTTATTATGTTGTTAGTAAAGCCGCTAAAAAATTTTATGAAAGATGTTGCCGAAGTTGATATGAATTTTGAAAAATGTTCGGCAGCGCCTAATTTATTCAATTTTTCTATGACAATTTTATAGCTCTCATTTAAATCATTTACTGTTGAAACAATTACGGTTGATAAATTATCGATAAAGTTTTGGCTGCCATTCTCATTAATTTTTTTTACGGTTATAAAAATAAATAAACTGATTACCGAAAAAATTAGTACATAAGTTAAAATTGTTCCGGCTGTTCGTTTGTCCGAAACAATTTTTTTTTGTGAAAATTTATTGTAGAACATTTGCATATGATTTACTAATGGGTCGAGCAAATATGCAATAATTAATGCGAAAAAAAGTATTGAGAAAATCGAAATTATACCAGTGAAAAATTGTGATACATTCCCCATTATTTCTCCGACATTTGATAGTGCATAAAAACAAATTTTCATTACATAAATAAGAAAATAAATAACAACTGAAGTAAAAATAACATGAAAAGATATTTTTAAATATTTTTCGTCCCATGGTAATTTCATGAACTTAATTCACCTTCATCAATTTTTATCGTTGCAATACTTAAAAACCAGACAACCAAAATTATTTTAAAAAAGATATCAATAAAATCAATTACAAAATTAAATAACAATTTTATTGCAAAATAATTTCCAATATCATTTGGAATAAATCTAACCAAAAAAAAACTAATAAATACTGAACTCATTAGTGATACAAAAATTAAACCGGCAGCTTTAAACCAACGGTTTAATAATGAAATTCTACTTATTAACATTGCGCGCATTCCATCAAATTCACTAAGTGCAATAATTGTTGCATAAAAATAAAATGAAACAAAAAAATATATTGCCGGCAAAACAAGTGCACTTGTTAATAAAACTATTAAGTAATATAAAGTTGTAGCGATGATAAGTTTTCGCCATTTCATTAATGAATTATCTAAAACTTCACTCATTATTATTTTTTTATGAAAAAGATTTTGCTGGACGATAAATGATATTGCTGCAATACCAAGTGGCTCAAATAAAATTACCGGTAAGAAATTCATACAAATGTGAAATAAATTTATTGTTCGTACCGATTGTAAAATATTTTTTAGTGCGAGATACCGGCAGATATTCATTGGCATATAAACTAAAATACAAATTATTAGCCATGAAAATATATTTTCACAATAAATATGGAAAGATTTTTGAAGGATATCTATAAACGTTAAATCTTTTTTCCGCATGATTTATCTCCTTAGTTAAATTAAAAAAAACTATCAATCATAAAGATTGATAGTATATCCCGTGCATTTATTTTTTGAATTGATAATGAAAAGAATGTAGCCAATGCAACTAGCTCAAATCAAGTAACCTTACGGCACATAAAACAAAATTATTTAGTGCTGCTTTCTTCCGAACCTGACACGATTCATAATCGTTTTATTGCGTAAGACTTAATTCTCAACGCTATAGGCAAAGGGTAAATTTCAAATCAAATCAACCCGCAAAATAAATATCACTCTTGCTATAGCGGATTGCAAGTACAGAGAGTCGCTAGCTCTCCAGCTGCACGAGATACATAAAAAATTATAAATGAAAATAGAAATGAAGTCAATAAATATCGCGCAACAAATTCCCTAATTTTTTTTATAGCGGGAATTTTTTTTTATTCATATTCTTGAATAGTTATACTGTTAATTTTTATATCATCGAGTGGTTTATCAGAAGTATCAGTTTGAACCTGAGCAATTTTATCAACGATATCCATACCGTCAAAAACTTGACCGAAGACAGAATAATTTCCATCGAGATATGGACAGCCACCATTATTTTTATAGAAATCTTGAATTTTTTTAGGTTTATCATCTAAATTTTGAAATGGGTCAAGTTTTTTATTTTGTACGATAAAAAATTGACTGCCATTTGTATTTTCGCCAGCATTTGCCATTGATAAAGCGCCACGAATATGAAAAAGATTATCTGAGATTTCATTTTCAAATTGATTATGCCAGATACTTTCACCGCCATATCCAGTTCCAGTTGGATCACCACCTTGAATCATAAAATTATTTATTACGCGATGAAAAATTGTACCGTCATAATAATTATTTTTTGCATGAGTAATAAAATTTTCTACAGCTTTTGGTGCGTACTCAGAAAAAAATTTTATTTTTATATCTCCTATCGTCGTTGAGATTATTGCAATTTTTTCACCACGTTCTATTTTTTCTAACTGCGGTAATTTTTCTCGCTCACTACATCCTATAAAAATTAATAGCAGTGGCAGCAAAAAAATAATTTTTCTCACACAATATCACTCCTCATATTTTTTTTTATTATATAAATCACAAAATGTATTTTACAACGTGATATAATATTTTAAAATAATATGGGAGTGATAAATTTGGATTACAAACAAAAATTTCAAATGTGGCTCGATAGTGATTACTTCGATAAAAAAACTATCAATGAATTACGTTCCATTAAAAATAATGACGATGAAATTAAAGAACGTTTCTATAAAGATTTAGAATTTGGAACCGGTGGTATGCGTGGTATCATTGGTGCCGGTACCAATCGAATTAATATCTATACAATTCGTAAAGCTACTCAGGGTCTCGCCGATTTCATTATTAATAATGTCGAAAAATCTCAACGTAGTTTCGCTATCGCTTTCGATTCTCGTTTACTCTCTAAAGAATTCGCTCGTGAAGCTTCTATCGTTTTAAATGCTAATGGAATTAAAACTTATCTGTTCGGTCAATTACATCCAACTCCTGTTTTATCTTTTGCAGTAAGATTTTTAAAATGTTGTGGCGGTATCGTTATTACTGCTAGTCATAATCCTAAAGAATATAATGGATATAAAGTTTATTGGAATGATGGCGCGCAAGTTGTTTCGCCAATTGATAATGAAATTGTTGAGTGCGTAAATAAAATTGAATCATTTAACCAAGTTAAATTAATTGATGAGAATGAAGCTATTACTCAAGGTTTGTTTAATTTAATTGACCGTGAAGTTGATGACTCATATATTTCAGCCGTAAAAACTCAAAGAATTAATTTTGATTTGCCTCATAATTTAAAAATTGTTTATACGCCACTTAATGGTTCAGGAAATAAATTTGTAAGAAAAATTTTAAGGGAAACTGGTTTTGAAAACGTATATGTTGTTAGCAAACAAGAAGTTCCTGACCCAAACTTTACAACAGTTGGCGTACCAAATCCTGAAAATCCTCAAGCATTTAATTTGGCATTGGAATTGGCAAAGGAAAAAGATGCCGATATAATTTTAGGAACAGACCCTGATTCTGACAGAATTGGTGTTGTCGTAAAAGATAATGGAGATTATAAATATCTGACAGGAAATATGACAGGGATTTTGCTTTTGGAATATATTCTTTCGCAAAAAAAAGAACTGCGTAGAATGCCGGAAAATCCAGTTGTAATCTCAACAATTGTTTCAACCAGACTCGCAAAAATAATTGCGGAAAGTTATGGCGCAGAATACATAGATGTTTTGACAGGTTTTAAATATATTTGCCGTGAAATTAAAAATTTTGAAGGCAAAAAAGATTTTGTGTTCGGCTTTGAAGAAAGTTATGGCTGTCTTGCTGGAACTTATTGCCGCGATAAAGATGCTGTTGTCGCCGCAATGTTAATTTGTGAAATGGCAGACTTTTATAAGTCTAAAGGTATGACATTAATTGATGCGTTAAATGAAATTTATAAAAAATATGGCTGCCAACGTGAAGCATTAAAATCAATTAATTTAGAAGGAATTGAGGGCGCTCAAAAAATTAAAGATATCATGGAAAATCTTCGTAATAATCCGCCAAAAATTATTGCTAATACGAATGTAAAATCTTTTAGCGATTATAAATTAGCTATAAAAAATAATGCGGATAGTTCAAAATCGGATTTGTCATTGCCAAAATCAAATATGCTTCTCTTTGAACTCGAAGATAATTCATGGATATGTGTACGGCCGTCAGGAACTGAACCTAAAATAAAAATATATGTTGGTGCGGCAGCTCAAACTCTTGATGATGCAGAAAATAAATTAAAAATTTTACTTGATGAGTTCTCAAAAATAATTTTGTGAGGTACGTTATGAATTTGGTTATAGTTACTGGAATGTCTGGCGCTGGTAAAAGTTCTTCACTTAAATTTTTAGAAGATATGGGATTCTTTTGCGTCGATAATCTTCCACCATTTTTAATTTCCAAATTCCTTGACTCAAATTTAAAACGAATTGCAATAGGAATAGATATTCGTGGCGGAGAACTATTTGATGATTTATTTACGAACTTAGAAAAACTTGATAGTTATAAGATATTATTTTTAGATGCGGCAGATGATGTATTAATAAAAAGGTTCAAAGAGACGCGACGAATTCATCCATTAGCGAAAAATGATCGAGTAATTACAGGGATATCTCAGGAGCGAAAAATTTTACAGGAAGTAAAGAGTAAAGCAGATTATATTATTGATACGAGTTATATGCGAACGAATGAGCTCAAGGAAAAGATTAACGATATTTTTATTGCGCAAAAAAAATTTGATAGTATGATTATCAATATAATTTCGTTTGGATTTAAGCATGGGATTCCGCACGATTCAGATTTAGTTTTTGACGTAAGATTTTTACCGAATCCATTTTATATTTCAGAACTTAAAGAATTAACCGGTAATGATTTACCGGTTAAAAATTATGTTTTAAATCAAGATGCGAGTAAAATTTTTTTGAATAAATTTTTAGATTTGATAAATTTTCTGCTGCCAAATTATATTCATGAAGGGAAAAATCAATTAGTAATAAGTATTGGCTGTACTGGCGGTCAACATCGTTCAGTTACATTAGCAAATGTTATTTATGAAAATTTGTTGGCGATGGGGCATAGTGTTTTTATTAACCATCGCGATATAAATTTAAGGTGATAAATTGTCGTTTACAAATAAAATCAAAGATGAGTTATGCAGTCATATGGAAAATAATTTTAAATTTGATATGGGCGAAATGTTTGCACTCGCAAAAATAAATCGTGATTGTATCAATAAACGTTTTGAACTTTTATCAAAAAAAAATTTGAATCATACGCTTGAAAATTTATCGTTTGCCACAATAAAAAAAAATAATAATATGAAACGTGGATTTTTAGCGGGAACTTTTATTTGTTGTGGAATTTTTTCTGACCCACAAAAAAATTATAGTTTGGAATTTATAAATTCAAATTTGACGGATGCAAAAAATTTAGCGGATATTTTGCTTTCATTTGCAATTGATTGCAAAATAACGGAACGTAAAAATCATTTTGTAAATTATATTCGTGAAGCTGAATTGCTATCGAAATTTTTAAAGCTTATCGGTGCAAATATTTCATTTATGGAATTTGAAAACGTACGGATTTTTAAAGACCTTCGTAATAATATCAATCGTAATGTAAATTTTGAGACGGCTAACTTAAATAAAACAATTATTGCGGCCGTTGACAGCATAATTGATATTAATTACATAATTTCTACTGTTGGTCTAGATTATTTAGCGGGAGACTTAAAAAAAATTGCTGAATACCGTTTGAAAAATAAGCAGGCGAGTTTAAAAGAACTTGGTGAAAAATTTGTACCGCCATTAAGTAAGTCAAATATCCATTATAAATTAAAATCTATCAGTAAAATTGCAAATGAATTACGAAATGAAAAAGGTGATAAAAAATGAATTGGAAACTCGCTAAAAATTTTTGCTTGTTCCTTCTCATTGGCTTAAATATTTTTTTGTTCATTATGTTAAATGTTTCCGATAAAAAATATAAATTAAGTGATGAGCAAATCTCTGCAGTTATAAATTTACTTGACAAAAATAATATCAAATGCGAAAAAGTAATTAAAAAGTTTACGCCTAAACGACAATTAAAATTTCTTGATACCAAAATTGATACTGAAAAAATAGAAAAAATTTTTGCCGCCGATAAAGAAAAAATTTTAATTTTTTCTGACTACGGTTTTAATTTGAAATTTCTTATTCCTTCTCAAAAATATGTTGATGAAAATGACTGTAAAAAAATTTTAAAAAAGGTAAAAGATTCTGCCGCAAGTTTTAAACGTGATTACACTGTTAAAAATAAAATTGTATACCGGCAAAAATTTTTAGGCTTTATCGTTTTCGATAATTTTATGAGTTTTACTTTTGAAAATGGTTTTCTAAAAGAAATTTCGTATTCATTTAGACAACCTGAAAATTTTTTCGGTAGTGCGTTTGAAATTTATCCGCCCGATATGATACTATATGAGTTCATGAAAAATGATGATGCCTTGAAAAATGACGCGTACTACATAAATAAATTTGATTTCGTCTATAAATTTGTTGACTCACAAAAAAATGTTGCCTCTCCATCCTATTCCATCTCTTATAACGATAACTATAAAATTTTTTTTGATGCGTTCTCTGGCAATTCATTTTCTCCTTGAAATAATCTCTTCATGTTGTTAAAATATTGCAGAGTGGAGGAAAATTTTATGCTGGATATTAAAAAATTAAGAAATGATTTCGATAAAACAGCTGAACTTTTATCCCGTAGAAATAAAAATTATAATCTTGATGAATTTAAACGTTTGGATGAAAAACGCCGCCAACTTATTTCTCAATCCGAAAAGTTAAAAAATCATCAGAATGAAACTTCAAAAGATATTGCAAAATTAAAAGCTGCCGGCCAAAACGTTGATGATTTATTAAATGAAATGAAAATTGTCGCCGAAAATATAAAAAATCTTGAGCCACAACTTCGTGAATTAGACAGTGAATTAGAAAATTTTATGTTGAGTATTCCGAATACACCGCATGAAAGTGTGCCAGTTGGAAATTCTGATGTAGATAATTTACAAATTCGTAGTTTCAAAACGCCAACTAAATTTGATTTTGAACCAAAAGCACATTGGGAACTTTGTCAAAATTTATTCAATTCAAATGCTGCTGCAAAAACGACAGGTACACGATTTATGTTTTATAAAGGAGCAGGAGCTAAGCTTGAGCGTGCGATTGTTAATTTTATGTTGGATATTCACACGCAAAAGCATGGTTACACTGAAATTTTTCCACCGTTTATTGTGCATCGAAGAAGTATGATTGGTACAGGTCAATTGCCAAAATTTGAAGAAGATGCGTTTAAACTTGATGGTACGGATTATTTTTTGATTCCGACAGCCGAAGTTCCGGTTACAAATATGCACCGCGATGAAATTTTGGATGGTGCGAAATTGCCGCTGAAATATTGTGCTTATACGGCATGTTTTCGTGCAGAAGCCGGTTCAGCTGGACGTGATACGCGCGGTTTAATTCGTCAACATCAATTTAACAAAGTTGAATTAGTAAAATTTGTACGTCCTGAAAATTCGTATGATGAACTTGAAAAATTGACGGCTGATGCTGAGGATATTTTAAAAATTTTGGATTTACCGTATCGAGTTGTAAAACTTTGTACTGGAGATTTAGGATTTACTTCTGCTATGACTTATGATATCGAGGTTTGGTTGCCGAGTTATAATCGTTATGTTGAAATTTCGAGTTGTAGTAATTTTGAAGATTTTCAGGCACGTCGTGCAAATATTAAATTTAAAGATGAAATTAAAGACAAAGCGCGTTTTGTGCATACATTAAATGGAAGTGGTTTGGCGGCTGGTCGAACGACTGCCGCAATTATTGAAAATTATCAAATGGCAGATGGAAAGATAAAAATTCCTGACGCACTTGTACCGTATATGAACGGTCAAAAATTTATTTCGTAATACAGGAGGTTTAAAATGAGTGATTTGCAAATACTTGATGAAAAAAAAGCCGAGTTGAAATTTGATATACCGGCCGATATTTTTAAAAATGCAATTACTTTTGTGTACAATAAAAATAAAAATCGTATAAGTGTCCCCGGATTTCGTAAGGGTAAAGCGCCGCTACAAATTATTGAAAATTATTATGGTAAAGAGTTTTTTTACAATGATGCGATAAATCATGTTTTGCCTGAAGAATATGAAAAGGCAATCAATGAGCATAAAGTTGATATTATTGGCTATCCAGAATTTGATGTGGAAAATATATCTGACGAAAATGTCGTTTCAATTAAAGCTGTTTTACTTTTACGTCCGAAAGCTCAAGTTAGTGAATATAAAAATTTGAAGTTCAAACCTTTTGATACAAATATAATGGATGAAGAAGTTGACAAAAGATTAAACAGTGAGCGTGAAAAAAATTCGCGCATCGTAAATGTTGATCGTGCAATTGAAAATGGTGATACCGTTAACATAAATTTTGAAGGTTTTATTGATAATGTTGCATTTGATGGTGGTAAAGCTGAAAATTATGATTTAGTTATTGGCTCAAATTCGTTTATCGATACATTTGAGCAACAACTTATTGGAAAAAATGTTGACGATGAAATTGAAGTCAATGTAACTTTCCCTAATGATTATCATAAAAAAGATTTGGCTGGCAAACCTGCGCTTTTTAAAGTAAAAATAAATAAAGTTTCTGTGAAGCAATTGCCGGAATTGAATGATGATTTCGCGCAAGATGTTTCTGAATTTGATACGTTTGATGAATATAAAAATAATATACGGGAAAAATTGCAAGAGGAAAAAAATCAGCAAGCTAAATTTGACAAGGAAAATCAATTGATGGAAACTTTAATAAAAAATACGACGGTTGAAATCCCACAGGTTATGGTCGATACCGCTGCTAAAAATATGTTGAGAAATTTAGAGCAAAATTTGTCAGCACAAAATTTGTCTTTCGATACATATTTGCAATATATGGGACAAAATCGTGATTCTATGCTCAAAATGTATGAGCCTAATGCTTTACGCCAAATTAAAATTCGTTTGGCTCTCGAAGCTATTGCAAATATGGAAAATTTCTCAGTTTCTCCTGAAGAAATTGATGCTGAAATTGATAAAATTGTTGAAGATTCTAAATTGGAAAAAGAAAAAATTTTGTCTCTCATTACTGAAAATGAAAAAGAAAATATGAAAAAAGATATTTTAGTTCAAAAAGCTCTCGATTTCGTTATGCAAAATGCTGTGGAAAATCTTGATGATGAATCAGATAAAAATAAAAATGAAAATGTAACTGATGAAACACAATCTAATTAAAAAAATGGAGGGATTTTTATGAGCCTCGTTCCTTATGTAATTGAACAAACTAATCGTGGTGAACGCTCTTATGATATTTTTTCTCGTTTATTGAAAGACCGCATAATATTTTTGGGCGAAGAAGTAAATGATGTAACGGCAAGTCTTGTTGTCGCACAATTATTATTCTTAGAAGCTGAAGACCAAGATAAAGATATAAATTTATATATAAATAGTCCCGGTGGTTCAGTTTCTGCCGGTTTCGCAATTTATGACACAATGCAATTTATTAAAGCTGATGTTTCTACAATTTGTGTTGGTTTAGCCGCAAGTATGGGTGCATTTTTATTGGCAGGTGGCGCAAAAGGTAAACGTTATGCTTTGCCAAATGCGGAAATTATGATTCATCAGCCATTGGGTGGTGCACAAGGTCAAGCTACTGATATTCAAATACAGGCAAATCAGATATTAAAAATAAAGAAGAAATTGAATACGATACTTTCTGAGAATACTGGTCAGCCGTATGATTTAGTTTGTCAAGATACTGAGCGTGATAATTATATGACAGCGGAAGAGGCAAAAACTTACGGACTTATTGATGATGTTATAAAAAGAAATTAAAGGAGTTTTATAATGTTCAAAGATTCTCAGGAACAACCGTGCTGTTCATTTTGCGGCAAAACACAGGCACAAGTTCGAAAAATTATTGTCGGGCCCAATGCTTATATATGTGACGAATGTGTTGAGATGTGCGTTGACATAATAAATGAAAGTTGTCCGCCGTCACAAATTTTTGAAAAAGAATCTGGATTACCAAAGCCTTTACAAATATCAAAAATTTTGGATGAATATGTGATTGGACAGGATGACGCAAAAAAAATTTTGGCTGTCGCCGTTTATAATCATTACAAAAAAATTTTGCTCCAAGATTTGAATAATGAAATCGAAATTGATAAAAGTAATATTTTAATGATTGGACCGACTGGTGTCGGTAAAACTTTGCTTGCACAAACTTTGGCCAGGCTTCTTGATGTTCCGTTTGCAATTGCTGATGCAACTACTTTGACAGAAGCAGGTTATGTTGGCGAAGATGTCGAAAATATTTTACTTAAACTTATTCAAGCCGCAAATTATAATATTGAAAAGGCGCAGCAAGGTGTAATTTATATTGATGAAATTGATAAAATTGCTCGGAAATCTGAAAATCCTTCGATTACGCGTGATGTAAGCGGTGAGGGAGTGCAACAAAGTTTATTGAAAATATTAGAAGGAACTGTTGCATCTGTTCCGCCACAAGGTGGACGCAAGCATCCGCATCAAGAATTAATTCAAATCGATACTAAAAACATTTTATTTATTTGCGGTGGTTCGTTCAGCGGAATTGAAAAAATAATTAATGAACGTTTGAATAAAAAATCTATCGGTTTTTCTAATGAATATTTTGAAAAAAATAGTGATGTGTCGGAAACTTTAAAAAATGTAACAGCGGAAGATTTGTATAAATTTGGTTTCATTCCGGAATTCGTTGGGCGTTTGCCAATAATGGCGACGTTAGATAATTTGGATAAAAATGCGTTGATAAAAATTTTAACTGAACCTAAAAATGCGTTGGTAAAACAATATAAATATTTGTTTGAGTTGGATAATGTGATTTTGGAATTTACTGATGCCGCGCTCGAAAAAATTGCTGCTACGGCACTTGAAAGTAAAACTGGAGCGCGTGGCCTTCGAAGCATTATTGAAAGTTTTATGACTTCGATTATGTATGATATTCCAAACAATTCAACGATAGAGCGTTGCGTAATCACGGAAGAAACAGTTGATAAAACATCTGGTCCCGAATTTATTTATAATGAAAATCGAAAAACGATACCGATTATCAGGCATGCACATAAATTAAATAAATTTAAGGCGTCATAAAAATCTGAGGATGACTCAGATTTTTTTTATACCTAAAATTTTAATATGTTTTTTGAATGAATGAAAATTTTTGTGCAATTTTATTTGCAAAAATAAAATTTCTGGTTTACAATAAAAATATAGTTCAAATTTTAATAATAAAAAATTTTATTTGAGGAGCGTAAAATATTATGGAAAATGATTCTTTGACTCAAAAAGATAAAAATGATGGCTATTTTGCTAGTTATCGTAAAAATTTTCATGAAAAGAAAGAAGATGGAGGTTATATTCATAAAAAAGTATGTTGGGCAATTATTTTTGGTATTTTGGCAGTATTGATAGGTGGATTTACTTATGGTCTTGGTACTGTTACTTTAGCTTCTTCGGTTTTCTTAGGTTTATTTGGAAGCTGGGCTGTTAATGACATTACTGATAGTTTATTAGAAAATGTTGCACCAGCTGAAAGAAAAAATAATTTTGAACAAGCAAAAGCTTCCAAAAAACGTTTTATTGCTGTACTAGTTATTGGTTTATGTTTTGCGGTAACAGCTGTATTAATAGGTGCGTTAACTTTTGGTGCTGGAATTATTCCTTTGGGAACGTTTGCTGCTGCAGCTTTAACTACTGCTTTTAGTTGGACGGCTTTGTCAAATCTTTTTAATGCATATACGTTTAGGAAGGCTTTAAAATTTCTTAAAATGAAAGATGATTTGACTAATAAATCACGTCAACAGCGAAATTCTGACTTTGTAAAAAAGCAAAATTTTGAATTTGATCAAGATTTAGAGCCTCCTTTTAATAACGATGGAAGTGATATCGATAAGTCTGACTCATAAAAATTCAAGAAAGAGGAATTATTGTGTTGAAAAATAAAATAGAATTGTTATCGCCGGCCGGTGATTTCGAAAAATTAAAATTTGCATTGAATTATGGTGCAGATGCTGTCTATCTTGGTGGACAAAATTTTAGTTTGCGTGCTAACTCCACAAATTTTAATGAAAATGAATTAAAAGTTGCTATTGATTATGTTCATAAACGTGGTAAAAAAATTTATTTTACCGCGAATATTTTTGCGCACAATAACGATATTGATGAGTTGAAAAATTATTTACCAAGCTTGAAAAATGTTGATGCGATAATTGTATCTGATCCGGGAATTTTTCTTTTGGTTAAAGAAGTTTTGCCGCATGTCGATATCCATGTTAGCACGCAAGCTAACATTACAAATTATAAAGCTGCGCAATTTTGGATTGAACTTGGCGCAAAGCGAATTATTTTGGCGCGCGAATTATCATTTGACGAAATAAAAAGTATTCATCAAATGAATCCACAGGTTGAGTTGGAAGCTTTTGTGCATGGTGCAATGTGTATTTCGTATTCGGGCAGATGTTTGCTCAGCAATTTTTTATCAGGGCGCGATGCAAATCATGGTGATTGCGCGCAGGCTTGTCGTTGGAAATATAATTTGGTTGAGCAAAATCGTCCTAATGAATTTTGGCCGATTGAAGAAAATCAAAATGGAACTTTTATTTTGAATTCAAAAGATATGTGCATGATAAATTATTTGGACAAAATTTTTGATTGTGGCGTTACGAGTTTAAAGATTGAGGGACGTATGAAATCAATTTATTATGTTGCAGCAGTGACTAAAATTTATCGCGAAGCAATTGATGATTATTTTAATGACAAAAATATTTATCGTGACAAAAAAGAATATTATTTGGAAGAGTTAGAAAAAGTTAGTCATCGACATTATTCCAGTGGTTTTTATTTTGGTCGGCAGCCGAATGAAATTTATAAAAGTAGTTCGTACATAAAAAGTTATGATTTTGTAGGAATTATAAAAGATTTTGACACAAAAACTTCTTTTGCTACAATTGAACAACGTAATAAAATTCAAGTTGGTGATGAGTTAGAAGTCCTTTCAAAAACAAAAAACTTTTCATTTAAAGTTACACAAATGTATGATGAAAATAGCAAAGAAATATTTTCTGCAGCGCACGCTCAACAAATTATAAAAATTAAATTGCCGCATGTTGCTGAAAAAATGGATTTACTTCGTAAAAAAAAATTGTCCGCTGAAAATTAAATTCATTTTAAAAAAGATTAATCCGTATGAACGGATTATTTTTTTAGAAAAATATTTGCAAAAATAAAATTTATATTTTATAATAAAAACAAGAGTTAAATTTTGATAATGAAAATTTTTTTGCTGGAGGATTTATGAGGATTTATTATGGAAAAAGATCTATTGCCTCAAAGTGATATAAATACAAATAAGCCTAATAGCGGCTATTGGACTAATTATCGTAAACATTTTTTTCATGTTTATAAGGGAACTCTATGGAAAGTATTAAAAGAAAATTTTAAGTGTGGGGTTTTTTGTTTTACCTTTTTGGGAATTGTTTCTGGTGTTATAGCAATATTGATAGGTGGATTAACATGTGGTCTTGGAACTGTTACATTAGCTTCTTCAATTTCTCTAGGATTATTTGGAGGCTTATCTATTAATGCATTTCCGGAGAGTTTATTATTTAATATTACAGCAAAGATACATACTATAGAATTTAAAAAATGTTGCAAAAGGCGTTTAATTGCCGCCTTAATTTTGGGAAGTGTTTTTGCAATAGCAACTATATTAATAGGTGTGTTAACTTTTGGAATCGGAGTTGTTCCTTTAGGAACATTTGTTGCTGCAGCTTTGACTACTGCTTTTGGTTCAATTACTTTAACAAATTTTGCGATTGCTTTATGTTATAATTTGCAAATTAAGAAGTTAAAAGAAAATCAACTAAAAAGTGAAAAAAAATCAAGTAATAATTTAATAAAAAATGAAAAGGAAACAAGTATAGAGCAAAAAGTAGGTCAAACAAAAGGAAAAGCGCAAAATCAAGGGAAAAAGCCACCTAACTTAGAAGGACAGCAAAAAGGAAAAGACGAAACAAATTTCTTTGACAAAGAATAATCCGATATAGCGGATTATTTTTTTTGTGGAAAATTTTTTTAAGGAAA
>CAOVHW010000005.1:26754-117830 GCA_948543815.1 uncultured Eubacteriales bacterium | reverse complement strand
CAATCCTCTTTAGTTGCTTAATTCAATTTTTGTCTAACTTTTTGGGTGCAGTTCATAATGAGTTGCTTTATGTTATAAATTTTTTTACTTTAAATATTTTTCACCCCAAATTGAATCATATTGCAAATTCCAAAACATGTTTGTTATATTTTCATCTTGTGGAACGCTGTATTTATTCCCATTTGAATCAATAAATAAATTTTCTTTAAGCGCATGAAATTTTTCGTATGCCATATCCATAAATTGAAATCGTAATGGTTTTTCAAAGCCTAATATATTTAACAAATAATTACTTAAGAAATATGGACTTATATCGCCAAGATTTATTTTTTTATTATCGAAATTATTCCAAATTAAATATGGTGTCGTAAACATTTTATAATAATCTTCAGTATTCCATTTTAAATTGTCGTCAGACGAAATATATTTTAAATCAACATATAATCCAAACCCGGAATCAGCTAAAATTGGTAAATGATCACCAAAAAATATTAAAATTGTTGGCTCATCATATTTTTGTAAATAATCTGTTATACGTTTTAATTGTTTATCCGCATCATTTATTCCGTGTAAATATGAATTTACGGACGCTAATTGTTCCGCATCCAATAAATTACTTTGTGCTTTAATTGGATCAGGTTCAGTAAATTTTTTTGGCTGAAACGGATAATGATTTTCCATTGTTGTTGCATATAAAAACAATGGATTTTTTTTCGTCTGTAAAATATAAATCAATTTGTCAGTAAGATATTTGTCAGAAATATAATTTCCTTTTATCGGCGCATTTTTCATATCTTCAGCCGTTATAAATTTGTCAAAGCCAAGTAGTGGATAAATTTTTTCACGGTTAAAAAATTCTTTGCTATATGTATGTAAGCCAATTGTTTCATAGCCATTTTGCTTGAAAATTTTTGGTACGGTCTCCATTTTTTCATTTGTAAAATACGTATTAATTTGTTCGTAAGGAATTGTTTCAGATTTGAAAAAGTAAAGTGAATTACACGTATTAAATTCATATTCAACGTTACAAGTTGCGCCGCCAAATACCGGTGTAATAATATTTCCATAAATACTTTGCTCACGTAATTTTTTAAAATTTGGTATAGGTTCGGTGGAAAATTTTATATTGCTCCAAAGCGTTGGGTCAGCAAACGCTTCACTCATTATTACAATTACATTCGGCGTTATTTTTTTCTTTTTTTTGCGTGGATATTTTTGAATTTCTTCCACAATTTTGTTTATTGTAGTTTGATTATAATTTGGTGGCTTTAATTTTGTTTCTTGTGCGTAGCCGACGTAAAATCCCATTATTACGCCATATTTTTCATAAATTTGATTGACGGTAAATTTTATTCGTGTATCAACTGAAAATAGTGGCAAAATATTTATTTTTGAAAATTCCGTGAAGAACAAAATCCAAAATATTATTAAAGAAGTAACGAAAATTTTGAAGCGTTTAACAAATTTTAAATGCACGCGCTTTGATATGACAAATAATGTTGACAGCAAAAAAAATATTACTATAAATGTTAAACCGATTCGTTTGTGATAATTTAAATGTGTGAAGCTTGCCAAGTTCCCAAGATTTTTTATGAAACTAAAATCCTGTGGGACAAACACCCAACCGGTAATTTCTTTCCGATAAAAATTTACAACGTAAAAAATATACAACATGATGCTTGTCAAAAATCCCGACAGAAAAATGTTATCGCTTATCGAAAAAATCATAAGTATGACTAACAATATTGCGGTGTATGACAAAAAAGTATATGGCGTAAAAATTCTCGTACATACGTCAAAAATATTTGTCGCATTTAATGTCTCTAGCGTTGAAAATAAAAATAGTGGATAGAGCAATAAATAAAGTTTTATAAATGTCGGAAATTTTTTTCTTCGCTTCTTTTTCAATTTAGTTCCTCTACTCATCTTTTGCATCACGTAACATTAAATCTAAAACTGATTGACGTGGAGATTTTCCTTCGTACAACATCTTATTTATTTCAAAAACTATTGGCATATCGATGTCAAATTTTTTTGCTAAATCATTTACTGCTTTTGCATTGCTTACGCCTTCGACAACCATGTTGACTTTTTTTAATGTTTCATCCAATGGCACACCTTGTCCCAATAAAATTCCAGCGCGTCTATTACGACTGTGATTACTTATGCAAGTTACGACTAAGTCGCCCATTCCACTTAATCCATAAAAAGTTTCAGCTTTTGCGCCAAGTTTTTCACCGAGTCGTACGATTTCTAAAATACCGCGAGTAATAATCGCGGCTTTTGTATTATCGCCAAAGCCTAAGCCGTCAGCAATTCCTGACGCCAATGCAATAATATTTTTTAATGCGCTACCTAATTCGACGCCAATTATGTCGGAAGTTGTATACACGCGAAAAAATTCATTGTTAAATAATTTTTGTACGGCTTTAGCTAATTCAATATTTTTTGATGCGACTACACATGTTGTAGGTAAATTTCGTGAAACTTCTTCGGCATGAGTTGGGCCGGAAAGTGTAACGATTTTTTTATTTCTACAAACTTGCTCAATTATTTCTGAGATACGTAAAAATGTTCCTTCTTCAATTCCTTTCGCAACGTTAATAATTATTGAGTTTTCCGGAATTGAAAATTTTTGTAAGTTCTCACGTATAAATTTTGATGGCATTGCTATTATTACGAAATCGGCGCTATCTAGAATTATTTTGTTATCATTAGAAACTAAAATTTTTTTTGGAATTTTTATACCGGGCAAACAATTTTTATTCTCACGATTTAAATTTATTTCGTCAGATTCTTTTTGAGAATAGGACCAAATTTTTACTTCGTTCCCATTTTTATTAAGTAATATTGCTAGAGCGATTCCCCAACTTCCTGAACCCATTACTGCAATTTTTTTCATTACATACAACTCCTATGAACGTTTTTTTTCATACTGAATAATATAAATCGTAAGTATAAAGAAAAAAGGAGAATTAGAAAATGAATTTTAATAATTGCTTTTCATGTAACCTTAGATTAGCACAAGCTTATATTCCATTTCAAGAAATGGCTAAAATTTATGGATTAGAAAAAGCACTATATATTGGTACACTTTTTCCTGAGTTGAATTTCCCATACGTACCTAAAGATTGTTTTTGTAAAACTGATATCGAATTGGAGGTGGACTAAATGGAAAATTTACTTGAAGAACTTACTCAATTAGATTTTGCCGCAGTCGATCTAGCTCTTTACCTAAATACTCATCCTAATGATGAAAATGCAATTAGTTTATATAACTCAATTATTACGAAAGCTGATAGTTGCCGTACGAAATATGAGAAAAATTTTGGTCCACTTTGTTCATTTAGATCTTTTAGTCGTAATAATAATTGGACATGGATAAATAATCCGTGGCCATGGTCTACGGATTTTAATTCAAAATTATAGGAGGCTTCTTTATAAAATGTGGATATATGAAAAAAAATTGGAGTACCCTGTTAAAATAAAACATACGAATCCTACTTTAGCTAAATTAATTTTAACGCAATATGGTGGACCGGATGGTGAACTTGGTGCCTCACTTAGATATTTAAGTCAACGATTTAGTATGCTAACACCAGAGGCTAAAGCAACTTTAAATGATATAGGAACTGAAGAGCTAGCACATTTAGAAATTATTGGTGCAATTGTTCATCAACTTACTCGTGATTTAACAGAAGAACAATTAAAAGAGAGTGGCTTAGATGCATATTATGTTGACCATGGCGTTGGAATTTATCCAGCTAATGCGGCCGGTACTCCATTTACTGCTGCATATATTCAGTCGACAGGGAATCCAGCGGTAGATTTATATGAAGATATGGCGGCAGAGGAAAAGGCACGAAAAACTTATGAATATATAATGAAGTTCATAGATGATCCAGATGTAATGGATCCAATAAGGTTTTTACGTACGCGTGAGATTGTACACTTCCAACGTTTTGGAGAATGTTTAATGTACGTACAAGATGAAATGGGGAAGAAAAAAGTTTTTCCGATAGAAAATAATAATCCGTGTAAAAAAAGTTGTAACTGCGAAGAAAATTAATTTGCTAAATAAAAATTTTTATATAAAAAATCTCATAGATAATTTTATCTATGAGGTTCTTTTATAATTTACGGAGAAGGAGGGATTTGAACCCTCGCGCCGATTTCTCGACCTATGCCCTTAGCAGGGGCACCTCTTCAGCCTCTTGAGTACTTCTCCATCCAAAACAAATTTATTATACGCTTATAAAAATATAAATGTCAATAGAAAAAAATATTTCTGATATGAATTTAAATATAAAACATATTGATAATGTATTGCTATAAAAAATATTTGACGTATTATGTAAAATATTTTATATATAAAATAAAACGTGTCGATAATTGTAAATTTGTTTTTCATAATATATTCTAGGAGTTTATGAGAAGGAAAAATTAAAATGTTGCGAAAAAGAAAAATTAATTATAACGATTTTACAGATTTAAAATCTGAATTGATTTACAAAACAGGAGCAAAAAATTGGATTACTTGCATAAAAAAAATAAAATTCTATGAAGCCGATGAATTTCCTGATACATTTTTTTCTATGTGCCGATTATCTGATATTAAATATATTCCTGAATCAGCATATTTGCAAGCAACTCAAAAACATATATTAAATATACCACTTTCTTTAGTACCTAGATTTGGTCTCAAAATAACTCTTTTTCGTTTTAAAGTTAATTATTTTACTAATAAACAAATAGGTGCATTTACTATGGAACAGTTGAAAGCAACTTTTTGTTATTTTTCTGAAAAACGTATAGAAGAATTTATTTTATTGAAAAAAACGTTTAAGCATGTACTTTAAAATATAAAAATTTGTACCGTATAAATTTCAATTTTATAAGGTTATATAGTTTGTTAAAAGAAAAAAATTAGAAGGTTGCATTATTATGCAAAAAAATGTTATATTAATTACAAACGTTTTACATGATTAAAAAATAATTGACATATTATGTAAGATATGTTATATAAATGACATTAGAAAAAAATTAAGAAAGAGAATTGATGTTACTTAATAAAATTAAGTTTTTGTTTTATTATGTCAAATATGTTTTTTTGAAATTTTATGAAGGGGGGGGGTACAAACAATATGAGTGAATTTTATTATTCAAGTTATGAAGTTGAAAGAACGATTGAATATTATAAAAGAGAGCTCAAAGAGAGAGATAGCATAATTGAAAGATTAAGAGCTTATGAAGAAGAGGAGGAATGTTTATCGGACGCTGAAAAAAAAGATGAAGGTGAATCTGCAAGAGGAATTTTAATTAAAAAATACGGTAGTTTCGAAGAAGCTTTAAAAAGAATTGATTATTCTAATGAACGTGAATTTAATGATTTTTATTTTGCTATGTTTTCCTATTACGAAATAAAAAAAGGACTTATTCCAGAAGAAGCTTTCAAGAAAGCAAGAAGAACGCAAATTAAAAATATTTTATTTTATACTATAGACGCTTTTGGAGATTCTATAGCTAAGTTTGGTTCAAGGGTAAGAGCTTTAAAAAAAGATCATATGACTGGTATTACTGAAAGGCAGTATAGCTTAATATCAATTTTATTGACTAAAAGGCAAAAAAGTTTTTTTTTGGAACATCAAAATCCAGCACAATTTTCTTATTACAAAGATAGTAAAGATAGTTTTTTGATTTAATATAATTAATAGCAAAACGAAAAAGATGAAGGAAATAATCTTCATCTTTTTTTATATTATATAAGGAGGCAGCAATTACTATCTTCTTCTAATTCTGGAACATTTTGATTTGAGTAATCTCTTCCTCTTCCGTATGTCGGATGGTATTGGCATATTTCTAATTCTGGAACATTTTGATTTGAGCAATCTCTTTCTCTTCCGTATGTCGAATGGTATTCATATATAGGTGAATTTTGAGGAAAATTAAATCTTTTATTCTTAATAGATTGAGTTTGTTGTGGAGTTAACATGGTCACCTGATATTCATTAAGATATTTTAAATTATCTCCAAATAAAACGATTCTTTGTCCGTAACAAGGTATTAAATCACCTACAATATAATCTATTTGTTTTTCATTTGCCCAAGAGAACGTTTCGTTTGAAGGATATCCTGCTGCAATTTCTTTTGGTGTGAACATTGAAAAAAAAACTGTTATTTCTTCGCAAAAATAATTAATCCCATAATTGTTTACGACCGCTATTGCAGAATTATTTATGAATCTTGCTAAACTAGGGCAATTACCCATTGAAATTATATGTTGAATAGTTTCTGTTTTTTTCGCAAGAAAAACCATAAAATTCATATTATCTTGGTTAACTCCAGCTCTTTCACATAAAATTTTTGTACATCCGGCAACAATTTCTTTTAATTGCACAATATATTTATCAGTACTTAAAGTTATTCCTCGTTCATCTAGCAATTTATTTAGAGAATTAATAGAGGGTTTTACAAAAGGATAAATAAACTCGTGTAAAATTTTTTGATAATAATCCCTCATTTTTTGTGCAGTTTGTATTATCAAATTTTGGGCTTTTTCTCTCAATATTTGGTTTTCTTCTATTTGTAATTTTCTTTGTCTTTTTACTTCAGCAAGTTCTTTTTGTTTTCCAGCAAGTTCTTTTTTTGCTTTATTACACTGATTTTTCAAATTTTTGTAGTTATTATAAGCGCCCACTGCACCTGCAAAAGCTCCTGCAAGACCAACCACATCAGCTCCGGAATTTGCAACATTAAATGCAAATTGCTCTCTTTCACGTTCTTCACGTTCCCTTTGATCTCTATAACATTCCAAAATAATTCCTCCTTAAAATTTATAAAATGAAATTGGCAATAATTACTATACATTTATAGCATTTAATTTTTAATTTTACAAGCATTTTTAAGGTATAAATTCATATTTTGTCGAGTTACATTGTTTGCTAAAAGAAAAAAGGTCAGAGAATTGCATTATTATGCAAAAAAACATTATATTGATTACAAACGTTTTACATGATTAAAAAATAATTGACATATTATGTAAAATATGTTATATAAATGATATTAGAAAAAAATTAAGAAAGCGAGTTGATGTTACTTAGTAAAATTAAGTTTTTATTTTATTATGTTAAATATGTTTTTTTGAAATTTTAGGGGGGGGGGGTACAAACAATATGAGTGAATCTTATTATTCAAGTTATGAAGTTGAAAGAAAATTTGCTGATTATGAAGAAAGGCTTGCAAAACAACAGCGCGAAATTGAAAGGTTAAAATTTCATGAAGAGGAGGAAGATGAGAGTGATTATATAAAAATAGAAAAAGGACGTGAATTAAGGCGTAAATTAGAGAAAAAATATAATTGCGGCATAAAAGAAGCTATATCAAAAATAAATTATAATGATTCAGAAGAATTTGGTGATTATTATTTTGCTATGTTTGATACTATAGATATAGAAAATGATTCCAAGGAGAATTTTATTCCAGAAATAGCTTATAGATCTGCGAGAAAAGAACAGATAAAAAATATTCCGAATTTTCATATAAGATATTTTAATACAAAATTAGGATTGTTTGGAGAGAGAGCAAAATATTTTACTGAAGAACAGTTATGGCTTATTACTTATGAGCAATATGTGTTGTTAAGGCTTTATCTTAGGAATATGCCTGAATATTTATTGAAACAATATGATAGTAAATATTATGCGTCGTATGCATCGCAAGCTGTGCCTTTACAATATAAAAATGATCCATGCCTTATTATTTAAAATTAGTTAATAAAAAAAAGATGAAGAAAATAGTCTTCATCTTTTTTTATATTATATAAGAAGGCAGCAATTACTATCTTCTTCTAATTTTGGGACGTTTTGATTTGAGTAATCTTTTCCTCTTCCGTATGTCGAATGGTATTGATATATTTCTTTATATATAGGTGAATTTTGAGGAAAATTAAATCTTTCATTCTTAATAGCTTGAATTTGTTGTGAATTTAACATGGATACCTGATATTCATTAAGATATTTTAAATTATTCCCAAATAAAACGATTCTTTGTCCGTAACAAGGTATTAAATCACCTACAATAAGAGCTATTTGTTCTTCATTTGCCCAAGAAAATAATTCGTTTGAAGGATATCCTGCTGCAATTTCTTCTGGTGTGAACATTGAAAAAAATGCTTCTTTTTCGTGAAAGCAATTAACACCATTTTTATTTACATCTTCTATTATATCTGAATTTATATATTCTGGTAAGCTAGGGAATTTTGTCATGTGTAAATATTTTTTTAATGATGGTGTTCTATTTGCAATTTGCGGACACTCTTGAATGCTTTGCCATGCTTCGTAACTTGTTTCATATCTTGTTTTAAAATATTTTCTATTTAATTCTCCCAATCGTAATTTAATACCATCATTTTCTTTTAGCGTATTTATTTTTTCTTTTCTTTGTAACCTTAGACTTTCTTTCTTTTCAGCAATTTCTTTTTGTAATTTATTACATTCATTTTTCAAATTTCTGTAGTTATTATGAGCATTTACTGCACCTGCAAAAGCTCCTGCAAGACCAACCACATCAGCTCCAGCATTTGCAACATTAAATGCAAATTGCTCTCTTTCACGTTCTTCACGTTCCCTTTGATCTCTATAACATTCCAAAATAATTCCTCCTTAAAATTTATAAAATGAAATTGGCAATAATTACTATACATTTATAGCATTTAATTTTTAATTTTACAAGCATTTTTAAGGTATAAATTCATATTTTGTCGAGTTACATTGTTTGCTAAAAGAAAAAAGGTCAGAGAATTGCATTATTATGCAAAAAAACATTATATTGATTACAAACGTTTTACATGATTAAAAAATAATTGACATATTATGTAAAATATGTTATATAAATGATATTAGAAAAAAATTAAGAAAGCGAGTTGATGTTACTTAATAAAATTAAGTTTTTATTTTATTATGTTAAATGTGTTTTTTTGAAATTTTAGGGGGGGGGGTACAAACAATATGAGTGAACTTTATTATTCAAGTTATGAAGTTGAAAGAAGATTTGCTGATTATGAAGAAAGGCTTGCAAAACAACAACGCGAAATTGAAAGGTTAAAATTTCATGAAGAGGAGGAAGATGAGAGTGATGATATAAAAATAGAAAAAGGCAGAGAATTAAGGCGTAAATTAGAGAAAAAATATAATTGCGGCATAAAAGACGCTATATCAAAAATAAATTATAATGATTCAGAAGAATTTGGTGATTATTATTTTGCTATGTTTGATACTATAGATATAGAAAATGATTCCAAGGAGAATTTTATTCCAGAAATAGCTTATAGATCTGCGAGAAAAGAACAGATAAAAAATATTCCGAATTTTCATATAAGATATTTTAATACAAAATTAGGATTGTTTGGAGAGAGAGCAAAATATTTTACTGAAGAACAGTTATGGCTTATTACTTATGAGCAATATGTGTTGTTAAGGTTTTATCTTAGGAATATGCCTGAATATTTATTGAAACAATATAATAGTAAATATTATGCGTCGTGTGCATCGCAAGCTGTGCCTTTACAATATAAAAATGATCCATGCCTTCTTATTTAAAATTAGTTAATAAAAAAAGATGAAGGAAATAGTCTTCATCTTTTTTTTATTATATAAGGAGGCAGCAATTACTATCTTCTTCTAATTTTGGAACGTTTTGATTTGAGTAATCTTTTCCTCTTCCGTATGTTGAATGGTATTGATATATTTCTTCATATATAGGTGAATTTTGAGGAAAATTAAATCTTTTATTCTTAATAGCTTGAGTTTGTTGTGGAGTTAACATGGGTGTCTGATATTTATTAAGATATTTTAAATTATCTCCAAACAAAACGATTCTTTGCCCATAAGAAGGTATTAAATCACATACAATACGAGCTATTTGTTCTTCATTTGCCCAAGAGAACGTTTCGTTTGAAGGATATCCTGCTGTAATTTCTTTTGGTGTGAACATTGAAAAAAATGATGCTATGTTTTCGCAAAAATAATTAATCCCATAATTGTTTACGACCGCTATTGCAGAATTATTTATGAATCTTGCTAAACTAGGGCAATTATCCATTGAAATTATATATTGAATAGTTTCTGTTTTTTTTGCAAGAAAAACCATAAAATTCATCTTATCTTGGTCAACTCTATTTTCTTCACATACAGTTCTTATACATTTGGCAACAATTTCTTTTACTTTCGCAATATATTCATCATTACTTAAAGTTGTTCCTCGTTCACGTAGCATTTTATCTAGCTGTTCAGAAACGGGTTTTACATAAGGATAAATAAATTCGTGTAAAATTTTTTGATAATAATCCCTCATTCCTTCTGCTAATTCTTTTTTTAAGTTATCAGTTTCAGTATATATTTCTTTTCTTTCTTCTCTTTGTAGCCTTAGAATTTCATCTTTTTCAGCAAGTTCTTTTTGTAATTTATTATGCTGATTTTTCAAATTTTTGTAGTTATTATAAGCGCCCACTGCACCTGCAAAAGCTCCTGCAAGACCAACCACATCAGCTCCGGAATTTGCAACATTAAATGCAAATTGCTCTCTTTCACGTTCTTCACGTTCCCTTTGATCTCTATAACATTCCAAAATAATTCCTCCTTAAAATTTATAAAATGAAATAGGAAATCATTACCATATACATTTATACTACATAGTTTTTTTTTTTGCAATTTTTTTTGAAAAACGTAGATATAGAGTATTTTGGCAAAAATAGGATATGAAATTATATCCTCTTGACAAAAAAATTTGATTTTAATATAATAATTTCATAACAATTTTTTGGAGGTGTTTTATATGGCAGGAGATAATGTTGCTATAAGTGCAGGTTTAGCTTTAATAAATATGATAAAAGCTATTTTGGAATTAATGAAAACAGCGATGGAGACTAAATCTAAACAGTTAGGGAATAGGATTAAGGAATTAGAATCTAAAATTAAAGAAAAAGATAAAGAAATAGCAGAGGGAAAAGGAGATACGGAAAAAGTCGTAAAAGAGAGAGATACTTATAAAAAAGAATTAGATGAACTCAAAAATCAAAAAAGTAAAGCGGATGTTACTTTAGATGCAATAAAGAATAAAAAGCCGGAAGATATTGCTTCGGAGCTAACAAAAGGAACGAGCATTGATGGAACCCTTAAACCTGAAGATGCAGCGAAGATGTTTCAAAATGTTCAAAATATAATGAATATAATTATTGACGATCCCGAAAAATCGGTTAAAGTTCGTGCAGCAAAAGCTGCTGAAAAAGCAGAAAATATAACCTTTAATGCTCAAAATAAAAATCAAGATAAAAATCAAGGTATGAGCTTTGGTGCTCAAAAAGATAATAATGAATCAAGAACATAATATTAATTTTTTTGGAGGTGAATATCATGTCAGAATATAAAATTGATGATGATAATAAAAATTCCAATGAAGTTGCAAATAAAAATATTGATAATGAAAATTCAGAAAAAATTGTTACAAGAATGACTTTTGAAGCGCAAAGTGAAGCTGCAAGAAAAGCTATAAAAAATATACAAAAAGATTAATTATATAAAGATTATTTTTTGGGGGTGAAAGTTAATGTTAAAACCTAATAAAATAATGAATGCTTTGATTGGTATTTGGACTTTGGCAATGTTTTGGATTTTAAATAGGTTCGCATATTTACTTAGTGTTACTGAGGAAGTAATATTTTATAAAAAATATCAAATTGCTATAGCTAATTTGGTTGGAGATTTAATTGCAAATCCACTTTTTATTTCTAAAACTGCTTTTGATATTACAATTGGTATCTGTGGCGCATTATTACCGATTGCAATTTATGTTTATAATTTTGCAGGACGAAGAAATTTTATGATTGGCAAAGAACATGGTTCAGCTGAATGGGGTAAACATAAAAATATTGGTCCATTTATGGATAAAAATCCTGAAAAAAATATGCTTTTTACTGATACCGAAGGAATGTCAATTGATACAAGAAAAACTTTCCGGAATAATAATGTAGTAGTAATCGGTGGTAGTGGTAGTGGTAAAACAAGATATTTTGTTAAGCCAAATTTAATGCAATGCCATAGTAGTTACGTTATAACAGATCCTAAAGGTAGTCTTATTAATGAAACAGGTCAAATGCTTGAAAAAAATGGTTATAAAATAAAAGTATTTAATCTTATAGATTTTGCTAAAAGTGATCATTACAACTTTTTTGAATATGTTCATGATGAAAAAGATATTTTGAAACTTATTACAAATTTAATTACGAATACAAATGGTGATAAAAAAGGTGGTGGGGCCGATCCTTTCTGGGAGAAAGCTGAAACTGCTTTGCTTGAAGCTTTATTCGCATTTGTATTAATGGAAGCTCCGAAAAATGAACAAAATATTGGGACCGTAATGGAATTATTAAGACTTGCAGAAGTAAAAGAAGAAAATGAAAATTATAAATCACCACTTGATATTTTGTTTGAAGATTTAAAAGCTGAAAAGCCTGACCATTTTGCTTGTAAGCAATATGATTTGTTTAAGTTAGCAGCTGGTAAAACTGCTAAAAGTATTTTGGTATCAGTTGGTGTACGTTTGGCAACATTTAATATTAAAGCTGTATCTGATATGCTTTCTGAGGATACAATTGAGCTTGACAAAATTGGTGAAGAAAAAACAGCTTTGTTTATAGTAATTTCTGACTCAGACCGTACATTTAATTTCTTGGCGGCAATGATGTACCAGCAATTGTTTGACTCGTTGTTCTTGAAAGCTGAACAAAAATATGGTGGACGACTTCCGATACATGTTAGATTTTTGTTAGACGAGTTTGCAAACATAGGTTTAATTCCAAACTTTGAAATTTATATAGCTACAATGCGTAGCCGTGAAATGTCAGTTAATGTTATTTTACAGAATGTCGCGCAGCTTAAAGGACTTTATAAAGATACGTGGGAGACGATTACAGGTAACTGTGATACTTTACTTTTCCTTGGTGGTAAGGAACAATCAACTTGTGAATATATTTCAAAAATGATTGGTAAAACAACCATTGACTTACGTACAACTTCTGAAAGTAAAGGTTCACAAGGTAGTTTTTCAAATAGTGGACAAGTTGTTGGTCGCGAATTAATAACACCGGATGAAGTTGGTTTGTTGGAAGGTACTGAATGTATATTGTCAATACGTGGTGTTAGACCGTTTAGATCTCGTAAATATGTAATAGAAAGACACAAGCGCTATAAATTATTATCAGATTATAACAAAAAGAATACTTATGTAGTTCAAGATGCTGAAACAAGAAAAATGGACAAATTTTTTGAATCAGTTAAAGGTTTACCGACAGTTGAAGGTGTTGATAATTGGGAAGACTTTAAGCTCGAAAATTTTATAAATATGGAAGAGCTTGAAGAACAAATAAATGAATTTATTGATGCTAAAATTTTAAACGTTGATGATGAAGAATAAAAAAATTTAAAGGAGGTGATTTAATATGACTGAAAATATGTTATTAGCTTCTGTTGAAGTACCAAGTGTCTCTACTATTGGTGGTGCAACTTTAATAAGTGATGTTATGAACATGGTTACTCAATTTACAATTGTAGGTGGGGCATTTTGGGCAGTTTGGGGTGTTATCGTTTTAGCTGGTGCGCTGAAAGACAAAAATGGTCCTGGTTTACAATCTGGTATTTGGCAGCTTGTTGGTGGTGCTTTGATCATAGTTGCTGCTGCTTTATTTAAGACGGTAGTTTCATTTGGTTAAAAAATTCCAAAACAATATTTTAATTTTTGTCTCTTGTCCATTTTTGTGGATGAGAGATGAATTTTTTTATATTTGGGAGGTGTATTTTTTGCAATGATTTTGGATTCTTACATTTTACCTACAAGTACAGATTTATTAAATTTAGTTGCGAGTTTTGATAATATTGGTGGATCTATTTGGATGGTTTGGGGAACGATTGTGTTAGCCAGTAGTCTAAAAGATAAAAATGGTCCCGGTTTGCAATCTGGTATTTGGCAAATTGTTGGCGGTTTAATGATAATGACGGCTACATATTTGTTTAAAAATATTTCGACAAACGCTTTACTTTTAGATGATGTTTTAGGTATAGGTGCTAAATTTGCTATGATTGGTGGAGCTTTATGGACAATATGGGGTGTTATTATCTTAGCTGGTGCTTTAAAAGAAAAAACTGGACCAGCATTACAATCAGCTATTTGGCAAATAGTTGGTGGCCTTTTAATAATGGTTGCTTCTACTTTATTTAATTCAGTTGTGAGTCAAAAATAATTTAGAAAGAAGATGATTTAAATAAAATTTATAATTACAGATGCAACTAATAATGTTTTAGTTTTTGAAACGCTTATAAATTGTATAACGTTTTTTTTTGAAATAGGTGGAGCGTTGTGGAGTGTACTTGGTGTCATAAGGCTTGCAAGTCATTTGCATGAAAAAAATGCTCCAGGCCTTCAGTCTTCTTTGTGGCAAATTTCTGCTGGATTTTCAATTATTATTACGGCTATTTTTTTTAGAACTTTTAATTTTAATTTAGAACTTATTATTAATCTTATAAATTATGCAAGTAAGATTGTTATTTTTGCTGGCGCATTATGGACTTTGTTTGGTGTAATAAATTTGGCAGAAAGTTTACGAAATCCTAACGCACCAGCTTTAGAATCAAGTTTGTGGCAAATTGTTGGTGGTTTTTGTATTTGTTTTGCCGCTTTCATTTTGAATTCTAATATTGTTATATTGATTTAGTTTTACAAAAGAAAGGAGTTGTATTTTTTTGTTTGAATTTGGTTTTATGCAACTCGGATTGATGAGTACAATTGCTAATGCTGTTGGTAAAGCGATAGCTAAAGTTGTTGGTGTTATAGTTGTACCTATTCTTGAGATATTTGCTGGTTTTTTGTTGGATTTTATTCAATTGATTTTAAATGCTGTTTTAGGTAATGGCAGCTTATTAAATATAGTTATTGGTATGATGGTTAGGTTAGTTTTAATTTGCGGAGAGATTATTTTTCAACTAACAGAATTAAAAGACCTTATGGTTGCTGGTGTAATAAATGCAGCTAATGGTATTTTTAAATCATTGATTGATGATGAAATAATTAAGATGTTTGCTTGGACTCCTATAAATTTTTTTAATGCGGGTTCATCAAATGTTACTACTACTACTGGTAATCCGTATTTTATGTCTATAGAGGTAATGCGAGATGGTGTTATGCCAACTGCAATGGTTATTTTTTCGCTCATTATTTTAATAGAATTATTTCAGATAACTGTACGAACTGAAGGTATGCGTAATTCCGGTTTTGAAACGCCGTTTAAGTTAATGATAAAAGTTGCTATTTGTAAGATATTATTAGATAATACACAAATGGTTTTGGAAGCTATATTTAGTACTACAACAAGTATGTTTATTGATGTACAAGCTGCTGCAAAAGTTGCATCTCAAGAGGCATTTAACAATCCTGAGGTTGAAACTACATTATACAATTGTCCTTGGTATGGTTTAATATTTATTTTTTTACAGTTTGGAATACAATGGCTTTTTGTTAAGATTGTAATGTGTGTTGTACCATTTATTTTGTTTGGACGTGTTATGGAAATGTATGTTTTCATTTCTCTAGCCCCTATTCCTTTTGCTACTTTTGCGAGTCAGGAATTAAGTCAAATTGGTAAGAATTTTTTAAAGCAATTTATTGGTATATCTTTAAAAGTGGTTGTTATGTATATCATTTTGGTAGTATTTTCAGATATGATGATGTTAATGATTTTTGGTAATTCTCATGATTTTGCAAGTGGAATATTAAATACGATAATTGGTATGTTTTCTGGCCCGGTTGCTTTTTGGGTTGGTGTTGGTCAAATTGCATTAGAAGGTGGAGTTAAACCTTTAATTTTTGCGATTATGCTTTTAATGTCTATAATGGGTTCTGATAAATATGTCAAAGCTATTACTGGTGCTTTTTATTAATTTTATTTACTGGAGGCGAAAATTATGCCGCTCGAAGTAAAAATTCCTAAAGAGATAACTGAATATAGAGAAAAAATTATTTTTGGACTTAGTGTTCGTCAATTGTTTTGTGTTGCAATTGCTGTGATTATTTGTATGATAACTTTTTTTGCGGTTAAACCGTTTATCGGAAATGATTTAGCAGGATATTTGGTTTTAGTAGAAGCAATGCCTGTTATGGGTATTGGATTTTTGCGTATAAATGGATTTACGTTTGAAAAATATGCAATGATTGTTATCAATCATATGTTTAATCAACAAATTCGTGTTTATAAAACAAGGTTATCCGTTGATTTTTTTGATTATTATAGTGATTTTGGATTGGGAGTGAGTGTTAGCGATGAGCTTATTTCAAAAGTCAAAGCAGAAAAATATTCAAAAGTTAGAGGCGAAGCAGCAGATTCGAAAAATTCTTTCGGATCAGGGGAAAGCAAAAAATCAAAACTTAAAGCAGATAAATGAAAAAATAAGAAATTTAGATAAAGAACAAATTAATCGTGATTTGGATTTAAAACAAGCAATTAAAAAACGTGCTAAACCAACTAGTGTTCAAGAATCAATTTGTTACAGAAGACTTATGGAAGATGGCATTTGCGAAATAGTTCCAGGCTTTTATTCAAAAACAATAAAGTTTGAAGATATAACATATCAATTGCTTGATCGTGATGGAAAAGTTGATGTATTTACGAGGTATTGTGAATTTTTGAACTATTTTGATCCGCAGATACACGTTCAAATTTCAATTGTTAATCGTGCGATTGATAAAGTTGATTTTAAAAATCAAATGTTTTTGAAATACCGTGAAGATAATTTAAATGAAGCGCGTGAAGAATATAATAAAATGCTTAATGAAAAAATGATGCAGGGTCAAAGTAATATGATTCGTGAAAAATATTTAACTTTCACTGTTAAAGCTGTTGATTATCGAAATGCCGTACAAATTTTGTATCGTGTTGAAAATGATATTTTGAACAATTTCAAATCATTTGGTGCACAAGCACATGTTTTAAATGGCCATGAACGTTTGGCATTAATGTATTATTTCTTCAATGGCGCTGAATCTTTTATCTTCGATTATAATTATCTTCTTGCGTCAGATTTATCAACAAAAGATTTTATTGCGCCTGATAGTTTTGATTTCAAACGTAAAAATTTGTATGCAATGGGCCAACGATATGGACAAACTGTATTTTTAAAAGATTTACCGCCAGATTTATCTGATAAATTAGTTGCTGAACTTTCAGATTTGCCAATTGGTATGAACATAAATATTCATATTGATAGTATTGAACAAGATAAAGCTTTTGATTTAGTTAAACAAAAAATTTCGTTTATGGAACAACAAAAAATTGATGAAGAGCGTAAAGCAATTAATAAAGGTTACGATTTAAGTATGATTCCATGGGAATTACGTTATAGTTTGGATGAAGCCGAAGATTTATTGGATAATCTACAAAACAAAAATCAACGTATATTTAAGTTTACTTGTTTAGTGCATGTTTCAGCTGATACGCTTGAAGATTTGGATGATTATATTTATCAAATAAAATCGGTTGCGCGTAAAAATAATTGCAAAATGGGTGACTTAGATTATTTACAAGAAGAAGCTATGAATTCTTCATTGCCAATTGGTGTAAATCTCATCGATATTCACAGAACACTTACAACTGCGAGCACGGCAATATTTATTCCGTTTACAACACAAGAATTATTTCAACCGGGCGGTATGTATTATGGTATTAATTCGATTTCGCGGAATTTAATATTTTTTGATCGTAAATCTCTCAAAAATGCAAACGGATTTATTTTAGGAACGCCGGGTAGCGGTAAAAGTTTTGCGGCTAAACGTGAAATGTTGAACGTTTTATTAAATTCTGATGATGAAGTTTTGGTTATTGATCCTGAACGTGAATATGGTGCAATCGCTAATGGTTTACATGGTGAAGTAATTCATATTTCGGCTGGAAGTAAAAATCACATTAATCCATTTGATATGACAGTTGATTATTCTGATAGCGATGATCCACTTCTATTAAAATCTGAATTTGTTTTGTCACTTTGTGAATTAATTGTTGGTGGAAATGAAGGTTTGAGTTCAATTGCAAAAACAATTATTGACCGTGTTACAAAATTAACTTATACAAAATATCTTGCGGATCCAAAACCTGAGAATATGCCAACTTTGGTAACGTTCCATGAAATATTAAAGCAACAGCCTGAACCTGAGACGCAAGAATTAGCTTTAGGTTTAGAGTTATATGTAACAGGAAGCTTGAGTGTATTTTCAAAGCCAACAAACATTAATATATCGAACAGATTTATTGTTTATGACATAAAAGATTTAGGAAAGCAGTTAAAAACTTTAGGAATGCTAATAGTTTTGGATCAAATTTGGAATCGAATTACTGTAAACCGTGCGATTGGTAAACGAACTTGGATTTATATGGATGAAATTTATTTGCTATTCCAAAATGAATATTCAGCAAATTATTTGTTTGAATTATATAAACGTGCGAGAAAGTGGGGTGGCGTCCCTACTGGTATTACGCAAAATGTTGAGGACTTATTAATTTCAGATTTAGCACGACGTATGCTTTCTAACTCTGATTTCATTTTAATGATGAATCAAGCAGCAACTGACCGCGCTGAACTAGAAAAATTGTTAAATATTTCGTCTCGACAAGGAAATTATGTTACGAATGTTTCGCCGGGACAAGGTTTATTATTTTGCGGAAGTACGATTGTTCCGTTTACGGATAACTTCCCGAAAAATACTAATTTGTATAAGATGATGACAACGAAGCCTGATGAGACAAGTGGGTGATATTAAATGCCGGAAGATGATGAATATAAAAATTCGCCGGAAAGTAATGAAAATAGAAGTGAAGAACCTCAAAGTGATTTAAATGATAAAGGTTTTGAGCAATATGTTAATGAAGATGGAAGCAAAGATGCCATACTTGATAAAGATTATTTTCAAGATTCAGAATCTATACCGCAAGAAAGTTTTGTTGCTAAGCCTAAGTCGCAAGATTTAAACAAAAATGTAAATAGTGATACCAATTCTGCAAGTGATCAAATAAAAGATACGTCTGGAGAACAAATTTCAGATACGAATAATTATTATCATTTTGGAAGTGATAGTTATTCTGAAGATACTTCTGGACTTAATGAAGATGTTGGCGAATCAGGGCGAGATTATTCTTCAAGTCAAGAAAGTTCACCACAGGTTTTATCGCAAACGCCAATTACTCATTCTACATCTAATAGCCAAAATGTTTCACAGCAATCATCGGAAAAAAGTTCAAATAAGTCACATATAAATGAGCAAAGCACTTCAGCGTCAGCTTTGAATCCAACAGAGCAAGAATCTTCAAGTTCAAGTCCATTGAACCAAGAGAGTAAAAGTTCAAGTTCATTGAACCAAGAAAGTAAAAGTTCAAGTTCATTGAACCAAGAAAGTAAAAGTTCGAGTCCATTGAACCAAGAAAGTAAAAGTTCGAGTCCATTGAACCAAGGGAGTAAAAGTTCAAGTCCATTAAACCAAGAGAGTAAAAGTTCAAGTCCATTAAACCAAGAGAGTAAAAGTTCAAGTCCATTGAACCAAGAGAGTAAAAGTTCAAGTCCATTAAAATCAGAGAGTGCAAGTTCTGGTCAAATAAATTCAGAGGGTAAAAATTCTAGTCCAATAAAACCAGAGAGTGCAAGTTCTAGTCCAATAAAACCAAAGAGTAAAAGTTCTGATTCAGTACTTAAAGATCAGGGAACTGTGCCTCAGGTTTTAAGAAGAAGTGCAAGCATGAGTAATTTTGGAAATAAAGGCAAAAAAGGAAATATAGATCAAGATCAAAAATTAAAAAGAAGTAAAAGTTTGATTTTAAAAAGTAAAGATAAAGACAAAAATAGCAAAAAAAATAATACAAGTATGGCAAACGCATTAAATGTAGCGAGTTCAATTTCTGGTCTGGTGAAAGTTGATACTAAAAAAAATACCGCAGAAAATATTATAGATAATGCAATTAAAGAGTTAAAAAGTGCTGGCGTACGAATGGTGAAATCTAAATTAAAAAATTTTTTGCTTGATAAATGTGTTAAAAATGGGATATCAAAATCATTAGCAAAAAAAACAATAAATAAAGTTTTGAATTCAACTAAAGTTGGAGCTATTGTTGCTGCGCCGGGACAAATTTGGAATACGATGGGGAATTTATATACAGGAAATGTTGGAGATACATTTAAAGATGCAGCAATGAGTTTAGCAAGTGGTGACCCTGTACCGATAATTGCTACAGCATTTGTTATTGGTATAGTTATTTTATTTGGTATATCTTTAATGTGTACTTCATTTTCAAATGAATCTCAAACACAAAATTATTATAATTATGTTGGAATAGGTAAAAATTTTGAAGGTGAAGAGTCAGATGATGATGAAGGAAATCGTTTTAATGCAACTGCAATGATTAATTTTAATAACACATTTAACAATTTAAATGATTATTTCTACAAATATTCTGATGACAGCAATAATATGTTGTCTAATAGTTTAAAAAAATCGGATCAAAGTATTGATTTAATGAAGCAGTTAGCTAAAAAATTAGTTCAAACTAGGCAATTTAAATATAATATTTTTGATGATTATTTTATAAAATATTTTTTTGATGAAGTTACTGAAAAAGAATTAAAAGACAAAGTAAAATCAGATATTAAAAATAGTGGAATGCTTTTTACCGAAACTTATATAGGTAAATTTATACAAACAAATAAACTTTATAATTCTTTTAAGAAAGATTTGGATGATTATAAAAGTAAAATTAATCAAATAAAAACAAATACAGAAAAAGCTGAGGGCGAAGATGAAAATACTTTTAAAAATAAAGTAATTAATGAATTTAAATTACAAAATCCTAATGTTGATTCTATTTATTTGACTTGTTATAAATTACTTGTTGATTCTGTTGATAGTCTTAAGATTGTAGAAAATATAGATATGAATTTAGAAAACAGGTGGGAAAATACAAAGGAATTAACAAGTTTATTATATTTCATAAAAAATATAAATGATATTGATGAAAATAGAGAGTTAAATATTGAAGATAGTGATTTGGAAAATATATTAAAAAATCTTGAAGATGAATTGATAAATTTAAACATAAGTGTTGTTGGTAAAACTTTATCGGGGCAAGGTTTAAACTTTGATTATACTTATGGAAGCAAACATAAAAAAACATCATTGTATCTCGAAAAAGAGTTTTTGAATACGTGTGATGTTAAATATCAAAAAATTATAGATGATATAGGTACAAGAGAAGATATTTCAGGAGTTAATTTCTCTGATTACAAAAATATTATGGATAACACAGAAAATTGGAATTTAATTTATAATCTTCAAATATTTGAGGGTTTAATCAATAATTATAATTCAACTTATATACCTAATGATTTATTGTTAGGTAATAAGCAAAGTAATACAAATAATCAAGAAGATGAATCTGAAGAAGAAGTTTACGATTTTGATAATTGTCTTTATAAAGTTTATTCAATTATACAAGAAAAGATAGCAGAAAATTTTGGGAAAACACAATATAATGGTGAAGAAGCATATGAGCGTAAAAATAGTAATATTTTTTATAGAATACCGGAAATTGATGTAACAGAAATTGATAAAGCTTTTTATTTTAATACGGAAATGGTAATGAATACAGAAGTAACACCAAATAAATCTTTTTCAGCTATAAAAAGGGATGAAATTGTCCAAAAGTTAGAAGATTTAATTCCATTTTTAATAAATTACCAAAACATAGTTAAAGAAGTTAAAGAAAAAAATAAAAATGAAATGTCAGATGTAGAAAAAAGAATTTCAAATGAAAATGCAAATGATGATATTGTTGATGAAAATAATAAATATATTTATGAAGATTCAAAAGTCGATGATTTATTTGCTTTTGACGATTTAAGGACAATTGAAATTGATAACGAAAAATATTATGTATTTGATGATATTTCTGAATTAAGTGAAATAAGACTTAATCTTAGTTCAAAAGATTTTTTGACATGGCTTGAAGATGATTCATCTTTTTATAATGATTACATTCCGGAAGCACTTATTTTTGAAGAAGATGATGAATTAGAAGATATGATGGATATTGATGATTTTGCAAAAGAGTTAGAAAATGCAGATGAAAATTTTGTTGAAGAAATTTTTAAAGATGCTGCTCAACAACATGAAAAGCTTTTCTATGATTCTGATTATGATCTTACAGATGAATATATTGTGTTTAAATATCTTTTATTTGGTGGCGTGCAAAATTTTGAACCAGTTTTAAATCAAGTTTGGGAAAACAATATTGCTGATATTTTTGGAAATTTTGCAACTGGAAAAACAAATTTAACTAATGATGACATACCATTTACCAATTATTATAATGATTATATTGCTTTGAGTATTCCATCGGGAAAAGATATTTATGCTATTTGTTCAGGCGAAGTTGTTGAAAAAACTGATAATAGTATAACGGTAAAAAATCCAGGACAATTGTTTGATGAAGGTTATTCTTTTTATGTTGAATATGAAAATTTATCACCAGGTGTTAATGTTGGTGATAGTATATTGAGATATTCTGTTCCGACAAAAGATTATTTTGAACAAGATGAAAACGGGAATATAAAAAATTCTACTGTTATAGGGAAGGCAAAGGCTGAAAATTTAAAAATAAGGTGTTATATTGATGATAAATCAAAGTTGATTAATCCAAGATTGATAATTCAAGATGATGATGGATTGCCAGTTGAGCCATATATTCCTCCATCTTCTCCAACACCAAAATTGTATCCTTCTCCTTCATATAAAATATATACATTACCGCCAAAAATTGAAACACCAACGGTTGCTCCATATATAGCACCACCGGATCCATTACACAAAAATTTGTTGTTTATTTTTGGAACAATAATTTATTATGCTGGATTACTTTATGCAATTTGGGCGATAATAAAATTTGCTTTGGGACTTCATGATTATGAAAGTGCAAACTATCAGGCAATTTGGCAATTTATTGCAGCTTCAGTTTTGATTTTTGCAGCATTGCTTTTGAAATTTTTAGCAAAGTAATATAATTAGATAATAGAAAAGGACTGAATAAAACTTCAGTCCTTTTTTATTTATAAAATGTTTTCGTCTTAAGAAGTTGTTCAAGTTCAGGTTTAGGAATTGCTTCACTGTTTTCATTTTCAGGTTCAGATTTTGTAGAAATAAAATTATTGTTTTAAAATTGTTGATGAAATTTATTTATTTCAAATAAATCATAACCCAAATAAACAATAATAGCAGTTGCTTCACATATACAAAATGCATATGTAACAACTTTAAAATTATTTCGACAATTCGTTATAAAATAATTTTGTGTTAATGGCAAATGACAATTACAAAATAATTTTTTATGAAATTTGTATGATTTTTTTTTTAATGCTATAATTCACTTGCGAAATTTCATTGGGAAATTTCTGCTATCTTTTTATTTTTTAAGGAGGATGCTTTTATGAAAAATACACCTCATATTAATCAAACGGCTGATATCGCTCAAACTATTCTCTTACCTGGTGATCCACTTCGTGCTAAATTTATTGCTGATAATTTTTTATCTGATGTCCGTCAATTTAATTCCGTGAGAAATATCTTAGGCTTTACCGGTAACTATAATGGCAAATCAATTTCCGTAATGGCTACTGGAATGGGTAATCCTAGTATCGCTATCTATTCCTATGAGCTTATTAATTTCTTTGGTGTAAAAAATTTAATCCGAGTAGGTTCCTGTGGCGCTATACAAAAAAATATCAATCTCTTCGATATAATTTTAGCAATGGGTTCATGCTCGGATTCTAATTATGCTGCTCAATTTAAATTACTTGGCAATATCGCTCCTATTGCTTCTTGGCCTCTACTAAATACCGCATATAAAACGTCTGAAAAATTAGGTATTAATCCTCATGTCGGTAATGTCTTATCTTCCGATATATTTTATGGTGAAGATATGCAGGATACTTTAAATTTTGGTAAGTTCGGCGTACTAGCAGTAGAAATGGAATCTAATGCTTTATATCTAAATGCCGCTCGCTATAATGCTAATGCACTTTGTATCTTAACCGTTAGTGATAATCTTATTACTCATCAAGAAACTACTGCTGATGAAAGACAAACTGCTTTTACGACAATGATGAAACTCGCCCTTGAAACTGCTATTCAATTATAAAAAAATGGAGGTAGTCCGTAATGAATATAGTAGATTTGATAATAAAAAAAAGGGATGGGAATGAGTTAACAGATAACGAAATAAAATTTTTTATTGATAGTGCTGTTAATAAATCTATTCCGGATTATCAAATTTCTGCAATGCTTATGGTGATATTTTTAAAAGGAATGAGTGAGGAAGAAACTGCCGCTATTACTAAAGAAATGGTTTACTCAGGCGATGTATTAGATTTATCATCAATTCCCGGTATAAAAGTTGATAAGCATAGTACCGGTGGGATAGGGGATACGACAACGCTTGTACTAGCACCACTTGTTGCCGCATGTGGTTTACCGGTAGTAAAGATGTCAGGACGTGGTTTAGGATTTACCGGTGGGACATTAGATAAAATGGAATCAATCGGTTTGAATATAGATATTCCAATGGAGAAAGCATTAGAGTATGTAAAAAAGTCCGGACTCGTTTTAATGGGTCAAACTGCAAACTTGGCACCGGCCGATAAAATTTTGTATGCTTTACGTGATGTAACGGGAACGGTCGAAAGTATTCCATTAATTGCTGCAAGTATTATGAGTAAAAAAATTGCGGCTGGTGCTGACGCTATCGTTTTAGATGTAAAATGTGGAAGCGGTGCATTTATGCAAGATTTTGAATCCGCTAAAGCTTTAGCTAAAGAAATGGTTGCTATCGGTAAAAATATTGGACGTAAAGTTGTTGCATTAATTACCAATATGGACGAGCCTCTCGGTTTACATATTGGTAATTCATTAGAGGCTGAAGAAGCTATCGAAATTTTAAAAGGTAATGTAAAAGGAAGATTGTTTGACGTTTCAATTGAACTTGCCGCAAATATGTTAGTTTTAGGTGAGAAAGCTGAAAATCTTGAGCAAGCACGTAAAATTTTACTTGAGAAAATAGAAAATGGTGAAGGTTATAAAAAATTTTTGGAGCTTGTTGCACAGCAATCTGAAAATTTTGACGGCACAATAAAAATTTCACGTGCGCCAGTTGAATATTCTGTTAAAGCTGAAAAAAGCGGTTATATTTATTCAATGGTTGCGTCGCAAATTGGACGTGCGTCAATTGAAACTGGCGCTGGCCGTATGACAAAAGATGATGAAATTGATTATACCGCCGGAATTATTATGAAAGTTCGGCTCGGAGATTATGTAAATGCGGGCGACGAAATCGCACAAATTTTTTCATCATCAAATGATAAATGTGAGCGCGCCGCAAAAATTTTATCGGTGGCTATTGATATTAAATCTGAACGCCCGCAGTTAAAAAATTTGATTTTGGACATAATTAATTAGAGGTGTTCGTATGAAACGAGCAATAATTATTGTAATGGATGGCGTTGGGATTGGTGAATTGCCGGATGCAAATAATTATGGTGATGCCGGCAGTAATACTTTAATGAATATAAAAAAATCTGTTCCGAATTTGCAGTTAAAAAATCTTTGTCGTTTGGGTTTAGGAAATATTGACGGCGAAAATTTGTACAATAAAGTTGAAAATCCAATTGGAAGTTATGGAAAGTGTGCTGAAAAATCTCGTGGCAAAGATACGACAACAGGTCATTGGGAAATTGCCGGCGTTATTGTTGAGAAAGCTTTTCCAACTTATCCAAATGGTTTTCCGCAAGAAATTATCGAAAAATTTGAGGAAGCAATCGGTAAAAAGATTTTGGCAAATTATCCGGCGTCAGGCACGGAAATTATTAACAAACTTGGCGATGAACATTTGAAAACAGGTTGTCCGATAGTTTATACGTCGGCCGACAGCGTATTTCAAATTGCGGCGCATGAAGATGTTGTACCGCTCGAAAAATTATATGAAATGTGTGAGATTGCCAGAAATATTTTAGTTGGCCAGCACGCTGTTGCACGTGTTATTGCGCGGCCATTTACTGGTACAAGCGGAAATTATATTCGTACAAAAAATCGTAAAGATTTTTCGATTGCGCCAATACGTAAAACTTTATTGGATTATGTAAGTGAGTCAGGAATGGAAGTTGCGGCGGTTGGCAAAATCGAAGATATTTTTTGTAATCGTGGTATTACAAAAAAAGTTCATACGCGCGTAAATTCTGAAGGAATTGATGAAACAATAAATTATTTGCGGGAAGATTTTGGCGGCTTAATTTTTACAAATCTTGTGGATTATGACATGTTATATGGACATCGAAATGATGTTGATGGATTTGCAAAAGCGCTAGAAGAATTTGATGAACGTATCCCACAAATAATTAATATGATGAACGATGATGATTTGTTATTTATAACTGCGGACCATGGATGCGATCCGACAACGCCGAGTACTGACCATTCACGAGAATATATTCCACTTTTGATTTACAACAAAAATATAAAAAAAACGAATTTGCATACGCGACAAACTTATTCTGATATTGCGGCAACTATTGCACAATATTTAGGAATTGATTCAGAATTAAATGGAACAAGTTTTTTGAACGAAATTTTATGAAAAAAATCTGGAACTGTCCAGATTTCAAAATGTAGACAAAGTAATTTTGAGAATACAAATCTCAAAATTACTTTTTTATTACGAAATCAAAAATACTTGACATAATTTGTCATATGTTTTATACTTTTAACAGCAATTGCTACTGATTAGCAATTGCTACTGATTAGCAATTGCTACTGATTAGCAATTGCTACTGATTAGCAATTGCTATTTTTTTTGTTTTATAAAATTATTGGAGGGATTTTTTATGGCTGAATTATCAGCAGAAGAATTGCAACAAGAATTGGCGAGTTTTGATGATGATATTGCAGAATTAAATACTCAGCTTGAAGAAGCATATGCAGAATTGGCAAAAGAAAAATTATTGGTTAAGAGAGTTGGAGCAAGACCTGTAGATGAAAGATATAAATCGGCGATTTTTGAGGCGGAAAATGCTCTTATAGAATTGGAATGTCAAAAAGATTTTGTTAAAAAGAATAAAATGTCTCGTGAGATGATGGAACAAAGTGGGAAAAAATTTGAGCAAGAGCGTTCTGATTGGATACAGTCTTTAGCTGAGTCTGTTGTAGCAGATAAAAATGAGGGTAAAGATATTAAAAATCATAATTTCTATAAATTTAAATTTTTTTTTGGTTTATATAATAAAAATTATAAAAGTGACGTAGAGGTAGAGAAAGGAAAAAGCCTTTTTTATTACGGCAAACTTGCGAATGATTCTTTGGGTGATTTGCCAAAAGAAATATATTCTTTAGCAAGTCAAGAACAAGTTGAGAATTTGCCAGATGAAGTTTTGTTTAAGGGATGGGTTGCTTATTTCGGAGAAAAACTACAATATTTAGATAAATTTCAAGTGGAAAATATGGCTAGTTTTGAAAACTTCCAAGATAATGCATTGTCGGGTACGAAATGGTTTTTGAGCAATTTAAAGAAAGAAAATGTCAATTTTCCTCCGAATTCGCCAATAGCTCAAAAGTTAAAGGAATTTCCGCCTAAAGCTTTTGAACCTGTACGTGAACCTTCGCCTGCTATGGAAACGCTTGGTGCTTGTTGTGAAATTTGTTAAGAAATTTGAAGCTAAATAGATCAAATTATTCAAAAAAAACTTTATAAAGAACTTCGCGATAGCGAAGCTCTTTTGTTAAAGTTCTTTTGTTTCTTTTCTTTCAAGAAAAGAAAGAATTTATGTTTTCTAAGTTGTTTGATTATGAAAAAAATCCGGGAGAACCGGATTTTTTTTATTGTTCCATTTGTTTACCGAGAAAACCTGCGGCAGATTGAGCTAATTTACTTTCAACTTCACCCATTTTTTTTGCAGATGATAAGAAAATTACGGCACCAAGTGCATCACCTTCAGCTATAATTGGAGTAATTAATTCATGGTTATAGGATTTATCATTTTCATTATTTAAAATAGGGATAAATTTTGCGTCATTACGTTCTGCATTTATTGTATTACGTTCACTAATAATTTTTTCGAGCTCATTAGAAATTTGTTTCTCAAGAAATTCTTTTTTTGGCCCACCAGATATTGCAATAATTTGTTCCCTATCAACGATACAAATAATATGGCCACTAGTTTGCGCGAGACTTTCAGCATATTCTTTTGCGAAAGTTGATAGTTCACAAATTGGTGAATATTTTTTTAAGATAATAGCTCCACTACTATCGGTAAAGATTTCTAAAGGGTCGCCCTCACGAATACGTAAAGTACGACGAATTTCTTTAGGGACAACGATACGACCTAAGTCGTCAATACGTCTAACAATACCAGTCGCTTTCAAAATAGAGAATACCTCCTTTAATACAAAATAAAAAAATAAAACGTAAATCAAAAGTATTATTTGACAAAAGAAAGTATTTTATGCAAAATATTTAATTTCGGGCATATTTTTTAATTTGGTCTATAATTTTCAAACTCCCATTCTCAAAATTAAATTTCTCCATATTTTTTATATAGATATCGCGTTCGCTCATTAATGCAATAATATTCTCAAATAATGATTCCGCATTTAATTTTTCCTCCGGTAAAACTTTACTAAATCCCTCTTTCTCAAATAATTTTGCATTTAAAATTTGATCGCCACGACTAGATTTTTTCGGTAATGGAATTAAAAGATTTGGCTTACGTAATGCTAAGAACTCAAAGATAGAATTTGAACCACTACGTGAAACAATAATATCAGCAAGTGCGAAAAAATCTGCAAGTTTATCCGTTACGTATTCATATTGTATATAATTCTTACGTTTAATATTTTGTGAGTTACCTTTTCCACATATATGTATGATATTGAAATTTGATAATTTGTCTAAGATTTGTATCACTGTTTCATTTATTTTAATACTTCCTTGACTCCCACCCATTATTAAAATTACAGGATTATCATTGAAATTTAAAATTTTTTTTGCACGCCGTGCACTCGCATTAAATAATTCATTTCGAATAGGTGGACCGGTAACGATTGCTTTTTTCATATGTTTTGCAGTTTGAGAAAATGACGTACAAACTACGGAAGCAAATATGGAAGAAATTTTGTTTGCTAATCCCATTGTTATATCAGATTCATGGATAACGACAGGAATTCGATGTAGCCATCCGGCAAATACAACTGGGACAGTAACAAATCCACCTTTTGAAAAAATTATATTTGGTTTAAGTTTTTTCATTAAATTTTTTGATTGTAATATACCTTTAAAAACATTACCGATATCGGTAAAATTTTTTATATCGAAATAGCGCCGTAACTTTCCAGAAGATATTCCATGATACGGAATTTTTTTTTGCTTTACTAAATCTTTTTCCATTCCGTCAATACTTCCAATATATTCAATTTCAAAATCTTCCGCTTGTAAATAAGGTATCAATGCAAGATTTGGATTAACATGTCCAGCTGTTCCGCCACCAGTTAAAATAATTTTCAAGATAAATTCACCTTTTTTTATTTCGATTTTAGCATAAAAAAATTTTATGCTCAAAATTTTTAACGTTAAGATTAGATATGATATAAATATATTCAGAGTTTAATGCAAAAGTAACTACAAAATATATTGGAACTGATGATTTAAAATTTATTATCGAACGTGTAAATAAAAATCGTATTGAAAAAATTCGTATTCTGAAAAAAGTTTCCTAATTGATGGGAAACTTTTTTATATTTCATTAAGTTCACTATTATCTGTAAGTTCACTATTATCTGTAAGTTCACTATTATCTGTATTTGATTCTAATTGAGGTAATGGTACATCTGAATTATGATTATCTAGTTGAATCAATGGTGTATTTAAATCTTGATTATTTTGTTGAGGTATCTGTGATTGATATGGTGATATTGGTATTGATTGTGGATTACCTGGCATTGAATTTTTTCCTTCTTCTAATTTTTGACTTACTGCTTCTATATGTTTTTGGTAAAATGTTTTTTCAAACCAATTGAGTTCAATACCATGTGAAAGTTTTTCTGCAATAATAGATTTTCTATCTTTATGTACAGATTTTGATGCCCAAATAGTTGCACCAATACCTAAAGCAATACCAAAAATTGAAGTTGCTAAATATTGCATACTTACACTAAGCGGAATGGCTGCTCCAAAACTAACTGGTATTAAAGCAATTGAAACACCTACTAAAATAACACCAACTACTATCAAAGCAATTTTATTTCTTCTTTCTTTTTTGAGTTTTTTTATCGTTTTTCCAATATAAGATTCTTTATCATTAGATCCGTAAAATTTCCCCAGCTTTTGGTTTGGGTTTCCATCGTTTAAGCATTCTTTTAAATCTCGAATTGCAATATTTAATTTTTCAATAGCATCCTCTTTTTGTATATTTTCTAAATCTTTTCGATTCCAAAAATTAAAAAGCATCATTAAAAACATATGATCTTGCAAGTTTAACAAATTAGTTTGTATAGAATTTAATCTTTCCTGTTCTTGTCTTAAAAGAAAAATTTCGTAAATTATTTCATTTCTAATTTGTGCTTCCATAAAAAAATCACTCTCCTTTTATAAATTACCGTTGCTCTTTATACATACTTATATCATACAAATAAATCTTACAAATGTCAAATTTGTAACGCTACGTAAAAAAATATTTTATTGTGAAAAAAAATCATTCCTAATTTTTCTACGGAATGATTTATTTTTTATTGTTGTAATAAAATTTCTTTGCTAAAATAAACTCGAGGTGATTTTATGAAAAATGATGCTGAAAAAAATATCGGCATTGCTTTCCTTCTTAATTTCTTCTTCTCAATTTTTGAATTACTTGGTGGCTTTTGGACTAACAGTATTTCTATTACTTCCGATTCCATTCATGATTTTGGTGACTGTCTCTCAATTTTAATTTCATGGCTACTTGAAAAAAAATCTAATAAAAAACCTAACGAATTTTATACTTATGGCTATCAAAAATTTTCTGTACTTGGTGCTTTAATTAATTCCGTCGTACTTTTTTCCGGCGCTTCTATTATGTTTGTAAGCGCCGTTACTCGAATTTTTAATCCCGAAGAAATTAATTACAATGGTGTTTTAGTTTTTGCCGTAATCGGTTTAATTGTTAATGGTATTGGATCGTATAAAACTATTCGTGGTGAAAAATTAAGTGAAAAAGTTGTTGGCCTACATCTTTTAGAAGATGTTTTAAGTTGGGCAGTTGTTTTAATTGCTGGAATCGTAATGAAAATTTTTGACTTACCAATCCTTGACCCAATCCTTTCAATTTTTATTACTTTCTTCATTTTATTTAATGTCATAAGAAATTTGATAAAGGTTTTTGAAATATTTTTGGATAAATCAGTTATTAATATTGATGAATTAAAAAAAGATTTACCACAAGATGAACAAATTTTAGATATCCATCATTTACATTGTTGGACGGATGGCGTAAATAATTTTTTAACTCTCCATTTAGTTGTTAGTGATTCAATTGATAAGGATAATATTATTAGAGTAAAAAAACTTTTACGTGAAAAATTATTTGCTAAAAAAATTAACCATATTACTATGGAACTTGAATTTGCTAGTGAAAATTGTAGTGAAAATAATTGCGAAATTACGAAAAATGATTACAAAATTTTACATATTCATCATCATTAAAATAAATTTGTAATTAGTTGATTTTTATGGTAAACTTATATTAAGAATATCTTTAAGGAGGTGTTGTGAGTGGATAATATTAATCTCGCAAAATATATCGATCATACTAACTTAAATCCCTACGCTACCTCTATTGACATTATTAATCTCTGTAATGAAGCAAAAAAATTTAATTTTAAAGCTGTTTGTATTAATCCTTGTTATGTTCCTTTAGCTAAAAATTGCCTCGAGGACTCTAATATCTTAATTTGTACTGTAATCGGTTTCCCGCTTGGTGCGAATACTACTAATACAAAAATTTTTGAGGCGAAAGATGCTATTGAAAATGGTGCCAATGAATTAGATATGGTTATAAATATTGGTGCCGCTAAGGAAAATAATTGGCTCTTAGTTAAACGTGATATTGCTGCCGTCGTTAATGCTGTTTCCGGTCGTGCTATCGTAAAAGTTATTTTGGAAACTTGTTTACTTACTAATGATGAAAAAGTTAAGGCTTGTAATTGTGTAGTTGAGGCTGGCGCTGACTTTATAAAAACTTCGACCGGTTTTAGTACTGCCGGTGCTATCTCTTCCGATATTAAATTAATTCGTAAAACTGTTGGAAATAAATGCGCTATCAAAGCTTCCGGCGGTATTAAACATCTTGAAGAAGCTATTTTAATGATTGAAGCTGGTGCAAATCGCTTAGGTACAAGTAATGGCGCAAGAATTATGCGTGCAGGAAAAATTGAAAGTTAAATTATAAAAATTTTAAGGAGGGAATAATTATGCAAGAAGAGCAACGATTGCTTTCTGGACACCAAGGTGATATACAAGTTTCTTTTTTAGCGAGAATGGCACAACAAGTGAATATTGACGAATTAATTAATAATGAAGATGCAAACGATTGGGAAGATTGGGAAGAATGGAAAAGTTTCAAGAAAAATGATGATTCTCAAGATGAAAAGCAAGATAATAAAGAAATGATTCAACTTATATCAGATATTAATGACAATAATCTTGAAAATGAAGAAGCTCAAGCAGCTTTGGGAATTTTGCTGAAAAAAGAATTACTTAATGCGGCTAATAAAAAAGCAGAAGCAAATACACAGTTTATTAAAGAAATTTTTGAAAAAATGAGTGCTGATACTCAAAAGCAATATTGGCATTATCTTTCTGATGAAAAAAGATTATATCTTTTAACTCATAATTGTGTAAAACAAAATATTATCTCTGAACTTTGTCAAAGAACTGAAGCTGGAAAACGTTTTGCAATCATGATGAATAAAATTAAGATGAATAAAAAAATTTCTCAGAGAAAAACAAATGCAAAGCTACGTAAAATGTGGTATGCACAATCTCCTGAAGAACAAATGGTAACTTATTGTATGTTGCCTGAAGAAGCAAGGCCAAGTAGAGCTTTGGAATTTTTAAAATTTTTATCTTCGGGATTTTTATGGTTAGCTGCTTTAGGTTTGTCTGCTACTTGGCTTCCTTTTAACTTACTTGTTGGACTTGTTGGAAGTGGATCTGTTATTATTGTATATTCTCTTGTTGAAAAATTTGCAGTTGGTGCTTCTTTGAATTTAACTGAAGCATTATCATCTGAAGTTTTAAATAGAATTAGTCCGTTGGCTTATTTTAAGCGTTGGGAAAATTTAGGTTCAAATCTTTGCAAAAATTCTAAAGTTGCTGAAATTAATGAAATTAATGGAAAAAAACTTTTAGAAAAATTGCGAAAAATCATAAGAGATGAGCACAAAAAGAAAAAGTTTGATATGGATAAAATTATTTTTTACATGTTAAACATGAGTGAAGATTTTCAATTACAAGCTATTTCATCATTGTCAGAGGAACAAAAATTATCATTTTTAAATTATTTGGTAAAATGTAAACCTAATACTATAAATCCTGAAGTAACAAAAGCAATTTGTGAAAATACAAAAATTTATAATGATTTAAAGTTTGGTAACACAGAGGAATTTTATAAAAAATGTAATGACGATGAATTGGGCAAAAAATTAATTGCTTCATTAATAATAGGTGAAAGTAAATCATTAAATGCACGAATGCATTTTGAACGCTTTAAAGGTGTATTAAAATGTATGGCAATACCTGCTGCTTTCTTGTTTTGCGCAATGTGGTTCCCTTTTATGCCGGTACTTGCTTCTTTAATTCCAATGATTGCACTTGTTCTTTTTAGTATTGCTTGTGTAACTAGTGCATTTGTAATACTTTTTAAAAAGTGTAGGAATCCAAACTTTTTAAATCCAAGTAGAAATTTTAGAAATGCTAATGCTTATAAATTAGCTCAAAGTTTAAAAAGAGAAACAAAGGAATCTTCAAGCAAAGAAATGAGTGGGTATTTTGTTAATTTAAATTATAATGAAACGCAAGATGAAAATTTAAAAGATAATGCGGAAAATTCAAATACAGAAAATACAGTTACTGGATCACAAAATGAAGTTGCAAAAGGTAATGTGAAAAATTCGGATAAATCTTCAGATACAAAGTATACAGCTATTGAAACACAAAATAAAAAGTCAACATTATATTATGATAAATGGGAATCAAATGTTGAAGAAAGCAAAAAAAATGAAAATAGTAAATTCGATAGGATTCCAGAAATGGATTTGGAGGCAGGAGGAGCTGAACTTCAAGTTGCCGATGGTGATGTATAGCCAATATTAATAAAAAACTATGATTGAGTTTAAAATCATAGTTTTTTTATTCACAAAAATAAATTTTAATTATGATATAATAAATTATAAAAATAATATCCATATGATAAAATTACAGAAAGGAGGCAGAACAAATAGAAATGGCTGAGAATGAATTAGCAATTGCAGAATATAAATTACTAATAGTATCAAGATTTTTAAATGGCTCCCAAAATTTTTCAGACGAAAATTTAATTGATTTTTTTAGATTACTTTCTCCGAGTGAGCAATATTATCTCTTTGACAACTTATCTGAAGAACAAAAATTGATGATTTTAGCAAAAAGAAATGTATTGTTGCCAGATGTATATATTGCTTGTTGTGAAAAAACAAATATTTTTAAAAATAGTGTGTCAATGAGTAATAATTATGAAGAATTAAAACGTTGGCGGAAAGAGTTTAAAGCAGAAGATGAATTCGGTAAAAAAATAGCATTATTAATTGCAATTTTAAAAAATCGTAATGATAAAGAACAAGAATTAGAAAAAATTCTTTCTAGGGAAAAACGAAAAAAACTTTGGAAAAAAATTTTATTTTTTGGCGTATTTGCATTTTGTTCTGCATCGTTTGGTATTGGTGCATATTTAAGTGGATTTTTTACGGGAATTTTAAAGTTTATTGTTGAATATGGAATTATAACTTTGGGGTCCGCTATTACTCTGAAAGGTTATTCTGAACTTCAAGAAAGTTATTTACGTGAAAGTAAATTAATAAAAATGTTGAATTGGATGAAAGAAAATGAAGTCTTTAAGAAAAATGAAAAAATTCCTGAGCCGCCAGTAATTAAATATTTAAAAAAAGAAAATAATGAAGAAAACGATAAAAAAGTAGATATAGATGAAAAATTTTTAAATTTCAAACAAAATAATGATATAAGCAATAATCTTTTGCTAATCGGTGAAGCCAAAGATAAAAAAAGTAAATTTAAGTCTGCAACCAAAATTCTTTTTTATGTTTCAATTTTTTTATCGCTCGCAGCTGTCGTAGGTTCATTGTTATTTATCCCAGGCGCTGTTGCTTTAATGCCATTTGTAGTTTCTATGTTTGTACTAAAAATTTCTGTTATGACTTTAGTTATAGCAACAACTTTAGCTTTTATAATATCTAAATTTATTCATACTCAAGTACAAAAAAAACGTGAAGCAATAAAAGAATTAAGAGCTAAAAGTTCTTTAAATAAAGATCTTTCAGAAGAAATTTTTGAAAAAGCGGGAGAAAGTTTATTCGAAAAACCAAATTTAGAAAATGAAAAAGAAAATGTAAAATGAACCATCAAATAATTTCAACAGAATATTTTTTTAGCCAACGAGAAAGTTGATAAAAATAACCCATAAGCTGTGGGCCTGACATTAATTGTCCGAACCACGGCTTTTTTGTTTCTATTAATTCAAACAATTTTTGTTTGTCAATTATATCTGATAGCGGACTGTTTTTTAATTCAACTTTCAACATTTTAGAAATTAATTTTGTGTAATCTGGATTAAATGTTTTCGGATACGGACTTTTTTTCCGCCAAAGAATTTCATCTGGCAAAATATTTTTCATTGCCAAGCGTAATAATCCTTTTTCACGTTGATTGTAAAATTTTATTGACCACGGTACATTATAAACATATTGAATTAATTCGTGGTCGCAAAATGGTACACGTACTTCCAAACCATTCGCCATTGACATTCTATCTTTACGTTCCAAAAGATTTCCCATAAAATATGTTATATTTAAATAAAACATTTCGCGCGTATATTTTTCTTGCGGATTATTTTCCGGAAAATATGGCGCTTTTTTTATCACTTGCAAATATTTTTCATGCGCATAATTTTTTAAATCCAAATTAATTTTCAAAATGTCATCACGAATTGACAAATCACGTGTCCATGGAAAATCATCAACTTTTAAATCATCACGATAATACCACGGATAGCCACCAAAAATTTCATCAGCACATTCTCCTGACAACGCGACCGTCACATATTTTTTTATTTGTTCGCAAAATAAAAGCAAAGATGAATCAATATCAGCCATTCCCGGTAAATCTCGCATTTCCATTGCCTTTTCCAAAGCGTATGCAGTATCAACTGATTCCAAAACAATTTCATGATGATTTGATTTGATAAACGCTTGCATTTTTTTTACCCATTCATCATCGCTATCAGGCTGAAAAATTGACTTCGCAAAATATTTTTCATTATCCTTAAAAGTTAGTGAAAATGTATCCAAATTTTCAATTTCATTTGACGCAATTGCACTAATTATGCTCGAATCTAATCCACCTGATAAAAATGTTCCAATTGGTACATCAGAAGTTAATTGATTTTTTATCGCATTGCACAAAAGCCAGTAAACATGCTCGGCTGTTTCATTTAAGTTCTCAGTGTGCGGCACATATTTTAATTCAAAATAACACTGCTTTTTTATTTTTCCATTTTTAAATTCTAAAGTATGTGCCGGCTCAAGTTCATCTATATCCATAAAAATTGCGTTGCCAAAAGTTCGTGCAGGTCCGATTGCCAAAAGCTCACGTAATCCATCACGATTTATTTTTGCGGTGATACCTGGAAATTTAAATAAACTTTTCATTTCAGATGCAAATACAAAATTTTCTCCATCATAATGGTAAAACAATGGTTTGACACCAAATCGATCGCGTGCTAAAAATATTTTATTTTCTGCTTCGTCAAATATTGCAAATGCGAATATCCCATTCAAATATTTTGGACAATCATTTCCCCATTGAATATAACTTTTCAAAACGATTTCGGTATCAGATTTAGTCTTAAAATTTTCGCCTAATTCAATCAATTTTTTTTTGACTTCGGGTGCATTATAAATTTCACCATTATAAACGATGACAAAATCTGATTTTTTTTTGCAGACCATAGGTTGTACGCCACCCTCTGGGTCTATTACAATTAAACGACGATGTGCGAATTTTACATTTTTATTTACATAAATACCTTTGGCATCCGGGCCACGATGTTTTATTTCTTCAATCATATCGTATAAAATTTGATTGTCTATATTTTTTGTACTTGTAAATCCTGCTATTCCACACATTTTTTTATTCCTCCTCGTTTTTCATTATATGTATGTTGTGAAAAAAATTTAACAAAATAAATTTGCATGCTTGACATCAATTTTTTTCGTGATATAATAAATATTTAGTGAGCCGCTGTGATGGAATTGGTAGACGTAGTGGACTCAAAATCCACCGGCAGTAATGCCGTGCCGGTTCGAGTCCGGCCAGCGGCATATAAAATTATTTTTTTATTTGACAAAAAAATTGTGATAAAAATAAAGGATAAATCATTGAAATTACATATAAATTTAGGAAAAAACAGTTATGATGTTTTTGTGCAGCGTGGTGGCTTAAATGAAGTTGGAAAATTATTTAATTTAAATCGAAAAGTTTTGATTGTTACAGATGATGGTGTTCCATCACAATACGCAAAAATTGTCGCTGAACAATGTAGTGATTCTGTTTGTGTAACTTTACCACAAGGTGAGGGAACAAAAAGTTTCTTTTACTTTGAGTTGTTGTGTAAAAAATGTCTTGAAGCACAACTTACTCGTAAAGATTGTATCGTTGCTGTAGGCGGTGGAGTTGTTGGTGATTTAGCAGGTTTTACAGCTGCAAGTTACATGCGTGGAATAGATTTTTATAATATTCCGACAACGGTACTCAGCCAAGTTGATAGTTCTATCGGTGGAAAAGTTGCTATTAATTTGGATAATATAAAAAATATTGTTGGTGCTTTTTATCAGCCGCGTGGAGTTTTTATTGACCCAGAGATTTTAAAAACTTTATCTTTGCGACAAATTTCAAATGGTTTAGCTGAAACAATTAAAATGGGATTAATTTGTGACGAGAAACTTTTTTACCTTTTTGAAAAAGAAAATCCTATGGATTACATCGATGAAATTATTTGGCGTTCTTTGAAAGCTAAACAGTTTGTTGTACAAAAAGATGAGTACGAAAACGGTTTACGGCGTATATTAAATTTTGGACATACAATTGGACATGGAATTGAAAGTTGTGGTCAATTATATCATGGCGAATGTGTAGCACTTGGAATGATTCCAATGTGTACACCGAGTATTCGTAAACGTTTATTTTCTGTGTTAAAAAAATTTAATTTGCCTACACAATTTAATTTTGATAAAGACGTTGTTTTAAAAGCAATATTTCACGATAAAAAATTGGATAAAGATTCAATAAATATGATTTTTGTTGAAGAAATTGGGAAAGCTGTACAAAAAACTATTAAAAAATCGGAACTATATCGTCTTTTGGAAAAATATAATTGTTCAGAGGATATTTAAATGAAATATGGACTTATTGGTGAACATTTATCGCATAGTTTTTCAAAAGAAATTCATGCACAATTAGGTAATTATGATTACGAACTTTATGAATTGCGTCCCAATGAAGTATCAAATTTTTTGTATCAACGAAAATTTAAAGCAATAAACGTAACAATTCCGTATAAACAAATTGTCATTTCTGAGTTAAATTGGATTGAATCGAAAGCTAAATTTATTGGCGCAGTAAATACTATTGTAAATCGAAATGGGAAATTATTTGGATATAATACAGATTATTATGGACTAAAATCTTTAATTATTCGTCAAAGGTTAAATTATTCTGGAGCAAAAATTTTAATTTTAGGAACTGGAGCAACTTCGCGTACAGCAATGTTTGTTGCAAAAAATTTAGGCGCAAAAATAATTTTACGAGTGAGCCGTCATAACCATGAAAAAGGAATTATTGATTATGAAACTGCTCAAATTTTTCACAATGATGCAGAATTTATTATAAATACAACTCCTGTCGGAATGTATCCAAATACTAAAGATTTGCTGATTGATTTGAAACATTTTAAAAATTTGCGTGGAGTTACTGATGTTGTGTATAATCCTATACAAACAAAATTAGTATTATCTGCACATAAATTTGGTATTCCTGCTGAAGGTGGTTTGTATATGTTAGTAGCTCAAGCAGTTGCTGCAAACGAACTTTTTTTTCAAAAACCGCAACCTAATAATATTATCGAGCAATTATATTTATCTTTAATAAATAAAAAAAATTGTTTCACAAAATAAAGATTACGTCAGAATGACGTAATCTTTTTTCACACTAAAATTTTTAAGTTGGAGGTATTTCATGAAATTTTTGATAATCAATGGCCCTAATTTAAATATGTTAGGCATACGTGAACCAAATCATTATGGATATGAAACTTATGAAAAATTGATAATGAAAATTAAATCTTATTGTGAATCTTTTGACGTAGAAACAATTTTTTTTCAATCTAATCATGAGGGTGATTTAATAGATGAAATACAAAAAACTTACAAGCAAATTGATGGAATTATTATAAATCCCGGCGCATATGCGCATACAAGTGTAGCATTACTTGATGCACTTAAATCTGTATCATTACCTGCAATTGAAGTCCATATTTCAAAATTAAATACACGTGAAAAATTTCGTCAAATAAGTTACATACGTGATGCTTGTATAAATTCTGTTATTGGTTTAGGTACTGATGGATATCTTCGTGCCGTAGATATTCTTTTAAAATATTTATGTGGAAAAAATCAACAGGAGATGAAATGAATTTGGAATTTATTCGCAAACTTCCTATCCCCGCAGAAATAAAAAAATTATATACGCAAACTTCTAATATGGCAGAAGTGAAATCAAAAATTGATATAGAACTTTGTAAAATTTTCAGTGGTGAAAGTGATCGACTAGTTTTAATTATTGGTCCATGTTCTGCCGATTACGAAAATTCAATCTTAGAATATGTTTCGCGGTTAAAAAAACTTCAAGAAAAGGTAAAAGATAAACTTTTATTAATTCCTCGTATTTATACTGGCAAACCACGAACGCACAGCAATTCTTATAAAGGAATGTTACATCAACCAAATCCTACGCAAAAACCGGATATGTTAAAAGGTATTATCGCTATTCGAAAGTTACATATGAAAATAGCAAAAAAATTTAATATGGCAACTGCAGATGAAATTTTATATCCTGAAAATTATCGCTATCTTTCTGATTTATTATCATATGCAACAATAGGTACAAGGTCGATTGAAAATCAAGAGCATCGTCTTATTGCTAGTGGTTTAACCATTCCGGTCGGAATGAAAAATCCTATCAGTGGGAATTTATCTGTAATGCTTGATGCTATTAGCGCTGCTCAATGTCAACATACTTTTATTTATCGTGGCTGGGAAGTTCAAAGTCATGGTAATTCTTTTGCTCATGGCATTTTGCGTGGTTATCTTGATAAACATGGCCATTATATTCCAAACTATCATTATGAAGATTTAGAATTTCTTTGCAAAATTTATGAGCAACGTAACTTAAAAAATCCTGCGGTAATTATTGATACAAATCATGCTAACTCTGGCAAGCTATATAATGAACAAATTCGTATTTGCAAAGAAATTTTATACAATCGTAAACTTAATAAAAGGATTCATAAATTAGTAAAAGGTTTTATGATCGAAAGTTATTTGGAAAGTGGCAATCAATCTGTTGATGGAAATGTTTTTGGAAAATCCATAACTGATCCTTGTATCGGTTGGGAAGATACCGAAGAATTGATATTTGATATTGCAAATTTTTGCTAAAATTATATAATAATTTTCTAAGAAAGATAAAAACATTACTTTTCTTGAAAGAAAAGTAACCAAAGAACTTTAACAAAAAAATCTTTGTGCGCTTGCACAAAGATTTTTTTATAAAGTTCCTTTTCATTAAGCAGTTCCGTAGGAATTGGTTAGGTTTTACTTTTTCTTTTCAAAGAAAAAGTAAAGGTTTAAAGTTTTTATCGATAAAACAAATTCAACATAAGATTCTGAAACATCTGAGCAACTTCGGCGCGAGTAGCTAAACCTTTCGGATCAAGAATATTATTTCCCTTGCCTTGAATAATTTCGTGTTTAACAGCCCATTTCATCGCTTTTAAAGCATAATCACTGATTTGATCTGCATCAACAAAGTTTAAATCTACATCAACAATCTTATTTTCACCAAAATATCTGTAAAGCATAGTAGCTAATTGTTCGCGTGTAATGCTGTCATTTGCTCCAAAATTTCCGTTATCGTAACCAGTTACTAAATTATTTTTTGCCGCCCATGTTACAGCTTCAGCAAACCAATCATCAAAATTAACATCACTGAAAATTTTTTCAAAAGCTTGATATGGATTATTTTCAAGATTATGCAAAACTTGAACTAACATTGTACGACTCATTGGTGTACCAGGCTCAAAAATATTTTGTTCAGTTCCATTAAACAATTCATGCGCACTAACAAAAGTTACTGCATTATATGCCCAATGGCTTGTCGGTACATCATAAAAAGTTTTACTGTTGTCAATAATTTCAAGTTTTGCTGAACTATTCAATGGTATATAAATTTTTCCATCATTTGCAACAGATTTACGTATAACTGTAATTGTTCCGTCATCATTTATTATTACAGCAACTGTTCCAGGTTTACATGGATTACATTCTGCAACTAAAGTTATTCCGTCCGAAATAGTTATTGGATTACTATTTTCATCGGTAATATTAACTTCTATATTATTATCTGAACGTTTTGTTTCGATATTTGCAATTCCATTACCATTTTCAATTTGTTGTATTTTGTCACTTATAACGATTTCATTTCGATTTGATTTTATAGTTTCATTATTACTTTTATCATCATTTTTATTATTTTCATTTGAATCTTTATCGTTACTTCCATTATTTGCGTTTGAGTTGTTATTATTTTCATCATTAACGTTTGAATTTTCATCATTGTTTTCAGGGTTTGAGCTACTTTTTTTCAATGTTCTTATTTTTGTTGGTTCACTCGGAAGTGATGGCGCATAATTCCCATCTTCTGTTGCCGCATATCTTACGTAAAAAGTATATTCTTTGTTTGGTGTCAAATTTTTAAATACATTGCTTTCTTGCCAGTTATCTTTATCTTTTTTATATTCCGGTTTTGCGCCATTTTCATTTGGTTCAAGTGATTTTAATGTTATGCTATATCTTGATTTACTTTTTTCTTGTGGAGCAGGTGGAGTATCAGGAATTGGTTTGTCGATGATTATAGTTACTTTAAAATTTTCTTCACTTTTACTATTATAATTATCATTGCCAACAACTCGATAATAAACTGTGTAAGTATTTGCAATCATTCCCGTTGGAATCTTTGTTGAATAACTTTTATTATCTAAACTATACTCTAATGTTCCACCAGTCGTAATTCCCGGATTTATAAGTTCTTGTGGATCGCCGTTATATGTCAAATCTCTTGCAGTCGGCGCTGTTATTATTGGATCAGCTTTTGCTATCGTTATACTTAATTTTTCTTCTGCAATATCATTATAATTATTATTTCCCTTAATTTTATAGTAAATGTCATAATTTCCTGCATCAGTTTTTTTAGGGATATTCTCAGAAAAAATTTTATCCTCTAAGCTATATTCAAATGTCCCACCTGTTGTTGTTCCAACATTTAAAAGTTCTTGTGGACTTCCAGTATATATCAAAGTTTTTACAGACGGTGCTGTTATTTTTGGTGTTGCTTTTGCAATCGTAACTTTTATTGCTTGCGACGCAACATCATTATAATTATTTCCGCCAGCAATTCGATAATAAACCGTATATTCTCCAGCATTAACGCTTTTTGAAACTTCCGTTGAATAATTTTTATCATCTAAACTATATTCAAATGTTCCGCCAGTTGTTGTTCCAATATTTAAAAGTTCCTGATGCGCACTATTGTAAATAAGATTTTCTTTTGCCGTCGGCACCGTTACTTCTGGATTCGCCTTTGCAATTGTTACTTTTATCGATTGCGGTAGTATATCAGAATACATATCGTCCCCGACAACTTTGTAATATACCGTGTAATCTCCGGCTTCAGTCGCATTTGGAATATTTTCGGAATATTCTGTTTCACTTTTTAAACTATATTGCAATGTTCCACCAATTGTACTTCCAGCTTCTACAAGTTCTTGTGCATTTTTATTATATGTCAATATTTTCGCTGTTGGTTTTGTTAATGTTGGTACCGCTTTCGATATCATTGCATCTATCGTTTTTGATTCAACAGAATTGTAATTATTATCGCCCACAACTCGATAATAAATTGTGTAAGTTTTTGCTTCTATACCTGTTGGGAGTGTTGTCGAATAATTTTTGTTATCTAAACTATATTCTAATGTTCCTCCTGTTGTACTTCCCGGATTTATAAGCTCATGCTGATTATTATCATATGTTAAAGTTTTTGCTGTCGGCGCTGTTACTTGTGGATCAGCTTTCGCTATCGTTGCATTTATTGTTTTTGCTTCAACATCATTATAATTATTTCCACCGGTAATTTTGTAATAAACTATATATTCTCCAGCGTCTTTCCCTTTTGAAATTTCTGCTGAATAATTTTCGCCATCTAAACTATATTCAAATGCTCCTCCGCTCGTTGTACCGGCATTTAAAAGCTCTTGTTGTTCACTATTGTAAACAAGATTTTCTTTTGCGGTTGGATTTGTTACTTCTGGATTTGCTTTCGCAATTGTTACATTAAAGCTCTTTTCTGCGACATCGTTATAATTAGTATCGTTAACAACTTTGTAATAAACTGTATGCGTTCCTGCATTTATTTCTGTTGGAATGTTCGTTGAATATGCTCCACTTCCTACTTTATATTGCAATGTTCCGCCGGTTGTACTTCCTGCATTTACAAGTGATTGTTGTTTACTATTGTAAACAAGATTTTGTATTGCTGTTGGAGCTGTAACGCTTGGCGTTGCTTTTGCAATCGTAACGCTAACACTTTTTTCTGCAACGTCAAGATATTCATCATTTCCAACAACTTTGTAATAAACTGTATAATTTCCTGCATTTGTTGCTGTTGGAATACTTGTTTGCCATGTTCCATTGTCTAATTTATATTGCAAAGTTCCGCCGGTTGTGCTTCCTGCATTTACAAGTGCTTGTGCACTTTTGTTGTATGTTAATGTTTTTGCTGTTGGCGCTGTTACGGTTGGATTAATTTTATGAATTACGCTTGCAGTAAATTCACTGAGTTGACTACACCAGTCAGTTTTATAAGCACCGTTGCATTGCTCGTTAAATATTTCAACTGTATACGCGACGTCAGGAATTTCTTCTGGCATATCCAATATTGCTGTTCCGCTCGCAGAACTTGCTTGTTTCAGTTTACCGTAATATATAATGTTTGATTTATCATTGTTATCCAATATCAAACATGAAATGTATTCGTTACTTCCTGTTTTTGCTCCACTGTATGAAATTGTAACTTTGTTAAGATTTTGTGCAGTTTTGCTTGCACTAAAACTTCTGCTACTATCTTTTAACGTCAGCTTATAATCATTTCCTTTGCCTGTTGGCAATGAAAATCTCGCCGGAGTCGAACTTACTGCCGAACTCTTTCCGCCAGCGCCGCTTTCAGCGGCTTCAGATGCAAAGATTACCGATGTCAGATTTAAATTGAAAGCTGGACAGAGTCCAAAAGTTCTGTCCAACTTGTAGTTGGAGTTGTAGCTTATCCAAAGTATGCCAGTGGACTCGACGTAAGTAGCTTCTGCAATTATTGAGTAGTCGCCCGGCGAGCGGAGCCAAGATGAAAAAAATTTTGGCGATAAATTTTTTGAATAGTTTGAAAATGTAAAAGAACGAAGATTTACAGAAGAAGCCCAATCGGTACTAAATCCATACGATGTGTTTAACATTTCATTATACGATGGTACAAATATTTTGTCTTGCGTTAACGAGGTTCTCGCTGAACTTGCATAATCTGGTGCAGTATTTCTGTTATTTAATAAATCTTCGCTGTAAACTTTCGTTGGCATTATAACGTTTTGTTCGGCATCTGAAAAAGCATTTGGCAAAAATGGTGCGTCGGGTACATTAGCTCCGCCCCATACACTTTCATTTCCGTAGCCGTTCAACCATGCCCACAATGTACATCCTTTTCCACTTCCTCCGCCATTTCCTCCCCAACATAGTTCATTTTTTTCATTGCCACTATTATACGTTGGATGATATTGTTTTGCGTCCAATGCTACATCGGAGTAAAGTAATATTCCGTTGCCACCGACTGGTGCGTTTTGGCGTCCGCCTCTGGTTGTGTCACTAACACCTGTTTGAAAACCAATGTTATATGCAAATCTGTTTGATTGTACTGTTGAACCCGTCCAGGCTTTGTTGTTTGTGTCGAGAACTCGCCAACGTATTGGGTCTTTTGTTGCTCCAGACGTATCACTTTGCGGATAATTTCCGAAGTAAATATAATTTCCTGACCAATTATCATTGTCACCGCCGGCGACAGGATTTTCAATCTTGCTGACATTTGAAATAAAACTTGCAGCATGCGTTGTTTTTTTGAAAATGTTTAATGGAAAAGAGTTGAATGTTATAATTGAAACCATTGATATTGCTAAAAATTTTTTATTCATTTTTTGTTTCCTCCTTGAAATTTTTAAATGCATTCGCCAAAATGCTTTTCAACGAAAATTTAAATTTGCAGCGCTCTTAAACTTTGTGCCGAATGATTAAAAAAAATTTGACATAAAAATTCTTTTATGATAACATTTTCTGGAATTACCTTAATTATGTTTTTTAAGTAGAATCTTTATTTTCGTTGAAAAGCATTTCAATGAAAATGTTTATAATTTGCCGAAAAAAGCGCTTTTGCGCTGAAAAATTTTTTGTTCGAAAATTTTTTTCTGTTTTTTTAATATGCTCAAGTTACAAATTTTTTATTTATGTAATTTTTGGTGGCGAAAAATTTTAAAATCAAAATCTTACTTTTCTTGAAAGAAAAGTAGCAAAAGAACTTCAACAAAAAAATCTTTGTGCAAATGCACAAAGATTTTTTATAAAGTTTCTTTTCATGAAGGAGCTCCAAAGGAGCTACTTATTACCTTATTTTTTTCTTTTCAAAGAAAAAGTAAAGGTTTTGCTCTTTTGCCATTTTTTTTGATGAAAGTTAAAACTGTTCTAAAATTAATTTTTTTGATTTTGTAAAGTTATATTTTTTATAAAAAACACTTGCATATCAAAATTTTTTTTGCTAAAATTGCAACTGTACTAAATACGCACATAGCTTTTTTGCTATGGAGGAGGATTTATAAATATGTCTGAAGTAATTTCTATGAAACAATTACTCGAAGCGGGAGTTCATTTTGGCCATCAAACTCGTCGCTGGAATCCTAAAATGGCTAAATATATTTTTGTTGAGCGCAATGAAATTTATATCATTGACTTACAAAAAACTGTTAAAAAAATTTTAGAGGCTTATGAAGCTGTTAGTAATTTAGCTAAAAACGGTGGAAAAATTCTTTTTGTCGGTACTAAAAAACAAGCTAAAGAAGCTATCAAAGATGAAGCTCAACGGTGTAATATGTTTTATGTAAATGAAAGATGGTTGGGCGGTATGCTCACTAATTTTAAAACTATTCGTCAACGTATTTTACGTTTGAAAGAACTTGAAAAAATGGAAGAGGAAAATGTTTTTGACTTACTTCCAAAAAAAGAAGTTACTTTGTTAATGAATGAAAAAGCTAAATTGGAAAAAAATATTGGCGGCATTAAAGAAATGGAAAAATTGCCGGATATGATGTTTGTTGTTGATTCGAAAAAAGAAGAAATTGCGGTTAAGGAAGCCAGAACTCTTGGAATCCCTATTGTTGCTATTGTTGATACAAATTGCGACCCTGATTTAATTGATTACGTAATTCCAGGCAATGATGATGCAATTCGTGCTGTAAAATTAATTGTTAGCAAAATTGCTGATGCTGTTATTGAAGCTAATCAAGGTGAAACATCAGATAAAAATGAAAAATTTGAAAACGAAAATTTCGGAGAGTGATATAAATGGCTGTTACTGCCGCAATGATAAAAGAATTACGAACTATTACCGGCGCTGGTATGTCTATTTGTAAAGAAGTTTTGGTTGAAGCTCAAGGCGATATGGATAAAGCACAAGAACTTTTACGTCAAAAAGGATTAGCTGCAGCTGCAAAAAAAGCAGGACGAATTGCTTCTGAAGGTTTAGTTGATATTTATATAAACGATGATGCAAAAATTGGCGCAATTGTTGAAGTAAACAGTGAAACAGATTTTGTTGCTAAAAATAATGATTTCAAATCGTATGTACATGATGTTGCTGTTCAAGCAGTGAACTCAACTTTTTCTAATTTGGAAAGTTTTTTAAATGGGAAATGGCAAAATACAGATTTAACTGTGAAAGAAGAATTAAGTCAAAAAATTGCTGTTATAGGTGAAAATTTAAATATCCGTCGCGTAGCAAAATTTGAAACCGATGGCTCAATTATTTCTTACATACATGCTGGTGGAAAAGTTGGTGTTATGTTAGAATTATCATGCGAAAAAGATGAAAAAATTGAAGAACTTGGAAAAAATATTTGTATGCAAATTGCCGCTATGAATCCGAAATTTGTTTCACGAAACGATGTTTCGCAAGAGTTTATTGATAAAGAACGTGAAATTTTAACCCAACAAGCTTTGAATGAAGGTAAACCAGCTAATATAGCCGAAAAAATGGTTAATGGACGTTTGAATAAAGAGTTAAAAGAATTTTGCCTTATGGATCAAGAATATGTTAAAGATAATGAGTTAACTATTCGCCAATATATTGAAAACGTTTCAAAAGAAACAGGCAAAAATATTTCAATTAAAAGATTTGTTAGATTTGCAACAGGTGAAGGTTTGGAAAAGAAAGAAGAAAATTTTGCTGAAGAAGTAAGCAAAGCTATGAAAAATTAATTTTACGATAAAATAAAAATGAGCTTAAGCGCTCATTTTTTTTATGTTAAAATCCTGGTAAAAGCAAGCCAAAATGTTTATAACCATAATTCGTTATTACTCTGCCACGTGCAGTGCGTTGAATATAACCAATTTGAATTAGATATGGTTCATAAACGTCTTCAATAGTTTCTGCATCTTCATTTATTGCCGCGGCCAGTGTTTCTAAACCAACGGGACCTCCGCCAAATTTGTTTATCATAGTCTCTAAAATTTTTCGATCAAGCATATCGAGTCCCATTTTATCAATCTCTAAACGATCTAAAGAATTTTTTGCGACGATTTCACTTATTACGCCTTTATTTTCAATTTGTGCGAAATCTCGCACGCGTTTCAATAATCTATTGGCAATACGTGGCGTACCACGCGAGCGTTTCGCTATTTCTTTTGCCGCATAAGTTTCAATTTTTATTTCTAAAACTTTTGCTGAACGACAAATTATCTTTTCTAATTCTTCAATTGAATACAATTCTAAATGATTTATGATGCCAAATCTATCACGTAGTGGCGCTGTCAAAAGTCCTATACGAGTTGTTGCTCCGATTAACGTGAAATGTGGCAAATCAAGTCTAATACTTTTAGCACCCGGTCCTTTACCAATTACGATATCCAACGCAAAATCTTCCATTGCAGGATAAAGCATTTCCTCAATAACGCGATTCAATCTATGAATTTCATCGATAAATAACACGTCGCCATCACTTAAATCATTTAAAATTGCGGCCATATCACCAGTATTTTCAATTGCTGGACCGGAAGTAATTTTTATATTCACGCCCATATATTTAGCAATAATATTTGACAAAGTAGTTTTGCCGAGCCCTGGCGGTCCGTAAAAAAGTACATGGTCTAAAGTTTCATGACGAATTTTTGCAGCGTCAATATAAACTTTTAAATTTTCTTTAATTTTATTTTGACCAATATAATCTTCAAAAGTTTGTGGGCGTAATTTTGGTTCGATAATAACATCTTCAGCCGCAATTTTCGTTTCAATAATTCTTTTCAATTTATTTCACCTATTTTGCCAATAATTTTAAAATTTGTTTAATAATTTGTTGCGTATCCAAACCATCAGTCTGCATTTGCATAGCAATTTTTATAATTTGTGCACGCTCGTAACCGAGTGAGCAGAGTGCTTCAACGGCATCAGATAATTCATCACTTTTTGGTAAATTATCGGGAAGCGTAATTTTATCTTTCAATTCTAAAATTAATCGTTGTGCAGTTTTTTTACCGATACCAGGAATTTTGCTAAGCGCATCAATATTTTCGGTAGCAATTGCAAAATAAATATTTTCCTGTGTCATGTTTGCGAGGATATTCATTGCAGCTTTCGGCCCAATTCCTGATACGGTTATTAATTTCTTGAAGGTTTGTAATTCTGCAAGTGAGCAAAATCCGTATAAATTTATCGAATCTTCTTTAACTGACATGAAAGTGTAGAGTTTTAATTTTTTGTCTGACGTAATAATTTTAGTTTCATCCGCAACTTTTATTTCATAGCCGATACCGTTGTTATTTAAGATAACGGTATTTTTTTCTATGCTGTCAACTTCACCGATAATAAATGAAATCATGGTAAAAATCCTACTTTCTCGAAAAATTATGGATTTATTATATAAAAATCTGGCGAAAATTTCATCATATAATTTATTTTTTGTAGTAAAATATTTTTTGCATAAAAATTTTTCAATAAGGGGAAAAAAATGTTTACAAAATCTAAAGATGAAATTATAAATGAATTTAACACTGATGTTGTTAGCGGCTTGGATGAAAAAATTTCACAAGAACGCTTAAAAAAAATTGGGCCAAATAAATTAGCACAAAGTAAACCAAAAACCATTTTTACTTTATTCCTCGAACAATTTAAAGATTTTCTCGTAATTATTTTAATTGTTGCCGCCGTAATCTCTTGCATATTCGGTGAATTTCTCGACGGCTCAATTATTATTTTGGTTGTAATTTTGAATTCATGCCTTGGCGTTTATCAGGAAAATAAGGCGAACAATGCATTTGCCGCACTAAAAGAATTAACGCGGCCACATGCAAAAATTTTGCGTAACAACAAAATAATTCAGGTACAAACCAATTTACTTGTTCCGGGTGATGTCGTAATTATTGAAGCCGGCGATTATATTCCTGCCGATATTCGTTTGGTTGAAAGTATAAATTTAAAAATAAATGAGTCAGCGCTAACTGGTGAATCGTTTCCGGTTGAGAAAAATGCTGATGTAATTTTAGATGAACAAACTGTTTTAGGGGACAGAATAAATTGCGTATATATGAGTTCAATAGTTACTTGTGGGCGCGGTAAAGGAATCGTATTTGCGACAGGAATGAATACGGAGATTGGAAAAATTGCATCAATGTTAAATGAAACTGACGAACAAATTACGCCATTACAAAAAAAGTTAAATCATTTTGGCAAATTTTTAGGTTGCGGCTGTATTTTTATATGTGTTTTAATTTTTTTCATCGGTCTAATGCATAATATCGAGCCACTGCAAATTTTTATGACAGCAATTTCGTTGGCAGTTGCCGCAATTCCTGAAGGTTTAACCGTTGTTGTTACAGTTATACTTGCAATGGGAATGCAACGAATGGTCAAAATGAATTCTATTATAAAAAAACTTAGTGCGGTAGAAACTTTGGGAAGTGTTACTGTCATATGTTCGGACAAAACTGGAACGCTGACACAAAATAAAATGACAGTCGAAAAATTTTATACGAACGACAAAATATTTGACAATTTCAAAATAAATAATGAAACAGACTTTACACACACGAAAAAACTTTTTGAAATTGCATCCATCTGTAATGATGCACAATATTCTGCCAATAATTCAATTGGCGACCCAACCGAAAGTTCATTACTCGAAGCCGCTGAAAAAATTAATTTGTATAAAACGGATTTGAATCAAAAAAATCCACGTGTTAGCGAAATTGCATTTGACTCCGAACGAAAACTTATGTCAACTTTAAACAAATTTGACCAAAAATTTATTGTGAACACAAAAGGTGCGCCTGATGAAATTTTAAAATGTGTAAACTTTATTTTTGCCAATGGACAAGTTCGTGAAATTTCTCAAAGTGACAAAGATAACATATTAAAAGCCAACAGTGGCTTTGCAAATAATGCTTATCGTGTTCTAGGAGTCGCATATAAAATTATTGACGACAAAAAAGATTTCAGTGAAAATAATTTGATATTTGTCGGATTAATTGGCATGATTGACCCACCGCGTCCTGAAGCTAAAAATGCAATTGAAATCTGTAAAAATGCAGGCATAACGGTTAAAATGATTACGGGCGATCATAAAATTACTGCATCTAAAATTGCAAACGATTTGGGCATTACATCTGATGTTATTGAAGGCAAAGAGATTGATTCAATGACAGATTTAGAATTGCAAAATAAAATTAAAACGACTCATATTTTTGCGCGTGTATCGCCGCAACATAAAGTCCGCATAGTTTCAGCAATAAAAAATGATAAAAATATTGTGGCAATGACTGGCGATGGCGTTAATGATGCACCATCGTTGAAAAATGCTGATATCGGTATTGCAATGGGAATAACGGGAACTGACGTTGCAAAAGAAGCTTGCGATATGATTTTAACTGATGACAATTTTGCGAGCATAGTAAAAGCGGTGGAGCAGGGGAGAATAATTTATGCGAATATCCAAAAGGTTATTGCTTATCTTTTATCGTGTAATATCGGTGAAATTTTGTTGATATTTATTGCGCTGCTTTTCAATTTGCCAACGCCACTTGCACCAATTCATTTGCTTTCAATAAATTTTATAACGGATGCATTTCCGGCATTTGCATTAGGAATGGAAGAGGGCGATGAAAAAATAATGCAGGCGAAACCAAATAATCCTGACGAGCCATTGATAAATAAACGTATGTTCAAATTTATTTGCGTACAAAGTTTAGCGCTAAGTTTTGCAGCGTTAAGTTCATTTGTTTTTATCTTAAAAATTACAAATTATGAAACAGCAATGACTGCGTGTTTTATAACGCTTGTAATCGGTGAATTATTGCGAGTTTATTCATCGCGTTCAGATAAAAAATTTTTGTTCAAGATAAAAATTTTCTCAAATAAATTTTTAAATCGCTGTGTAATTTTTTCATTTATATTTTTATTTTGTAGCATTTATTTTCCATTTTTAAATAAAATTTTTTCAACTGTTTTGCTTCCGCCATTTTACTTTTTTATTTGTATTTTATTTGCATTAATTCCACTATTGGCGGGCGAAATTTTTAAACTATTTTTGTAAAACTTTGTCATGCTTTTTAATTTTATTTCAGCGATAAAATGGTAAAATGTTTTTATAAATTTTAGGGAGGAATTTTTATGAAATTAAGAAATGAAATTGATGATAAATTTAAATGGCATTTGAATGATTTATTTGACACAGATGAACTTTGGCAAAATTCTTACGACGAATTAAATGAATCAATAGCGCTTATAAATTCGTTTCGCGGTAAATTAAATGATTTACAAATTTTAAAGCAATGTCTTGAAAAAATTTATGATATTTATGAAAAATTGGGGCGCGTTTATGTTTATGCGCAAATGAAACTTCACGAAGATGCCAATAATAATTTTTATCAGGCAATGGCAGATAAATCTGACATAATTCGCGTAAAAATTGCGGCCGCAGCTTCTTTTATCGAGCCGGAAATTTTAAATTTAAGTGAGGAGCAATTAAAAACTTTTATTGAGTCAAATAATTTGTACGCACATTTCATGGAAAATCTTTTGCGTATGAAAAAACATATTCTTAGTCCGGAAATTGAAAAAATTCTTGCCGACGCAACTCAATTGGCGGACGCTCCTGATAATATTTATTCAATGTTAAGTAATGCCGACATGAGTTTTGGCAAAATAAAGATTTCGAATGGCGAAGAAATTGAACTCACTCATGGGAAATTCATATCGCTTATGGAATCTTCCGACCGTAATGTTCGTCGGCAAGCTTTTAATATTTACTACGATGCTTATATTAATCAAAAAAATACAATCGCAACGATTTATTCGTCATCTGTAAAAAATGATGTATTTTTTGCGCGTACGAGAAATTTTGATTTAGCTTTGTCAAAAGCGCTTTTCATACACAATATTCCTGAAAATGTTTACTCAAATTTAATTGAAACTGTAAATGAATATTTACCCGATTTGCATGATTACATTGACATACGAAAAAAATTGCTAGGCCTTCAAGAACTTCATATGTACGATATGTATGTGCCGATTGTACCGGAAATTGATACACAAATAAGTTTTGACGAAGCGAAAGAAACCGTAAAAAAAGCTTTGCAACCATTAGGCAATGATTATGTTGCAAAACTTGATGAAGCTTTTAACAGCGGTTGGATTGATGTTTATGAAAACAAAGGAAAACGTAGCGGTGCATATTCTTGGGGAGCTTATGGTTGTCATCCATTTGTGCTTTTAAATTTTGACGGAAAAATTGAAGATATGTTTACGCTTGCCCATGAAATGGGTCATGCTATGCACAGTTTTTATTCGTGGAGCAATCAGCCATATATATACGCGGATTACACGATATTTTTGGCCGAGATTGCGTCAACTGTGAATGAAACGCTTTTGATGCAATATCTTTTGAAAACGACAGAGGATAAAAAATTTAAATCGTACTTGATAAATTATTTTCTAGAGCAATTTCGTCGCACACTTTATCGTCAAACAATGTTTGCAGAATTTGAAATGCAAACGCATGACATGGTACAAAAAGATATTCCACTCACGGTAGATTTGTTAAACAAAACTTACAGAGATTTAAATTTGAAATATCATGGAAAAAGTGTTACACTCGATGAAAAATCGGATATAGAATGGTCGCGGATACCGCATTTTTATAACGCATTTTATGTTTATCAATATGCAACAGGCTATTCATCGGCTATTGCGCTTTCACAAAAAATTTTATCGGGCGATGATAGTTATCGTGAATTTTTGCAAAGTGGATCTAGCAATTATTCGATTGAAATATTAAAAAATGCTGGAGTTGATATGACAACGCCGGCACCGATTAAAAGTGCTTTAGAATATTTCAAAGAACTTGTTGCACAAATGAAAAAAATTAGTGAGGTATGATGAATGGATTGTATTTTTTGTAAAATAGTTAATAACGAAGTGGACGCATATAAAATTTATGAAGATGATGATTGTATCGCAATTTTGGACAAATTCCCAAATAATATTGGGCATTCGCTTGTTATTCCGAAAAAACATGTACAAAATATTTTTGAATTAGATGATGATTTGGCCGGAAAAATTTTAAAAATTGCGGCAAAAATTTCTAATGCTATTCAAAAAAGTTTGAAGCCTGATGGCATACATCTTTTACAAAATAATAATAAAGGTGCGAATCAAACCGTTAATCATTTCCATATGCATGTAATTCCGCGATATTTTGGTGATACCGTAGAAATTAAATGGGTCAATAATAAATTTAGTGATGAAGATTTTAAATTAACATTTGAAAAAATAAAAAATTGCTTGTAAAAATTAAGGAGGATAATAATGGCTGTCGTAAATGAAATTTTGAAGGAAGAAAATAATTGCCTTTGCTTCGGAAATTATTTGGTTCAGGAAAAACAAAAACTTGAAAATTTTGACTTCAATGGCGATAAATATAAAGTTAAAACGCATAATGAAATTACACGCCTCGAAAAAAATGATTTATTACTTTTAGAAACTGTTCCCGGCTCAGCAATTCATAAATTTACTATGAATGATACAGATATAAATTTTGAGGCGGAAGGTTTTGAAAATACACAAATAACTTTAGATCTTGAGCCTAATCAAAATTATAAACTCGAAATAAATAATATTGTGATCGGTGTTACTAAGTCAAATCCGTTTGGCAAATTTTCTTTTAGTTTAAATCTTTCTTCTCAGCCAAGTGTTATTAAAATCAAAAAAGTTTAGTTCTTGCTTTTATTATGTATATTTTTAGAATTATTAAAAATCGAATTAACAAATAATTTTTTGATTATGTTTTAAGTATTACTGTTAAATTTAGTAAATTTTTATAATAAGATCATTATCTTCGTTTTTAATTTAATAAGTAATTTGTTTTATTTTATTGGAATAACCTAAAACAATGAATAATTTGCGAAAATAGTATTTCAAAAATGTTTAATTCGGAAAATTAAAATAAAGATATAGTGTAATCAAATGAATAATTTTAATTTAACTTAACTTAATATTTAATAAAATCAATATGATATTAAAGATAAATATAACTATTTTCAACAAGCAATCCTTTCAAAACCAAAATATGTAAGGCAAGAAAGAAATATGAATGTATTAATAAATAACGTCAAAAAATTTAAGGAACAATGTCATATAAATTTTACAACTAAATATAAAGCAACAAGAGTAGGTATAACAACAATAATATTCAAGAAATTACTAAAAAGTGTAATTCGACAAAAAAAGAAGTTATAAATGATGTTATGGTGATTTATTTTAATTTTATTTTTTACAAATAATCTGGAAAATTAATTTTAAAGCAAACCGAATTTTTCGAATTAAAAAAATAAATTCGAACAACAAAAAATCTTCAACAAAATTAACACAAAGAATGTTATTTACAGGTAACGAGACAAAAATATAACTTAATTTTAAAAAAAACAAATAAAAAAACAAAACAGAAAAAAATTCAAAAACAAGATAAAACAAATCAATTATAAGCAAAAAAAATTCAAGTAAAAAGATTATTATAACAATTGGTTTAAGTATTTTTTTCTTTGCTACTGTAATAATTTTAGAAATACTTGCTCAAATAGGTATAGGCGCATTAGCTTCTTTATCTATGTTGGGTACGATATTTTTAATTGGAACACCAACTCTTGCATGAACGATATTTGCTATTTGTAGTTGTATTTTTTATAAAAAGTCAAAACAAAAAAATAATTACAATCAACTAAATTCATCAAATATCGAATTAAACGATAATCAAAAAAATTTTATAACAGTACCACAAAACAATCCAATTCCATTCCAACAAAACAATAAAGTAACTGAACAATTGAAATTTTAAATAACCAAATAAAAAAGATTGAGCACGAAACTCAATCTTTTTTTATGAAAAAATTTATTTAATAAAACACAAAGCAAATGTAAAAATAAAATATAAACCAGCAAGAATTTTTGTAAACTTTTCAAGCTTGCCATCTAACGAATTTCCTTTATTCTTATCCCAATAAGTTTGTATCATACCGCCGGATAAATTCCCCAAGCCCGCATTACGTCTCTTTTGCAAAATAATAATTGTAATGAGCGCAATGCACAAAAAAATATAAAAACATCCACAGCAAATAAAAATCGAACTCATAACATACCTCCTCGTAAAAATTTTAACACATATGAACTTACGCAACAAGGATAAATTTTTTCGCGTCGGAAATAATAGCAAAAAAAAGGAGATCTAACATGCTAGATAAAAATCTTGACAAAAATATTTCAAAACTCGAAGAAATATTTAAAGATTGTGGCGATCTCGTATCACGAAAAATTCCATTTGCCCAAACACAAAATATTTTTTTCTACATCATTTATATCGATATGTTAACCGATCGCGAATTAATTGAAACTCAAATAATTAATCGGCTTATGCATAAAATTGATTTGACTAAAAATATTCCACAATATATTTTTGACGAATTTAAAAATTACGGAATGACTACGGCCGAAGTAAGCCAGTCAGATAATTTTGACGAAATAACTACCGAAATAATGTCAGGTAACACTGTACTTTTAATCGATGGCTTTGCAAAAGCAATTATTGTTTCTACAAAACAATTTCCTAATCGTGGCATACAAACTGCAGAAATTGAGTCTGTCGTTTACGGGCCAAAGGATTCTTTTACCGAAGGCATGCGGCATAATACCGCATTGATACGCCGACGAATTCGTGATGTAAATTTAAAAGTTAAACAAATGAAAATTGGCCAGCGTAGTCAAACTGATATTGCAATCATGTATTTAAAAGATGTTGCGCGCGAAAAAATAGTTGACGATGCACAGCAAATATTAAACAAAATAAATACCGATGCAATATTTGACATCGGATACATTCAACAATATTTAGATAAATCATGGCAATCAGTATTTCCGCAATCACAAATGACTGAGCGCCCTGATAAAGCATCTTCAGCAATTTTAGAAGGCCGTATCGTAATAATTTGTGATAACTCTCCATTTGTATTGATAATTCCAGCGACACTCCCAACATTTTTTCAATCGTCAGAAGATTATTACGAGCGATGGCAAATAATGAATTTTCTTCGCGTAATGCGTTATATTTGCGCAATTATTTCATTGACATTACCAGGATTTTTTGTTGCGCTTACACTATATCATCCATCAATGATTCCAATGAAATTAGTTTTAAAACTCGCTAGCGAACGTGCAAATGTTCCATTCCCAACCGTATTTGAAATTTTAATAATGGAGCTAGCGTTTGAATTATTAAAGGAAGCCGGAATAAGATTACCGAATCCTATTGGCAGTACAATCGGAATAGTTGGTGGAATAATTATTGGACAAGCAGCAGTTGATGCCGGACTTGTAAGTCCAATAATTATTATAATCGTTGCACTAACAGCGATAAGTAGTTTTTCGATACCGAATGCAAATTTTGTATCAGCATTCCGCCTTTTAAAATATCTCGTAATAATTTTTTCAGCAATGTTTGGATTATATGGATTTTGGATAGCAATATTAATTATCCTAACACATCTTGCATCTTTAAAAAGTTTTGAGATTCCATATTTATTCCCAATAGTTTCGGGGGAAGTTAACGATTTTAATGATATGGAAGATACATTTTTTCATAAGCCAATTTTTAAAATGAATAAGCGTCCAATTTTTGCAAAACATTCTCAGATAAAAAGATAAAAAAAATAGCGGTGAAAAATTTTCATCGCTAATTGTATATATATTTTTTTATCGATCTGTATTTTCATTTTGTTTTTCTTTTTTATTAAATTTATTTTCTTTTTTATGGACCACACTTAAAGGATTATGTTTTTTTTCATTGCTGTTAAATAAATCTTCCATAGTTGGATTTTTGCTTGAATCTATTCCATATTTTTGAAATATATCAGCAAAAGGATTTGTTTCGCTTGGTCCTACAAATTTATCATCATCAAATTTTTTTGATGTATTATCTGATTTTTCTGACATAATAATCTCCTCCATAATTATTAACTTAGAAATGAATTATAACTTTATTTCCATTTTTTATAAATCATCATGCAAAGTTTTTAATATTGAATTTAAAAATACGCTCATATACTGCGTAAAGTCATCAACAAATTCAACATAATCTTTTTTTGCATTATTAAATTTCTCAAAAATAATCTCATTTATATTTTCAAAATGTGATTGTTCAAAAACATCTGATGCAATTGCGTCATTAAGTTTTTCTATATTACTTATAAAATTTGGCAACAATTTATAATAAGAATCTATGTTCTGCATTTTTAATTGTTGCATACTACGATATTGTTGGCAGATAGCTCGAAAACTATCAAATAAATATAATTCATCCGTAGTAAATGTTAATTCATTACCCTCATTCTTTAAATCTAATTGAATCTCAAAAAATGTATCAATTACGTCTTCATATAAAATACTATTGTCAAAAATTTCAGTTACTTCTGCCATTTAATTCACCTCTTTCCATATAAAAATTTATCTATCAGATCTATCATGTTTATTACTCATATTTGGGATTTTCATATTTATATCATTAACTTTTCGCAAAGGGCTTTTTTTCATAGCTAATTTTACCGTTTCTCCAAAATTATTTACATTTTCATTTAAATCTTTTAAATAAAAGAAACTTGGCTCACGATCAACAATATCTCCTAATTTAATTTTAAGTCCCATAAAAATCACCTCCATAAAATCAAACCAAATGTTTAATAAGTTTAACAAAATTACATTTATATGTCAAGCATTTATTTTTTGTTCGGATAAATTTTTACAAATCTGCCAATAATAACAGAAAGAAGGTGAAAAAATGTTTTCCGACAATAATCAAATATCGAATCGTCAACTACAAATTTTAATCATTACAAATAATCTTGGCATTGGATTAATATTGCTGCCAAAAATTTTTTTCGATTACTCAATATTAAACATGATTATCTTACTATGTTTAGTAACTGCGACAATCGGATTAATGTATAAAGCGGCGGAAAAATTTAAAGGTAAAAGTTTTTTTGACTACATGAAAAAAAATTTTGGCATTTATATTACAAAAATTTTGTCAATATTTTTGCTGGCAAAGATAATTTTAACGACAGCATACGAATTAAAATTATTCGCATGGATAATAAAAATTTATGTTTTGCCGAATACAAATGAATTTGTCACAAATCTGATATTAATTTTAGCAGCAGGGTATTTGATTTCAAAAGGATATGAGACGCGCGCACGACTTTGTGAAATTTTGATATGGCTAATAGTTTTGCCATTGGCAATAACATTTTTAATTTCACTATTCAATCTCGAGCAAATAATTATTGACAATAATAGAATAAACGTAAAAGAAACTTTTTATTCATTATTCATTTTTTCGCAATTGGATTATCTATTTTTATCAAAACAATTTGTCAAAAATAGCTCATATAAAAAAATATTACAAGCAACATTTTTAACATGGCTATTAATAACATTTTTGACATACATTATAAATTTGCGAATAAATTTTGAAACGCCACTCCCAATTTTAAAATTAATGAGTATGACCGATATTCCTGGTGGTTTCGTACAAAATCAAGATTTTTTTATCATAAGTTTCGTAATAATTTCATTTTTCGTTTTGGTTAGTAGTGGCTTATTTTTCTCGACGATGATAACTGCAAAAAAAATATCGCTGGCGACAGCGATAACATTTTTTTCATTATTAATCCCAAATAATTTTTTGAAATCAGCGATTTGTATTCTCGGCAGTTTTTTCTATTTTTTGTTGCCGTTAATTATTTTATGTAAAGGCGGTGAAAAAAATTAGATACTTAACTTTTTTTATTTTGTCAATTTTTTTGTTATGCAACAGCGCAAAAGATTTAATCGAACTTGAAGACCGAAATTTTATAATTGCAATTGGCGTTGACAAACATAAAGATGGTCTAGAAGTTACGACACTCAGCGGTGATTTGAATTATTTTGAAGAATTAAATAAGAAACATGTCAAATCAGCAATAGCCGATAAAATTCAAAAAGCCTTGACGAAAATAGATTCACAGCTTGAAAAGAAAATTTATCTTGGCCACACACAAATCATTTTTTTAGATAAAAATTTAGCAAAAAACAAATCGATGTTAAAAGATTTTGAAAACAAAATCAGTCAAAAAACAAAAATAATTTTCGTGGATAATGCGAAAAAAGCAATTACAAAAAAATTTTCGCCAAAACTTCTTGATTTCATAAAAAATAAAGTTGGTGAAAAAACTTTGACTATAAACAAACTTTACTCTGAAAATGAATAGTCAAAGAAATTTTCTACCAACTTTATTTACATTAAAATTTAATTTTTGCCGTAATATGCATTCAAATACATTTGCTTAATCTCACTCATCAATGGATAGCGTGGATTTGCTCCCGTACATTGGTCGTCAAAAGCTTGCTGCGTCATTTCATCCAATCTATTTAGAAAATCTTGCTCATCCGCAACATAATCCTTTATGGTTTTCTTTATGCCAACGCGCTCTTTCAAATCATTTATCGCTTTGATAAGATTTTCAACTTTTTCTTCATCAATATTTCCACCAAGCTTCAAATAATCTGAAATTTCTGCGTAGCGCGCCAAAGTATGTGGATACGAATATTGTGGGAATGTTCCCATTTTCTCCGGCGTTTCCGATGAATTAAATCGTATAACTTCTTCAATCATTAACGCATTTGCAAGTCCATGCGGTAAATGATGAAACGCTCCAAGTTTATGTGCCATCGAATGACAAACACCTAAGAATGCGTTTGCAAAAGCCATACCCGCCATAGTTGCCGCATTCGCCATTTTTTCACGTGCCTCTGCATCATTTGGACCATTCTCATACGCACGCGGTAAGTATTCAAAAACCATTTTCATTGACCGCAATGCTAATCCGTCCGTATAATCTGTCGCCATAATTGATGCGTAAGCCTCAAGCGAATGTACGAGCGCATCGATTCCCGACGCACTTGTTAAACCTTTTGGCGCATTCATCATCATATCCGCGTCAACAATTGCCATATTCGGCATCAATTCGTAATCAGCAAGTGGATATTTTACGCCGGTTTTTTCGTCAGTAATAACTGCAAACGGTGTAACTTCACTACCAGTTCCTGCCGACGTCGGTACCGCAATAAAATAAGCTTTCTCACCCATTTTGGGGAAAGTATAAATACGTTTACGAATATCCATAAATCTCATTGCCATATCTAAAAAGTCAACTTCGGGATGTTCGTACATAACCCACATAATTTTACCGGCATCCATTGCGCTTCCACCACCAATTGCAATTATACAATCGGGGGCGAACTCAGTCATTTCTTTTGCACCAGCTTTTGCACAAGCGAGAGAAGGGTCAGGTGCAACATCAAAGAAAGTTTTATGTTTAATATTTAATTCGTCAAGTTTATCCGTAATACATTTTGTATAACCATTGTTATAGAGGAATGAATCGGTTACGATAAAAACTTTTTTCTTATCCATAACATCTTTCAATTCCTGCAGAGCAACAGGCAGACAACCTTTTTTGATATAAACTTTTTGAGCAGTTCTAAACCAAAGCATATTTTCTCTCCTCTCGGCAACAGTTTTTATATTTAAAAGATGTTTTACGCCGACATTTTCGGAAACTGAATTACCGCCCCACGAGCCACAACCTAAAGTCATAGACGGAGCTAATTTGAAATTATAGATATCGCCGATACCGCCTTGCGACGATGGCGTATTAACTAATATACGGCAAGTTTTCATACGTACGGCAAATTTATTTAACTTTTCATTTTGTGAAACAGTATCGAGATAAATTGCGGCGGTATGTCCATATCCGCCATCAGAAATTAATTTTTCAGCTTTAGCTAATGCATCGTCAAAATCATTAAACTTATACATTGCTAAAACCGGCGATAATTTTTCATGTGCGAACTCTTCACTTATATCAACGCTATCAACTTCACCAATTAAAATTTTTGTATTTTCCGGAACATTAACTCCTGCCATCTCAGCAATTTTATTAGCTTTTTGTCCAACGATTTTAGCATTCAATGCACCGTCAATAATAATTGTCTTTCTAACTTTTTCGATTTCATCACTATTTAAGAAATAGCAACCTCGTGTTGTAAATTCTTTTTTTACTTGCGCATAAATTTTTTCGGAAACAATGACAGATTGTTCCGACGCACAAACCATTCCGTTGTCAAAAGTTTTTGAATGAATAATCGAATTTACGGCTAAAATTATATTAGCGCTTTCATCAATAATTGCCGGCGTATTTCCTGAGCCAACTCCAACTGCCGGTGTGCCTGATGAATAAGCAGCTTTAACCATTCCGGGACCACCTGTTGCTAGAATTAAATCTGACATTTGCATAAGTGCATTTGTCAATTCAAGTGATGGTATATCAATCCAACCAATAATTCCTTCCGGCGCTCCAGCTTTTACTGCTGCCTCTAAAACAATTTTTGCTGCTTCAATTGTAGATTTCTTAGCACGTGGATGTGGACTGATAATAATTCCGTTACGAGTTTTAAGTGCAATAAGCGTTTTAAAAATTGCAGTAGACGTAGGATTTGTAGTTGGTATAACGGCTCCAATTACTCCAACCGGTTCAGCTATTTTTTTTGTTCCAAATGCTTTATCTTCCTCGATAACTCCACATGTTTTTGTATTTTTATACGCATTATAGATATATTCAGATGCAAAATGATTTTTAATAACTTTATCCTCAACGATACCCATTCCAGTTTCCTCAACTGCTAATTGAGCTAAAGGGATACGGGCATTCGATGCAGCAATTGCAGCTGCTAAAAATATTTTATCAACTTTACACTGCGGGAATGACGCAAATATTTTTTGTGCTTCACGTACTTTTTTTAGTAAAGTTTGTAATGCTTCAAGACTATCAACAATTTCTCCAGTCATAATAATTCTCCTTATTTATATTTTTTTTCGTACGACTTCTTTTACATTAAATTCATAAAAAATTTGCCGTACCGTTTCTAGCTTAACTATTTTTTTGAATAATGTCAAGTAATTATCCGAAAAAAAATTTTTTTACTCTTGACTTACTTTTTTTTTTATGCTAGACTTTAAAAGTTGGCCGTAAAAAAATATGACGGGATGTAGCGTAGTTTGGCTAGCGCGCCTGATTTGGGATCAGGAGGTCGCAGGTTCAAATCCTGTCATCCCGATTCGGTTTCGTATCTGTAGCTCAGTTGGATAGAGCAACGGCCTTCTAAGCCGTGGGTCGGGGGTTCGAATCCCTTCAGATACACTTACCTTTTATGGTGGGTATAGCTCAGTTGGTTAGAGCGCCAGATTGTGGCTCTGGAGGTCGTGAGTTCGAATCTCACTATTCACCTATTTTTTTTGTGAGCCACTAGCTCAGGTGGTAGAGCACTTGACTTTTAATCAAGTTGTCCCGGGTTCGAGTCCCGGGTGGCTCATATTTTAAAATCGTTGATTGATATCAACGATTTTTTTTATAACTTTTATTAAGTTTTGTGATTATTATTTGTAATTTTTCTTGGAATTATGATATAATAAAATTAATTAATTTTTTGTTTCATATTTAGTAGTAAAAAAGAGGTGGAAAAAATGAAAAATATAAATGGTGAACTCATTCCTCAAAATCCTAAAATAAGTACATTTGGTAAAGTTTGGCGTATCGGATTGTTGTGGCTTACTTCTCCAATATGGATTCCATTAAGAGCTACTGTCAAAACGATTGCAATTATTCGTAAATGGTGGGTATGTCGTATACGTACAGCTTGGTCTGGTTTAAAAGCTAAATGGGCAATTGCAGGCGAAAAAGGTTTAGTAGATATAAAATGGTATGATAAAAAATGGTTTATCACAGCACGAAAAATTCTTTTACCAATTGATTTAGCTGTTCATATTGTAATAGGTACTATTGTTGCACCATTTAAATTTATTAAATCTTTCTTTATGAGTTTTAGAACTGCTTTTCGTATCACTAAAGATATATACAATAATGAATTAAATCAATATTGTTATTCAAATGGAGGTATGATTTTAGGAGCAATTTCTTGTATTGCTAACAAAATAAATCCAAAGAACAAAATAATATGGGAATTTGTATATCCAATCTCCATCAAAATTGATAAAGGAAAAAGTAAATTATACGTAAAAAAATTACCAAATGAAAAAAAATTTCGCAAGTTTAATATTTGGGAATCAACAATTCCAGCTATTAAATTTGTTAATAGTCCAAAATCGGAAGAAGATAAATCAATTTTAAAACACATTCAAGTTATTGCAGGTTTAAGAAGTATGAAACCAATAAGTGAATATGAAAAATATATTCATGATGATATTAATTGTAATTACAATATTATTGAACATGATTTGTAATAAAAGCAAAGTAGCAGTTTTTTGTATATTTAAACTAACAGAGCGTAATAAATTTGTATAAAAAAATACGAAAGTAAAATTTTACTTTCGTATTTTTTTTATAATGTTATACATAGGTTGGAATATTTCTATTATATGATACAGATGCAAGAGGCGGAACTGGCATATTTTCTAACATACGTAAAATATATAAAGATTTATTTATTTTTTCCTCTGTAATACCATTTCTTTCGAGTCCTTCTGCTAGCATTTCTTGTACTTCTGGTGGCAAATTTTCTAATGCTTGCATACATTTATCTAAATTTCTAGTAAGATTAGCAATTTGTTTTTTTGATGCAGGTCTTTGTGACATCAAAATCCCTCCAAAAATTTTTTGAAATTTAATGTTACCTCTTTATGGTAAAAAAAATTGTGTGAAATTGTCAAGTTTATATGAAGTTTGTAATCGTATAGACATATTTATAATTATTTGTTTTTTTGTACTAATTATGTTACCATGTAAATATGTATGTGAAAAATTCTCAATTTAATGAATCAGGGGTGAAAAATTATGTCAGAAGATAACACTCAAATTAATGAAAATCAAGAACCTATAACCTCACTAAATGATTTAAACGAACGAAAAGAATATTTTAGCGTAATACAGAACTTTCAGGCAGGAGAATCTCCCTCAGAAAATTCTTTAATAATTATCTCAAATATTGACGGAGATATTTTATCTCTGATAGAAAAATTAATTTCATTAGGTGTTTGCAATTTTAATGGATTGTCTTTTTATGAAATTGAAGAACAAAAATTTATTTCTGAAGAAGAATTAATTCCATTAATTCCATTAAAAGAAATAGCAAATGGAAACGTTGAAAATAATTTTACTCAAATGATAAATAATTTTTTTATGCTTCCAAATTTAAATGCAGTTAGCAATATCAACATTACCGAAAAAATTAACAAGGACATCCAAAGATTAAATTCAAAAAAGTATGTAAAAAATCCTATAACATTTATTAAAGATAATGATAAATTAATTTTTACTCAAAAATTTGAAGATAATGAATATAAAATTGTAATTTCAAATGAATCTAATTCATCAAATATGAATTTCTTTTATAATGACACACATATTTTACAAGATGAAATGCCTAAAGATCTTAGTAATCCTTTGACTAATATGCAATACCCATTATCATATGCAAATAAAATTTCTGACAAATTAACCAAATCCAAAAATTCTTTTTATGCTTTACCAAATCTACAAATTAATCCTAATTTTAATCAAAAAATTATTTTTTCAGGAAATACAATTGGTGAATTTAAATCTGTTCCATGTCTTTTGCTTATGGAACATTTGGTTACGGCCAATCCAAATATAAAATTTTTAATTGGCCCTCAAGAAATAATAACAAAAGATACAAAGCCAAATACTTCGTCAATTCTTAGAAGGCTTGTTGAAAATGATAAATTATCAACGGGAATTATCATGCAAGATAATTCTTTTTTTTACAATATATTTTTGCCATCTCATTTACCACAGTTATTTGAAATTTTGCAAGCATTACGAAATGAAAATTCGGATTTGCCTATTGAATATAAAGGAAATTGGCAAGTTCAATTTGACAAACTTTCACCTGATTTAAAAGCTAAAATTAATTTAGAAATTCCTTTTATCAAGAAAAATGATAAAGCTAAAAGTATAAAAGATATTATGGCAAAGTCCAGAGCAAAAACTTATATTAACCTTAACAGCTATGAATTATATTGTGAATTAAAAAACAAAGGATTTACTGATAAAGATTTTATTGAATTGAAAAACGCTATCGGTAATATTTTTTTTGATCTTAGTTATCTTGATGAAAGATTAATAAAAAAATATTTATCTCGCAATGAAAATTATGATAACTGGATTTTTGGAAAAATAAATTCAATACCTGATGAACATTTTTTCAATATAAATCAAAACATAAGCGCTATTAATGTTTTTGAAATTCTCAAACCAAAATATTATAGAGTAACACAAACAAAAATTGATATAGATAATCAAACAAAAAATATTACACTTTCAACAGGAGAAATAATAAACAATGAAAGTTATTCTTATCAAAAATTTTACAAACCAGAACTCTGTTTTTTATTTGAAATATTAGTAAAGATTTATGATGAATTTGTATTTCTTCTTACTGATCCTGATAGAAACAAAAATTACAATACATTATTCATGATTCGTGATAATCAAAAATATTTTAGAAAACTTTCTTCTGAACAACAAAAAAAAGTAACATTATTCTGCGAATTTATTGAAGGGAAACAAAAGTCAAGTCCAGGCGTTAACATATTATCAGATAATCAATTTAATCAAACATTAGAAGAAAATTTTGGCGAAAATTATATACCATTACTTGACACCTATAGAAATTATCCATATCAAAATCACAAAGAAATTTTTGAAAATCAAATTGCTAAATTTGAAAATTTACATGACAAACTTAAAGCTTTTTTAATGAACTGGAAATATTATATCGAAACAGAACATCTTGATATATCAAATAATTACATTGTTTTATATGAGAAATTAATATCTGAAAATTTTTCTGAAACTGAATTATTTGAAATTAATTGGGCTGTTAATAATTTTTTCTGCGATTTAATTAACGTAGAAAATGATGTTGAAGAATTATTTAAAATAAAATTTGCGGCAGAAATTGCTCAAGATTTTGCCAATGAACTTATGGTTTTAAAAAATGAACAAAACGAAATTAGCAATGCTAATTCACAATCGGAACTTTTAGGATTAGATGTAGATAATTTTTCTGTAATACAACATATTCAAGAAAATAAATTTTCCAAATATCACGTTATAGTAAATGATAAGCAAATTAACATTTTACCTAATTTCCAATTGAATTTTGATATGCAAAATAATTCAAATGAGTTAAGTGAATTTGAAAAAATATTAAATGAAATATTTGGTAGTAATGGATTTATTGAACGATCAAATTTAGAAAATTTAAATCAATTATTCTTAACTTATAAAAATAATTTTTCTGAAACAGATTTATCAATTTTATCTCTCCGGTTTAAAGAACCAATTTTAGATAACAATTATTTAAAGCAAATTTTAAATAAAGTTGACAAAGTAAATAATTTTATGATGTTAATCATTCTTAATTTTTTTAAACCTAAAATTTTTGACTTTGATAATTTAAATGCTATTTTAGAAAAATTTCATGAAGAATTAAATCCTTATGTAATTAATGAGATATTAAAAAAATGTAAAGATGATATTTTAACATTTGAAAATTTAATTCAAATTTTAAATCAAATCAAAGAAAATTTAAATGAAAATGTTATATACTCAATATTTACAATTTGCAAAAATGAAACTATAACTTTTACAAATTTAACTAAAATTTCAAATGTATGTCAAAATTTTTTAACGTTTGGTGTAGCAAATGAAATATTTTCACATTACGAAATTGAAAATATAACTTTTGAAAACATACTTGAAATTTTGTCAAAATATCATTCCGTACTAAATCCGAAATTAACAAATAAAATATTTGATAATTATAAAAACGAAATTTCAAATATCAAAGATTTAAAAACTTTTTTTGATTTTTGTTATAATTACTTAAATGAAAACATAATAAATAAAATTTTTTCACTTTGTACAAATAATATTTTTACTGATGATTCTATAATTGATTTTTGTGAAAAAGCAAAGTTCAATTTAACTTTTCAAAATTTGACTGTAATTTTAGACAAATTAAATCATTATAATCAAAATTATATCTTAAATGAAAACTCAATTAATGCTATATTTTCTATTTGCAAAAATAATATTTTTAACAACGAAACTTTCTCTTTATTTTTATCCAAAATCCAAATTAACAAAATTAATATTGACAAAAATAATTATCATATTTTTGCTGATAAAGTACTAAATTCTGATAACATTATAAAATTACTAAATGCTGGTTTTTTAATTGATTTTTATTTAGAAAATGATGAATTTTATTTAAATAATACTGATTATTTTAAACTTGAAGGAACAAAATATTCTGAAGTTATTAAACCTTTTTTCAAAAAGTTTGATGAAACAATATTTATTCCCAAAAATGCCGAACAAATAAATGCTGCCATAGAAAATTATGAAGCACGTACAAATTTTAATAATTTATGTGATTTGTATCATAAATTACACAAAGACAAATCAAACGAAGAAAAAAATAAGGAAAATGAAAACGACAATGAAAATGATAATCCAAACGATAATGAAATATCAGACTTAAATATAAAAAATGAAAATGATAATCAAAGCAACAATGATTTTAATGGTATTTCCCATAGTAATATTTCCATAACATTGTCAAGTGATGATGAAGATGAAATCATTAATGATGAAAGCAAAGATGCCATTGAAAGTAATATAATCAAACATAATAATAATGATATTGCAAATCTCTCTGATGACAACAAAAGTGATACAATCAAAAATGATAATTCAAATGCTAATGTTACTGAAAATACTTCAAACACAAATGAAAATGATGATAAAAATTCAAATAAACATGAACCAACAAATAAAAATTCAGCTTTAAAAAATTTTAAAATAGGTACCTATTTAGGAATTGGATTTTTATCTGCCGCATTAATATTTGGTATATTATTTTATGTATTTCTTTCAACAATTGCTGCTATTGCAACAGCTGCTTCATTAATAACAATTGCTGTAATTACAATGATTTCAGCAAAAATTATTTATGGTAAGAAAATGAAAACAAAATACGAAAATTTAAATAAAAATTCTGGAATTAATATTTCATCTGAAGCAGAAAATGAAAATACAAATAATCTAAATGGTTTTAATAAAAATTCACCTGATCAAAGTCAAACTAAAATAAATACAAATGAATATTTGCCATAAAATTTATTCTAGCTTTATAAAAATAACTGATAAAAAATAATTTGTCAGCTATTTTTTTGTAATTTTTTACACATTACATTGCAAAATTTGATACAGAATTTATTATTGACATAATGAAAATTTTTGTGATAAAATTAGAAATGTTGACGCTCTGAGAGGTTTAAAATTTCTACCATATCAGGCGATTAAAAGTTTTAGGAGGCTTATTATGTACGCAATAATTGAGACCGGTTCAAAGCAATATAAAGTTTTTGTAGGCGATATAATTAAAGTTGAAAAATTACCGCTTGAACAAGGTCAAAGTTATGATTTAAAAAATGTTTTGCTTATAGCTGATGGTCAAAATATTTTGACTGGTAGTCCTTATATTGAAAATGCATCAGTAACTTCAAGTGTTATTGGTAATGGTAAAGAAAAAAAAGTTATTGTTTATAAATTCAAATCGAAGAAAGGTTTTCATAAAAAGAAAGGCCATCGCCAACAATTTACTCAATTAAAAATTGAAAATATTTCATTTTAAATGATTCAGATTAATTTTTTTTATAATTCTGTTGGTGAATTATCGGCCTTTAAAATAAAAGGGCATGCGCCAGAATATATTTGTTCAGCAGTTTCATTGTTTACAATTAATACAGTTAATTGTATTGAAAAATTTACTACTGACAAATTTATTTGTAACTATGATAAAAAATCTGGATTAATTGATTTTAAATTTACCGATAAAAATATTTCTCATGACTCAAAAATTTTAATCATGGCGCTTGAATTTGGATTAAAAGATGTCGTACAAAAATATGATAAATTTGTTTGTATCTCGGAGGTGAAATCATGATTGAATTAAGTTTAAGTTTTTTTGCACATAAAAAAGGTGCTGGTTCTACTAAAAATGGCCGTGATTCACATTCAAAACGTTTAGGTGCGAAAAGAGCTGACGGTCAATTTGTTAGAGCCGGAAATATTTTGTACAAGCAACGTGGAACAAAAATTCATCCTGGAATTAATGTTGGTAAAGGTTCTGATGACACATTATTTGCTTTAATTGACGGCCAAGTAAAATATGAACGTAAAGGAAAAGATAAAAAACAAGTTTCAGTTTATGAAGTTGAAAAAGCTAGCTAATTTTTTTTACACCTTAATTATTTGTGATAATTAAGGTGATTTTTTATTGGAGGTTTAATATGAATAAAACAGTATTGAAATTTATTTTTGTCGGGATTTTGAATACTTTGCTCGGGTACGCAATAATGTTTACGCTATACAATTTTTTTAACTGCAATTATTTTTTTTCGACTGCAATGAATTATATATTTGGTGGGATACTCAGCTTTTTTTTGAATAAATATTTTACGTTTCAAAATAAAACTAAATCTGTAAAGCAAATATTTAAATTCATTTTCAATTTGATAATTTGCTACGGCATAGCTTATGGACTAGCAAAACCATTTGTAAATTTCATTTTTACTACATTTTCTAAATCAATACGCGAAAATATTTCTATGTTTATCGGTATGATTTTATTTACAGTTTTGAATTATTTTGGTCAAAAAATTTTTGTGTTTGAATATTCTTCTGACAAAAAAATTTAACATAAAAATCTTAAAAGCTCACGAAAAAATTTTTCGTGAGCTTTTTGTTACCAAAAATTTTGATTTTTTTATTAAAAAAACAATATAATTCATATATTTTTAGATTATCGAGAAAATAGCAAGTTCGTTTTTTACTGATGATAATGAAACAAATTGAATTTTTCAATATTTATAATTATATTTTGTACAAAATCCTTTTTTGCTTGTAGTTTTGTAATATTTATGCTATAATGTCGAGAAATATTTCTGAGGTGTTTTTTTATGATTTTAATGAAATTTATAAGTACAATGATTTGGACGCCATTATATTTTTTACTTTTTGGCCTCGGGATTTTTTTTACTGTAAAAACAAATTTCTTTCAGGTTCGTAAATTTAAATTTATGATTCAAAAAACAATCGGTATAATTTTCGATAAAAAACATTTAAATGTTAAAGGCGCATTTACTCCGTGGCAAGCTGTTACTACTTCTTTGGCTAGTACTATTGGTGTCGGAAGTATTGTTGGTGTTTCTACTGCAATTGTTGTTGGTGGGCCCGGGGCAATTTTTTGGATGTGGGTAATTTCTTTCTTTGGAATGATGACTAAATACGCAGAAATTGTTCTCGCACTTAAATTTCGTAAAAAAAATGATAAAGGTGAGTGGTGCGGTGGGCCGATGTATTATATTCGTGACGGTTTAAAAATTCCAATATTGGCTTATATATTTGCGATTTCTTTGATAATTGCTTCTTTTACAACTGGAAATATCCTTCAAATTAATTCTATTTCATTTATTTTAAAAGATTATGTGCCAAATTTATTTGTCGGTTTGATAATTGCTTTCGTAATTGCGCTGATTGTAATCGGTGGTATGCAAAGTATTGGTAAAATTACAGCAAAACTTGTTCCGATTATGGGAATTTTGTACATATTTGGCTCGATTTTTACTCTTATTATAAATATAAAATATGTGCCGAGTGCTTTTGTGTCAATTTTTCAAGAAGCATTTAAATTAAAAAGTTTTAGTGGTGGAAGTTTAGGTTATGGAATTTTTGCCGCTATGCATTATGGAATTGCGCGTGGTACAACTTCAAATGAAGCAGGTATGGGTTCGGCACCGATTGCTCATGCAGCATCAAATTTAAATGAGCCAGTTGAGCAAGGTTTGTATGGAATTTTGGAAGTTTTCGTATCATCTTTTATAATTTGTACGTCGACGGCACTTGTAATTTTAACTGGTCATGTTTACGATAAAATTATTTATGGTGACGCAATATTTAAATTCGGAGTGGATGGATTAAAAAATTTAGATAATGGTGGAGTTTTAACCGCTAAATCATTTGCATCCGCAATGGGTTCGGTTTCAAATGTTTTTATCACTTTATGTATAATCTTCTTTGCATTATCAACTATAATTGGTTGGTTCTATTATGGTGAAAAAGGTATCGAATTTTTTTTCGGTAAAAAATTGACTGCATTCTATAAATTCGCATTTTTAGTTGCAATAATAATTGGCGCGACAATAGATATAAATTTGGTTTGGGAGTTAAGCGATATTTCAAATGGTTTGATGGCTATCCCAAATTTGGTCGCACTTATTTTACTCGCTCCAATTGTTTTAAGTGAAACAAAAAAATATTTTAAAGAGGATGTCAAATGAATATTACTAAACTCGTAAGCACAATGATTTGGACATTGCTATATTTTTTACTTTTTGGCCTCGGGATTTTTTTCACCGTAAAAACAAATTTTTTTCAGGTTCGCAAATTTAAATTTATGTTTCAAAAAACAATCGGTATAATTTTTGACAAAAAACATTCAAATGTCAAAGGTGCATTTACTCCGTGGCAAGCTGTTACTACTTCTTTGGCAAATACTATTGGCGTTGGAAGTATTGTCGGTGTTTCGACAGCAATTGTTGCTGGTGGTCCCGGTTCAGTTTTTTGGATGTGGGTAATTTCATTTTTCGGCATGATGACTAAATATGCCGAGATTGTTCTCGCACTTAAATTTCGTGAAAAAAATGCTAAGGGTGAGTGGTGTGGCGGCCCGATGTATTACATAAAAAATGGTTTGAAATTTCCGATATTGGCATATTTGTTCGCAATTTTTTTGACGATGGTAGCTTTTACAACGGGAAATATTATGCAGGTAAATTCTATCGCGCTTATTTTGAAAGATTATGTTCCAAATTTATTTACGGGTGTGACAATTGCTTTTGTCATTGCATTAGTTGTAATTGGTGGAATGCAAAGTATCGGAAAAGTTACGGCAAAACTTGTTCCGATTATGGGACTTTTGTATATTGTTGGCTCCGTTTTCGCTATTATTGTAAACATAAGATATGTGCCGAGTGCTTTTGTGTCAATTTTTCAGGAAGCATTTAAGTTAAAAAGTTTTGGCGGTGGCGTTTTAGGCTACGGAATTTTTGCCGCTATGCATTATGGAATTGCGCGTGGTACAAGTTCAAATGAAGCTGGAGTTGGTACGGCACCAATTGCTCATGCCGCATCAAATTTAAATGAACCAGTTGAGCAAGGTTTGTACGGAATCTTAGAAGTTTTCGTTTCGTCATTTTTAATTTGTACGTTTACCGCACTTGTAATTTTAACTGGACATGTTTATGATAAAGTTGTTTATAGTAACGCAATTTTTAAATTTGGATTAAATGGATTAAAAAATTTAGATAATGGTGGAGTTTTAACCGCAAAATCTTTTGCATCCGCAATGGGAATGCCGATGGCAAAAATTTTTATCACATTGTGTATAATATTTTTTGCAATATCAACTATAATCGGCTGTTTTTATTACGGTTTAAAAGCTGTTGAGTTCCTTTTTGGCAATAAATTAATCGGAATTTACAAAATTATTTTTCTCGCTTCTATATTAATTGGTTCAGTAATAGATATAAATTTGGTTTGGGAATTGTGCGATATCACAACCGGGCTAATGACAATTTCAAATTTAATCGCGCTTATTTTTCTTGCGCCAATTGTATTGGCTGAGACGGAAAAATATTTTGATATAGTTAAATAATTTTAAAACCGTTTTTTTTGTAAAAAAAGAACTCAAAAAAACTTTAATAAAAAAATATTTTTTGTTGATTTCTTTTGCTAACTTTTCTTTTTTTAAAGAAAAGTTAGAAATATGTTTTTTAAGTGATTTGACAAATAAAATTTTGGGGGATTTTTTATGAGTAATGTTATGAAAATGGTAAGTAATGCAATTTGGACGCCGCTATATTTTTTACTTTTTGGACTTGGAATTTATTTCACATTAAAGACAAATTTTTTTCAGGTTCGTAAATTTAAATTTATGCTCAAGAAAACAGTTGGTATGATTTTTGATAAACAACAATCGACAGATAAAGGTGCATTTACTCCGTGGCAAGCTGTTGCAACTTCTTTGGGTAGTACAGTTGGTACGGGAAATATTGTTGGCGTTTCGACTGCAATTGTTGTTGGCGGACCGGGCGCAATATTTTGGATGTGGATAATTTCGTTTTTCGGTATGATGTTGAAGTATTCAGAAATTGTTTTGGCACTTAAATTTCGTGAAAAAAATGAAAATGGCGAGTGGTGTGGCGGTCCGATGTATTACATTAAAAATGGCCTAAAGTTTCCACTACTTGCATCTTTATTTTCAATTCTTCTTGTGATTGCGGCGTTAACTGCCGGCAATATTGTACAAATAAATTCGATTGCACTTATTTTAGAAGATTATATTTCAGTTCCAAGTTTGTTAACGGGCGTGATTGTTGCATTTATCATCGCGTTGGTAGTAATCGGTGGCATGCAAAGCATCGGAAAAGTTACTGAAAAACTTGTTCCGATTATGAGCATTATGTACATAGCAGGCTCAATATTTGTGTTTATAGTGAATATCAAATATATTCCGGGGGCTTTTGCGTCAATTTTTCAGGAAGCATTTAAATTGAAAAGTATTGGTGGAGGAGCTTTAGGCTACGGAATTTTTACTGCTATGCATTACGGGATTGCGCGCGGTACGGCTTCGAGTGAAGCAGGATTAGGTTCTGCACCAATTGCGCAGGCTGCATCAAATTTGAAAGAGCCGGTTGAGCAAGCATTGTATGGAATTTTAGAAGTTTTTGTATCGTCAATGATAATTTGTACGTCAACCGCACTTGTAATTTTAACCGGTCGTATTTATGACAAAGATGTTTATGGGAATGCCATATTAAATTTTGGATTGAATGGGTTAAAAAATCTTGACCACGGCGTAGTTTTGACAGCGAAATCATTTGCATCGGCAATGGGTTTGCCAATTGCACGGCTTTTTGTTACGTTATGTATAATATTTTTTGCGCTATCGACGATAATTGGATATTTTTATTACGGTTTGAAGGCAATTGAGTTTCTATTTGCTAAGAAATCAGCTGGGATTTACAAATTTATTTTTTTAGCGGCGATAGTAATTGGTTCGGTAATTGATATAAATTTAGTTTGGGAATTGAGTGATATTTCAGATGGATTGATGGCGATACCGAATTTAATTGCGCTCATTTTTCTTAGTCCAATTGTTTTGGCAGAAACGAAAAAATATTTTGACAAGCAAAGTCAATAATTTTTAACGGCGAGGAATTTTAGATGGAATTACTAAAGAATTTAAATGAGAAGCAAGTTGAAGCAGTAGTTAATTTGCAAAATCCATTGTTGATATTAGCTGGCGCGGGTTCGGGTAAAACTCGCGTTATAACTTACAAGATTTCTTATCTGATTGAAAACGGTTTCAAGCCGTATAATATTCTTGCACTGACTTTTACGAATAAGGCTGCTAATGAGATGAAGGAGCGGGCAATTAATTTATCGCCGGCGGCTGAAAATGTTTGGATTAGCACATTTCATTCATTGTGTGTGAGAATTTTGCGCCGAGAAATTGAACGGCTTGGATATAAAAATAATTTTACAATTCTTGATTCAAAAGATAGTATGGCGTTAATAAAAAGTTGCCTGAAAGAATTGAACTTTGATGAAAAAGTTTTTTTACCAAAAAATATTTTGGCGCAAATAAGTTTTAACAAAAATAAAATGATAACGCCGGAAAAATTTTTGATTGAAACGGAAAGTGATTTTCGAGTAAACAAAGTTGCACAGGTTTATAAACTTTATCAGGCAAAATTAAAAGTAGAAAATTTGTTAGACTTTGACGATTTAATTTCACTTACTGCGCAAATTTTGAAAAATTTCCCGGATGTATTGGATTATTATCGCGAAAAGTTTAAATATATATTGGTTGATGAATATCAAGATACGAATGCCGCGCAATATCTTTTGATAAATTTGTTGGTTGGCACGTCAAAAAATATTTGTGTTGTCGGCGATGATGACCAAAGTATTTATAGTTGGCGTGGTGCCGATATTCAAAATATTTTGGCGTTTGAGAATGATTTTCCTGATGTAAAAATAATTAAGCTTGAACAAAATTATCGTTCTACGCAAATTATATTGGACGCAGCAAATTCGGTTATAAAAAATAATTTGAGCAGAAAGAGTAAGAATTTATGGACGCAATCACAAAGCGGTTCAAAAATATTTTTTTATCAAGCTGATACTTATACAGATGAAGCAAATTTTCTCGCTTCCACAATTTTGAATAATCTTGATGAATTTTCTTACAAAGATTCTGCTGTTTTATATCGGAATAATTTTTTGTCGCGTGTTATTGAAGATGAATTTGTAAAAAAAAATATACCTTACAAATTGATTGGGGCGACAAGATTTTATGACCATATGGAAATAAAAGATTTGCTGGCATATTTGAAATTTATTAATAATCCTGATGACGATACAAGTTTTTTACGGATAGTGAATACGCCAAAGCGTGGGATTGGTGCGAAAACAATTGAAAAAATTACTACGGCGGCGGCGCAGGAAAAAGTTTCGTGTTGGCAAATTTTAAATTCGGTATCTTGTCCAAATAATTTAACAGAATTTGTACGGATGATAAAAGAATTTATTGATTATAGTTCTTTGCATTCGATTTATAATTTATTGCAAAAAGTTTTGACGGATACGGATTACAATCAGTATTTACAAAAGTGTGAAAATTATTTTAGTCGTATTGAAAATATTGAAGAATTTTTTGCGAAAATAACTGAGTTTGCTGATAGCGGCTCGCTTTCAGATTTTTTACAACAAATTTCTTTGCTCTCAGAAATTGACAATTATAATGAAAATGAAGATGCTGTAAATTTAATGACGTTGCACGGTGCAAAAGGTTTGGAGTTTCCATGCGTTTTCATTTTTGGTGCGGATGATGAAATTTTTCCAGGATATTTAAAATCGGGTTTGGATTTGGAGGAAGAGCGGCGTTTATTTTACGTTGGGATTACGCGCGCGCAAAAAAAACTTTTCATTTCTTCATCAAATTATCGATTGCGCAATGGTGAAATGCTTAGGTCAACACCATCGCAATTTATTGACGAAATTCCGAGCAAGTTGTTGGAGCGCGAAAAAATTATCAGTGTGCCTAAACCTTACAAACCTATTTATCGACCACGCGTTTATGAAAAAATTATTTCTGAACCAAAAAATTTTCAGTTAAATTATGCTGTCGGTGATCGCGTTAAACATTTTAAATTTGGCGTATGTACGGTCGAAGATATCGCGTCTGTAAACGCTGACTATCAAGTAACTGTCAAATTATCTGACGGCAGTAAAAAAATTTTGTTGGCCAAGTTTACAAATCTTGCGCCGGTTGAATAATTTTCGGAGGCATTATGTATAAAATATTAAAAATTTGTGGCAATGCGAAACGCGCCGAATTCCATACGCCACACGGAATTATTCAAACTCCAGTTTTTATGAATGTCGCAACATGTGGCGCTATTAAGGGTGCGCTTTCAACTATCGATTTAAAAAAAAACAAATGTCAGGTTGTTTTGTCTAACACCTATCATTTGCATTTACGGCCGGGCGATGATTTGATAAATAAATTTGGCGGCCTTCACAAATTTATTAATTGGTCTGGTCCAATTTTAACTGATTCAGGTGGCTTTCAAGTTTTGTCATTGGCGAAAATGCGGAAGATAACGGAAGATGGCGTTTATTTTTCAGCGCATACGGACGGTCGAAAAATTTTTATGGGCCCCGAAGAAAGTATGAATATTCAATCAAATCTTGGTTCGACAATTGCAATGGCGTTTGATGAATGTCCACCATTTCCGTGCGAAAAATCTTACATGCAAAATTCTGTTGCTCGAACGGTTCGTTGGCTTATTCGAAGTAAAAATAGACTTGCAGATTTGAACGCGCGCACTGGCAAAAATCAATTACTTTTTGGAATAAATCAGGGTGGAATTTTTAGTGATATACGCGCTGAAAATGCTAAAATTATTTCAGATTTAAATCTTGATGGCTATGCGATTGGTGGTTTAGCGGTTGGTGAATCACACCAGCAAATGTATCAGACTATCGAAAATGTAATTGATTATTTACCTAAAAATAAACCTACTTATTTGATGGGAGTAGGGACGCCGGAAAATATTTTGGAATGTGTGGAGCGGGGGATCGATTTCTTTGATTGCGTTTTACCGGCTCGCAATGGCCGCCATGCTCATATCTTTACTAATTTCGGAAAGTTAAATCTCAATAACGCAAAATATAAAAATGACGACGCTCCTCTCGATTCACTTTGTCAGTGTGAAACGTGCAAAAATTTCTCTCGCGCTTACTTACATCATTTGTTTAAAGCTAAAGAAATGTTGGCAATGCGCCTGTGTGTTTTGCATAACCTTTATTTTTTTAATAATATGATGGAAGAAATACGCGACGCTTTGGATCATGATTCTTTTGTTTCTTATAAACAAAAAAAGCTTGCTGATTTCCGCAAGCTTTAATTACTTTTATTATTTTTTTATTTAATTGTAGATTTGTTTTATAATTCTTTTGGTTTTTCTTTTGTTTTTTCTTCTGGTTTTTCTTCTGGTTTTTCTTCTGTTTTTTCTTCTGGTTTTTCTTCTGTTTTTTCTTCTGTTTTTTCTTCTGTTTTTTCTTCTGTTTTTTCTTCTGGTTTTTCTTCTGTTTTTTCTTTTCGGTTTTGTTCAGATAATTCGTTTGCTGCTTTAATACTACGTGCGCTGTTTATTGCAATAAGTAAACCCAAGGCAAATGTAGCTAAAATTGTTGCTGCAATAAATGCAAGTCCCATAGGTGGTACAGCTGCAGCAAGACCTGTAGTTATTGCTGCTAATCCCGGAATTACGGCTGGTAATAATCCAGTAATTGCAGTGTAAAGTGCTGGGCCAAAGAAAACAGAAGCAGTTACTGCACCTGCCATTACAAAAATTCCAAAACCGAAACCGATTTTGTTTTCATTTTTAGAAAAAAAATTTTTTATTCCTTCAAAGAACGTTTTTGTTTTTTTCCAAGTGTTTGAAAAAAAACTTTCTTGATTTTCAGTATCTAATAAAGGTTGATTTTGATCATTATCTTTATGTCCTTGCATCAAATTCACCTCCTTTGACTTATAAAATAATTATAAAATAAAAATTTTTTTTTTGCCAAATATGTTACGTAAATGAAAAAATAAAATGATTTTACGAGGAAAATTTTTATCAACTATTGATTTTTACTTTTTGAACGAGTTGAGTGAACGCAAATGGGTCATTTACTGCTAATTCTGCTAGCATCTTTCGATTCATTACTATATTAATTTTTTTTAGGCCATTCATAAAACGACTATATGAGATGCCGTTTTGACGTGCCGCGGCATTTATTCGTGTAATCCAAAGTTGACGGTATTCTCTTTTAGTTTGTTTACGTCCGGCAAATGAATGCGCCATTGCTCGCATTACAGATTGTTTTGCAATACGATATTGTTTTGAGCGTGCACCTTTATATCCTTTAGCAAGTTTTAAAATTTTCTTATGTTTTTTTCTAGCATTTAATGCGCCTTTTATTCTAGCCATAATAACAAAACTCCTTTACATCATTTTTTTATATTGTTTTTTAAAAGCAGGACTAATTAAAGTTGACTTACGTAAATGTCTTTTCCGTTTAGAATTTTTATTTGCAAGTAGATGTTGCTTATTAGCCTTATATCGTTTTAAATTTCCATTCCCAGTAAGTTTAAAACGTTTTACGACAGCTTTTTTAGTTTTTAATTTAGGCATAGGGTAAAAACCTCCGAATTAATTTTTTAAAATAGGTGCGAAAGTAAGGAATACGCTACGGTTTTCAAAAACCGCTGCCTTCTCAACATTACCAATTTCTTTTAATGTATCTTTAAATTTATTTATTAAATCATTAGCTAAATCGGTACGGCCTAATTCTCTACCTTTAAATCTAATAGATAATTTGACTTTATTACCATCATTTAAGAATTGAGCGGCCTTTTTCATTTTTACATTTAAATCGTGGGTATCAATGTTGAGAGAGATACGAATTTCTTTAGTGACAATAATTTTTTGTTTTTTACGAGCTTCTTTTTCTTTTTTTACTAATTCGTATTTAAATTTACTGTAATTAACTAATTTACAAACAGGTGGATTAGCATCAGGGGCAATTTTTACTAAATCCAATTGTTTTTCATCAGCAAGTTTACGTGCGAATTCGATAGGAACGATACCACGTTGAGAGCCATCAGCATCAATTAAACGAACTTGTTTATCACGAATTTTTTCATTAATAATAAAATCAGTAATAGCGTACACCTCCAGAAATAAAAAAGAGCTGACAAAATAAAAATGTCAGCAGAAATAACCAGTCATTATAGAGAATGAAAGGTGAAAAGACAACACTTTTACTTTTTTACGGAACAATTTTAGCATAAAAAAAATAGGAAGTCAAACTTTATTTTGGAGAGAGATGATAGCATTAATAATTTCGCGAGTAGACATTTTTTTAACATCGATACGTTTTAATTCTTTGATAATGATACGATTAGCTTCCTCATCGAAAGGTTTTTTATTACCATAGAAAATTTCTTTAACCTCAACAGATTCATTTTTATCATTTTCATCAAGCATAACGAAAATTTCCTGAGCACGCTGTAAAACTTTTTCAGGTAAGCCGGCTAATTTTGCAACATATATTCCGTAACTGTGGTCGACATTTCCGGGAATAATTTTACGTAGAAAAATAACATTTTCACCATTTTCTTTAACGGCCGCACAATAATTTTTTACACCAGGAATTTTTCCTTCAAGCGCAGTTAATTCATGATAATGTGTAGCGAATAAAGTTTTGCAGCGTAAATATTGCGAAATATATTCCAAAACGGACCATGCGATGCTTAAACCGTCGTAAGTTCCGGTTCCGCGCCCAACTTCATCAATAATAACTAAACTGTTTTTCGTAGCGCAATTTAAAATGTTGGCGACTTCATTCATTTCAACCATAAAAGTGCTTTGCCCTGTAGCTAAATCATCTGACGCACCAACGCGCGTAAAAATTTTATCGACTACACCAATGACAGCGCTTGAAGCGGGAACAAAACAACCGACTTGCGCCATTAAAACTATCAAAGCAATTTGACGCATATAAGTTGATTTGCCAGCCATATTTGGTCCGGTGATGACGGAAATCATTTCATCAGATAAATTTAAATATGTATCATTAGGGACGAAGCCGGCATCTAAAAAGTTTTCAACAACAGGATGACGTCCATCTTTTATGTCAATTATTCCATCAGTGTTTACAGTAGGTTTGACATAATTATTTTTGTCGGAAACATCGGCAAATGAAATCAAAACGTCAATAACGGAAACGATGTAAGCAGTTTTTTGAATGCGAGAGATATTGAGTGAAATTTTTTTGACGATTTCCATAAATAATTCGTACTCGAGCTCATTAATTTTTTCCTGTGCGTCAACAATTTCTTCTTCAATTTTTTTTAATTCATCTGTAAAAAATCTTTCACAATTTGTAAGCGTTTGCTTTCTTATGTATCGGTCAGGAATAAAATCTTTGTTTGAATTTGTAATTTCAATGTAATAGCCAAAAATTTTATTGTTACGGATTTTTAAATTTTTAATGCCAGTTTCATCACGTTCTTTTTTTTCAAGCTCTAAAATTATTTGTGCGCTATTATTTTTGATATTGCGAATAGCATCGAGTTCGTCACTGAATCCATCTTTAATAAAATTTCCATCGTGTGCACTCAATGGAACTTCTTCTTTGAGTGCTGAGTCAATTATTTCAAACAAATCACGAAGTGTATCAAATTGATTAAAAATTTCAAGCGCGCAAGAAGATTTAAACGTCCCAACAATATTTTTAATATCGTTCAGGTATCGAAAAGATTTTCCGAGACATACTAAATCTTTTGGATTCGCAGTATTAATTGCGACTTTGCTGAGCAATCGTTCGATATCGTAAATTGTATTCAAAAATTCTTTAAGTTCTTCGCGAACGATACTGTCAGCAAATAATTCGTTTACAAAGTTTAATCTTTTATTTATTTGCTCAACATTTATAAGTGGCTGCTCAACCCATTTTTTTAATAAGCGTGCGCCCATCGAAGTTTTTGTTTTATCTAAAACCCAAATCAAAGAATTTTTTTTGTTTTTATCACGACTGGATTGTGTCAGCTCAAGATTTTTTCGTGAAACGATATCGATAATCATAAAGTCATGATTATAATATTTTTTGACCGAAGTTATTTGTGCCTGAAAACTTTTTTGTATCTGATAAAGATAATCCAACAGTGCACCTGAAGCAATTATACAAACCTTATCAGATTTTTCATTGCCAAATCCAAATCCATTTAGATTAAAAGTTTTAAAATGCTCACACAATTTTTCATAAGCAATTTTGTAATCAAATGCCCAATCAAAATATTTTTCAGCTTTGATGTTAAAAGCACTTTGCAAAATTTTTTCAAGCCCACTTTCACTATTAATGATAATTTCGGCAGGATTAAATTTTGCGATTTCGTCAACAATTTTTCGTTCATCTGCATTATCTAAATTTGACGTTAAAAATTCACCAGTTGTAACGTCGACAACTGCGATTGCACATTCATCATTTTTATGATAAACGCAAACGATATAGTTATTTTGATTTTCCTGCAAATTTGAATCAGTTAAATTACCTTTTGTAACGACGCGAACAACTTCACGTTTTACTAATGTTTTAGTTTTTTTTGCATCTTCAACTTGGTCCGCAATTGCAATTTTATATCCGCGCTCAACTAATTTTGCAATATAACTTTCAGCGGCGGCATACGGTACGCCACACATTGGTGCACGTTCTTGCATTCCACAATCTTTTCCAGTTAAGACTAAATCTAATTCTTTTGACACAGTAATAGCATCATCGAAAAACATTTCATAGAAATCACCGAGTCGGAAAAAAAGAATACAATTTTTATATTCATTTTTTAAATCCATATATTGTTGCATCATTGGTGAGAACATAGTATCAACTACTTTCGTTTATAATTGGTGAGAGTATTCCTCTCGACAAAACTATAATAATCATTCCCTGAAACAATTATATGATCTAAAACTTCAATATTAAGTGGTTCTAATGCCGAAATTATTTTCTGTGTCGACTCAATATCTGAATTCGATGGAATAAATGAACCACCTGGATGATTATGTACTAGAACAATACTTGTTGCATGATATTTCAAAACAATTTCGACAATTTTTCGTGGGTAAATTGGTGTTTCATCTACCGTACCTTCTGAAACTAATACTGATTCAATTAGTTTATGTTGACTGTTTAGGCAAATAAGAAAAAAATGTTCAACAGTTCTACCTAACATTAATGCAATTGCATAGTTACCAATTTTTTTAGTCGAATTTAATATTGGTTTATCGAGTAAGTATTTATTAGTGTGATAGCGACGAGAAAGTGCGGGTATCATTGAAATTAAGACGGCAACATTCATACTAACAGAACATTTATTCATAATAACTATTGGGTCGGCATCAAAAAGATTAGTAAGTGAGCCAAATTCATTTATCATTTTATGAGCCAATTCATTAGTATCACGCATATGAACGCAATAGAAAAGAAGAAGTTCAAGGACTTGATGGTCACTGAAAGAATCTAAACCGTAATCGATAAAACGTTTTTTAATTCTTTCACGATGACCCTTATGTAAATTTGCCATAGTAACACCTAGAAATTAATAAATTTCTTAAAGTTCCCATTATAGATAATAGAGAGTAAGCGATTAGCTTTCCGTAGAGCATCTTTCGCCATACTAGTAGTAATTAAATTTTTATCGAGAGCGTCAGCAAGTTCATCCAAATCTAGCACTCGTACATTATTTTTATTGATAGTAACATCGATTAATAAATCCTCAACGATATATTCATTGTGGTTAATTTTAACATTAATTATATCACAATAAAACGACACAAAATTATTATTATCGTCAAAAAGTTTACTAACTTTAAAACCTTCATCGATATAGACACAAGAGTGGCCGGAAGAAAAATTAGTTTTAGGGCGAAAAGTTTTCCATTTAGTAATAATAACTTCATTATCGATACGAATAATTTTATCGTGGAGGAGGATTTTTTCATTAGGGATAAAGCGACGTCGGTATAATTTTACATCATTCAAGATTTTCACCGACTTTCAAAAAATTAATAACTTCATCTAAATCATTTAGTTTAGCAGTAATTATTTGTAAAGTTTCGATATCAGGTTGCCATAAGTCCGGAATCATAATTGCTTTACATCCAGCATTATATGCAGCAAACAAACCATTTTTAGAATCTTCAAGAGCGTAGCAATTTGAAGGATTTTCACCTAAAGCATTACAAGCTTCTAAATAGATATCAGGTTCGGGCTTAGATTTTTCAACCATATCACCACAAATTATTGCAGAAAAATATTTTTTAGTATCGGTAGAATTTAAATTATCGAGGACAAGTTTTTGAGGGGATGAAGAAGCAACGGCTAATTTATAATTCATTTTTTGGAGATAGTTAAGTAAATTATACAATCCTTTTTTTACTGGCAATTTATTGTTAAGGGAATAAGATTCAAAGAATTCAATAGTATAGTCACGAAGTTTATTGATATCAATTTTGTTGTCGAATTCATCGAGCCACATTTTTTCTGCAGTTTTTAGATTTACTCCTAAAGTTTTTAGAGCCATAAAGCCGGCCTTACCGACACCAAGTTTTTCACCGACAAAATCCCAAGCTTGGATAAAAATTTTTTCGGTATCGAACATTAAACCATCCATATCAAAAATAACAGCATTCATAAAAAAAAATTCCTCCTTTAAATTTATAATGTCAAATTATAATGAAATAAGAAAATAAAAACAAAAAATCCGTTTTTATTATGAAACGGATTTTTTTAATGAGAAAATTATTTAGCAGAATTTTTTTTAACTAATTCGAGAGCGACTTTTAAAGTTTGTACGAACATATTAATATCATTTTTACTTACAATTTTATTATTACAGATAATAGCTTTTGCATTTTTTAAATCAAAGATAAATTCTTTGACATAAATTTTGATATCAATTACTTCATTTTCAATTGAGTCATCAATTTTTGTATCACTTTCATAATCGTCATCAAAATATCCGCACATATATAAAAATTTATGGAATGGGATTTCTAACGCTTTAGAAATTTTTTTTAACGTATCAATAGTAGGAATTGGCGCATGAAAATTATTTACGTTTTCTATCTTATAAATATAAGCATGACTTACGCCGATAAATTTACTAAACTCGCGAAGATTCATATTTCGTTTTAAACGAATTTTCCTCAATGCTTTACCTAAACTCTTCTTTCTCATCTTTTATTTCCTCACTTTATAGTTAATAGAAACGATTAGTATTGGGAAAAAATGTCAAACATTTTTTCCATATGATTCCTAATATAATAGCATTTTGTATGAAAATTATCATATTATCATTGAAAAATTCAGTGTATTTTGCAAAATTTTGTCAAGAAAGTTGACATTTACATTTTGTGTCATATATAATTTCTTGTAAACTATAGTTTACTAATTCATTTAATTTTTACATGTAAAAGTCTTTAAATGCGAAATATAAGAATAAATTTTATATTATAGTTTACAAAAATATCTTTTGATATTGTATTTAAAGGGGGATTCATATAGTTATGAATGATTTGTTTTTAAAAGATGTAGTAGTAAATTATTCGGAAGAAATTTTGCCGCCATTTAATATGATTTTTAATATTATTGGCTATAATTCGTTATGTATTCTTGTTGAGAAATATGGTGGTAGTTCAATTTATATCCCAACTAAAAAAAGATTGTTCGGTAATTGTTTTGCTAGGCAGATTCAAGCTGAATTTGATGGTGGAAATTATAGAGAATTAGCTGTAAAATATAATCTTTGCGAGCGAACAATAAGAAATATCACACGGAAAAAATATTGATTAATTTTTTTGGGTATGATATATTAAAAAAAAAATTTGGTGCTAGATGGAGGTTTTTTATTATGAAACGCGTTGGTATCCCAAGACGAATAGATGAATTGGGACGTGTTGTTATTCCTGCTGAGTTACGGAGAGTATTGGATATTTCTGAACATGATCTCATAGAAATTATTGCCGAAGAAGATAGGATTATTTTACAAAAATATAGTGACAGAGATATTTTTACAGGTGAGCGGGAAAATTTAATTGATTACTGTGGGAAAAAAGTATCGCGGCAATCTATTATTGAAATGGCAAAATTAATTGGCTTAACAGAATAATTTTTACCTATATTATTTGCTAGCAATAATATAGGTTTTTTTATGCGGAGTGAATGTAAGAAATGGAAAAAGCAATAAGGGATTTAGAATTTGATAAGATAATTGAACTTTTAAAAGATAATGCTATTACTGTTATGGGTAAAGAATTTTGTAGCAAAATAATGCCATCAAATAAATTTGTAGTGGTAAAAAAGTTACAGACTGAAACTTCACAAGCTCTTTCATTAATATTAAAAAAAAATTCTTTGCCGATAACAGACATAAAAGATATTAGGAATATTTTAAAACGTGTTGAACTCAACGGTATTTTGTCATGTGAAGAATTATTGGCAGTATCAGATTTTTTAAATGTTATGCAAAAAATTAAATTGTATTGTAAAGATTATGATGGCGTGTTAAATAATTTTTTTTCGAAAATAAAATTGTTAAATGAACTTAAATCTGAAATCGATAGCAAAATAAATGGCAATGAAATCGCTGATAATGCGTCTGCAAATTTATTTGAATTGCGTAGAAAAATTAAATCTGCTAACGCAAAAATAAAAGAAATTTTGAACGAAATAATTAATAAAAATAAAAATATGTTGCAAAATAATATCATTTACGTGAAAAATAATCGCTATTGTTTGTCAGTACGTTACGAATTTAAAAATAGTTTTCATGGCGTTGTGCATGAACAATCTGCGTCGGGTTTAACTTTTTTTATCGAACCGTATTCAGTTGTGAATTTAAATAATGAAATAAAAAATTTGTCGTTGCTCGAATATAAGGAAATTCAAAAAATCCTTAAGCAACTTTCAACGTCTGTAGCAAATAATTTTGATTCGCTTTCACAAAATGTTTGGGCATTGGGTTCTTTGGATTTTATTTTCGCACGTGCGAAACTTTCCGTTTTAATGAATGCAACGGAACCAATTTTGAATGAAAACGGTTATATAAATTTGAAGCGTGCTCGCCATCCATTGATAAATTCTCCTGTGCCACTCGATATTTATTTGGGTGAAAAATTTTCTACGCTTTTAATTACTGGGCCAAATACCGGTGGTAAAACTGTTTCATTGAAAACAGTTGGGTTATTCGCACTAATGGCGCAATCTGGTTTGCATATTCCGGCTGATGAAAATTCACAAATTTCAGTGTTCGAAAATATTTTTGTGGATATTGGCGACGAGCAAAGTATTCAGCAAAATCTCAGTACGTTTTCGGCTCACATGAAAAATATCAGTCAAATTATAAATTCGGCGAATAAAAATTCTTTAATTTTGTTAGATGAATTAGGTGCGGGGACGGATCCAGTTGAAGGTGCAGCTTTAGCTATTGCAATACTTGAACATCTTTTTTCACTGAAGGCAAAAATTATTGTCACGAGTCATTACAGTGAATTGAAATTGTACGCAATGACAACGGATGGCGTAGAAAATGCAGCATGTGAATTTGATGTGGAAACATTGTCGCCGACTTATAGATTGTTGATAGGTACGCCGGGTAAAAGCAATGCTTTTGCGATATCGAAAAAAATTGGATTGAATCCGAAAATAATTGATGAGGCGAAAAAAAATCTTCGACGGCGTGATATCCAATTCGAAGATGTAATGAAAAATTTAAATGAGAAACAGTTAGAGATAAAAATTAAAAATGAGCAAGCTGAAAAATTATTTTCAGAAGCTGAAATTTTAAAGAAAAGATTTGATTCGGAGCTAGAAAAATTTCGACTGCAAAAAGAAAAAGAATTGCAAAATGCTAAACAGCAAGCTTTAAATATTATTAATTCAGCGCGCGAAAAATCAAATTTAATGCTAAAAAATTATCGTCAAAATAATTTTAAAGCTGCCGAAGAAATCAAATCGCAATTGAAAAATGAAACCGAAAATTTGGTTAATGTTCCACGAAAAAATAACGATAAAGTTTCGATAAATGTAAATGTTGGCGATAAATTTTTTTCACAAACTTTAAATCAAGTTTGTATCGTAAAAACTTTGCCAAACACTGAGAAAATTGTTACCGTTAGTACAGGAGTTTTTACTGCAAAAATTCCGGTAAACGATTTAAAAGTTTGTAACGCAAAAAAAGATGTTAAGCCTGAAAAAAATTTTGTGGTAAAAAAAAGTTTTGATATCTCATCAAAAATTGATGTAAGAGGTTGTAATTGCGATGAGGCATTGGCATTCATTGATAAATATATTGACGATGCTGTTATCGCAAAGCTTGATGAAATTATGATTATACATGGGAAAGGTACGGGTGCACTTCGAAAAGCAATTTCGGATTATCTTAAAAAAAATTCTTCGGTTAAAAATTTTCGCGCTGGAAATTTTACCGAAGGTGATCTTGGTGTTACGATTGTTAATTTAAAATAATTTTGCGCGTTTTGATTTATTGTAAAAATGATAAATCAAAACGCGATTTTTGTAATGATTTTAGTTCTTAGTTTGCACAAAAAAAATATTATGTTATAATAAAAATATAAGTAATTCAGAAAAGTTAGAGGAGGTGATTTTAAATGCAGAAAACCTCAGATGAAATACATTTTAAGTCAAAAAAAAATTTTAAAAAATATTTAGAAAGTACGTCAAGAATAGATTTTGAAAGTGCGAAATCAATAGTTGAGAATAATGATTTTGTTAAAGATAGTCTTTTTGAAGATCTTTCTAAAAAGTTATCTGATGATTTAACAGTAGAGCAATTTATATATTGGATTGATTTAAGAAAAAGTAAAAAAATAAATGATATAATTTCGATTGGTTTACAGAAATTAAAAAATGATTTGACATTTGATGAAATTGAAAATTTAATTGAGACAATTGAAAGTTCAAAACATGCAAAAGAATTAGTTGATGTATCTAAGAATTTGGGAACAAAGAATAGTGATTTGAATAAAGCAGTGAAAAATTATTTTATTGAAAAAGAAGATTCTAAAGAACAGGAATTTACAAAAAAAATAAGAGAAGCAATTGCTGCAGAAAAAATATATTTAAAAGAAATACAATCTGTATTAAAAAGAATAAATAAAGTATTAAATTGTAGGAATTTGCTCCCGCAAATTGATGAAATTGATGAAATAATTAATAAAAAAAGTTTATATAAACAAGATTTTGAAACTTTAATTGCAAAAATAAATAATTTAAATCAATCAATTGCAAATTTACAAATTGCCCCTTTAAGTAAAAGAAACCCGGGTTTTCAATTTAAACGTGATGATTTAAAAAATGTTATAAATAAAATGAAGAAAATAGGAAATGAAGAAGGAGGAGAAGAAGACCTTACTTACTTTTTTAAAATAGCATTTGAAAATAATATTTCAATGGATTGGAATTTATTTGTTTTAATTATAAATAAATTTTCTAATTTTGATTTTATGAAATTAGTTAATTTTTATTTTGAAACTTTTAGAAATGGATTTGAAAAAATAAGTGATAAAGATAGATTTTTAAATAAAGCTAAAGCTGTATGTGATTTACTTATGAAAAAAATTGATTTTAAAGGCATAATTGTTGCAATAGATAGTGTTAAAATAATAAATATTATAAAAATTTTTTTTGATATACAAGGTGCAGCAGATAATATAGAAATATTAAAAAAAGATAGAAAAAAATTGGAGAAAAATCAAATAGATGATAAAAAAGCAAAAGCAACAATAGAAAAAGCGATAGAAGAAGAAGCAAAAATGGTCAATAAATTAGTTTTAGAAATGTCTGAATTTATTTCAGGTGTTTTAAAAAAATTTTTTGCTCAACACAGAAATTTTAATGAATCTGATATAAATATAATTAACAAAATGATTGTTGCAGTGTTAAAAAAATTTTTTGATGATAGTGATGATTTGTTTAACGAATTTGATTTTGTAAATATATTTAGTTTTTTATATAATGGTTCTGAATTT
>CAOVHW010000005.1:25237-26654 GCA_948543815.1 uncultured Eubacteriales bacterium | reverse complement strand
TAGTTTTTTATATAATGGTTCTGAATTTTTTAATGAATTTAGTGAAAAAGTAGGGGAACTTTCAGTTCTAGCTTTAAAATTATCGGAAGAAGATTACAAAAATGATGATATAGAAGGAAAAGCGCAAGATGCCAATGAATTAGCGCAAATATCCATAGAATTGCTGTCAGGTATTTTAAAAAATTTTCTGGCTAAAAATGAAGAATTGAATGAATCTAATAGAAATATGCTTAACAAAATGATAATTGTAGTATTAAAAAAATTTATTGGCGGTAATGATGATTTATATAACGAATTTGATTTTGTAAATATATTTAGTTTTTTATATAATGGTTCTGAATTTTTTAATGAATTTAGTGAAAAAGTAGGGAAACTTTCAGTTCTAGCTTTAAAATTATCGGAAAAAGATTATGGAGAAGATATAGAAACTAAAACAAAAGATGAAAAAGAGTTTTTTCAAAAAATTTTTGAATTAATTTTAAATGTTTTAGATAATTTCTTTGAGCAACATAAAAATTTGAATGAATCAGATAAAAACATATTTAATGAAATATTTAGTAAATGCAATAATTTACTTAAAAGATTTTGGTTTCGATCTAATTTAGAGGTGAAATTTAGCGATTTTGATTGTGATATATTTGAAAATTCTGTAAACATAGAACTTTTTACTCCTTTGTTAGAAAAAATTAAGGAAATTAATTTAAAATTACCACCATTGTTGATGTTTATTTTGATATCTATATTTGATAATGTAGAAAATGATGATACTTTTAAAGATTATTTTAAAAAAAATTATGTGGCAGAATTTGATTTTACAAATGGAATTGAATTGTATCAGTTATTGTATTTATTCAAGTGCCCTCAATTATTAAATTTCGACGATAAAATATTAGATAATTTCTTAAATTCAGATATTAATTTATGCCTTCTTGAAGGAAATAATAAAAAAAGTGATGATTTACATGGAGTTAGTGATGTTTCTAGTATAAAAAAAGATGATGAGCATTATTATTGTGTGGGATTTTTTTATGAAGATAGTTTTTCTATTTATGTTTCAGAAAATTCTTTAAAATTTTCTGAAGTTCAACCTTTGTTAGAAAAAATTATATCTAATATAGAACAATTAAATTTTTGGCTACCTTTCTTTTATTTTGCTATTAAAGATACTAATGAATTGATAAGGTTTTTGAATGAAAAGAAAATTGATATAAATTGTTTAAGTCTAGCGAATGGGCAATCAAAACCAGAATTGGTATTTAATAATTTTTGTATACCATTTCCTGAAAAGAAAAGCATGAAGCTTCAAGAAGAGCGAAAGAAGAAAGAGGAAGAAGAACAGGAAAAGAAAGAGAAAGAAGAACAAGAAAAGAGAGAGAAAGAAGAACAAGAAAAGAGAGAGCAAGAAGAACGAGAAAAG
>CAOVHW010000005.1:0-25137 GCA_948543815.1 uncultured Eubacteriales bacterium | reverse complement strand
AGAAAAGAGAGAGAAAGAAGAACAAGAAAAGAGAGAGCAAGAAGAACGAGAAAAGGTAGAGCAAGAAGAACAAGAAAAACTGCTTTTTAAAGATATTATTAAGCAAAATGTAAAACTTTCATGTTCAAAGTTACAGGAATTTAAAAGTAAAAAAGAATATGAATCAAATATTAAAGAAAATAAAAAAACAAATGATGAAGAAGTTAATCAAAAGAAAAGAATGATTTTATTTGGTGGGTTTGCACTATTCTTTTTAGTATTAACGTTAACTATAAGTATATTAACTTTTGGAACAGGAACAATTCCGATGCTTGCTTTAGGTAGTATATTAATTTATAATTCCGTTTTTGGCGCATTAACGGCTGGACTTGGAGTTGGATTTTTTACATTTGCAGTTTTATTTTTAAAAAGTTGTGTTTCATATTTTAGAAGTAAAAGCGAAAAAAGTTTGGAAGTGTTAAATGAATCTGAAAATAGTTTGCCAAATAAAAGTGAAAGTGAATTAAACGAAGATGTTTCTGGAAACCAAATAAGAACAAGTAAATCTTTAATTGATTTATCAGATATATCAAATCAAATAAATGAAGAAAAGCCACGAACTACAGGCGAAGATTTTGAAAATACACAAGTAGATGAAATTTAAAAACATCCGAAAAAATATCGGATGTTTTTTTTGGAAAAATTATTTTATTCTATAACAAGAGGTTGAGTGTATTCAAAATTTTGCAGAAAAAATTTTTGCGCTTGCATGAAATTAAAATATAAATCGCTACTAGCAATTTCTTTTTGTGAAATTAAATTTGAATTTTTGAGATTAGTTATCAATGGCAGTAAAGATTTTTTGCTTATCATTGTCAAAAGTATTTGACTTTGCTTTCGAAATCCAAGTACACGTAAATATTTTGGTTCGGTGGCAAAATCATTTTTTTGCATATCTAAAATTGCGTGTAAAATAATGCGGCTAATTTTTGAATTTGTGTAGCGTTTAGAATTTGCATTTTGAATGATATCGGTTATCAAAAAATTATTTTGTGCGGCTTTTTTTATTCGATTTTCGATTCCTTCATTCATTCCCAAAATATTATTTGTTAATTTTTTCGTGGCGATTAGATAATGTAAAATATTGCTGGCGTTATTTATATCGGTATAGTTTTGAAAATCGAATTGATATGGCAAAAACTTTGCGACATTTTTTCCATTTTTTATAGCATTTCGAATTGCGTAGGCCGAAGAAAAATTTACATTCAATTCATTTTCATCATGCCTTGTAATTTTACGTTTTACAGGATAAATTTGTGGATGCCAGTTAATTTTTTTTAGTGCTGTCAAATATTCTAGCGCCAAAATATTATTTGGTAAAATAAATTTTTCATAACCGGGTAAATTTTTTGCAACAAAATTTTGGAATGCTAATGGATATGATTTTCCGTCAGCCATTTCTTTTTTTATGTCAAATTTATTTTTCATATCACTAATTTTTGTCAAGATTGTTATATCATCGTATTCGCAACCAAAACTTATTGCGTCAATAATTCCTGTTGCATGTAAAGATTTTATTGCGCCGTAAGCAAAAATTTCTGCGCTTGACGTCGCAAAATATATTGGCAATTCTAAAACTAAATCAATTCCATTTTGTAAAGCTGCTCGCGTACGCAAATATTTATTTATGATAGCGGGTTCGCCACGCTGTACATAGTTGCCACTCATTATGACAATTATAAAATCGGAAAATTTTTTTGCTTGCTTTATGTGATATAAGTGGCCGTTATGAAATGGGTTGTACTCCGCAACTATCCCTAATACTTTCATATTTATCCTCCCATGAAAATAAATTCCAGATTTCCGGACATAATAATCTTTAAAGGGAGTTGTTTTGATGAATAATAAAAATTATGATTACCTATTTGTGCTTTGCAAAATGTTCATTAAGGAATCTAATACATTTAAAATTTTGCTCAGTAATTTATACGAGGAATTTAATGTGATGTCGGAATCATTATACTATATGAATCAGCATCAAAATGAAATTTTGAGTCTTCTGTTAAATAATTTTGACTTGGATAGTTTCGATTCAACGCCTTCATTTTATCATTTTATTCGCTATAAAAAATCTAATCCAGAATAAATTCCGACATCGCATAATTTGCAAAATTCATCCCAAAATCAGTTAAGTATAATGAATTTTCATTTTCTGTCAAAAGATTTTTCTGTTTGAGTAAATTAATTTGCCGTCCGTAAATATCTTTTATATTGTGGCCGAATTTTTGTCGAAAAATATTTTTATTTACTCCGCAATTCATTCGTAATCCTAAAAACATAAATTCTTCCATAAGAGATTTTGGTGTCGAGTGGATAATATTTTCGCGAAAATTATTTTGTGTCAAATATTTTTGTATATCATTTGTATTATTCCAACGTACGCCATTAAAAAATGAATGCGCAGCAACGCCAAGTCCTAAATAATTTTCCAATGTCCAATAAATTTTATTGTGCTGGCATTCAAATTTTTTTTGTTGTGCAAAATTTGATATTTCATATTGATAATAATCTGGCGCAAGAATTTTTTTCGTCATATCATACATTTCTCGCTCTGTATTTTCATCAGGTAGTTGTAAATTTTTTCTTTCAGTGTAAAATTTTGTGTTAGGTTCAATAATTAAGCTATAAGCTGAAATATGCTGAGGCTTAATTTTTTTTACATATTCCAATGTTTTTGACCAATCATCTAAATTTTGTTTCGGCAATCCAAACATTAAATCTATATTTATATTGTCAAATGTTTTTGCTGCGATTTCATATGCTTTCTCAAACATTTGAAAATTATGAGCACGCCCAAGAATTTTTAATAAATTATCTTGTATCGCTTGTAGACCAATACTTATTCTGTTTATACCAATAGATTTATAAAAATTAATTTTTTCGCGATTTATGCTTTCAGGATTTGCTTCGATTGTAATTTCAATTTCATCTGAAAAATTTATTTGCGATAGTATTTTTTCTATTAAATTACACGAAAAAAGAGACGGTGTCCCGCCTCCAATATATATTGTTTTCACAGTTACATTTTTTAGTTCTTTACAATTTTTTATTTCGTAAATTAATTTTTGTGTATACTTATCATAATTATTTTGTGTAAAAGAAATAAAATCGCAATACGAACATTTTGATTTGCAAAATGGAATATGAATGTAAATTGAGGTTTTCATTTTGATTTCACCTTATTTTTATTTTTGAGCTGGTTCGTTAGAAACTTTTGTTTTTTTTGAAAATCTAAATATTGATCCAGTTTTGCTTTTTTCTTCAGGAATTATTTTATTTTTTCTTGTATTTTCTAATTGGTTTGTTTTGTTGCTTATAATTTTTTTTGCGTTTTTAAATTTTTCATCTGGTGTTTTAGAAGCTTTCACGTCTAATTTGTTTGAAAGTTCTTTCAGATCTTCGCTGTCTAAAAATTCGCAAGTTGATTCTATGAGATTGGTTAATTGCTTGAATTTATCATTATGTGATGTTGATGTTTTATATATAGCGATTATATTATCTAAAGTATTTTCTATTAGAGATTTTTTTTCAATATAACTTATTGCTAAATTTATTGAGTCTACGTTATTTTCATTACACAAATTTTTTAAATTGTTTATGATTCGTGATAATAATTTTATAGCTTTTTGACGTGATTCAGTATTTTTTAATTCTTTATCAAAAATTTCATCAATAAATTGTTTTAACTCTGATTTTTTTTCTTCAATATTTTTATCTGATGAAAATATTTCAGTAATTTTATTTGAATAATTCCAAATTCGTACTTGTTCAAATTTTTGTAAATCAGATAACTTATTGGGTTCTAATTCATTTAATTTCGCAAGGAAATAATGAAAATTTTCTTTGTTTCCATTATATAATTCAGTAATTTGCTTTTGATTTAGCTTAGTTAAATTTTCAACAAAAGTATCTAAAAGTATTGTAGCAGAATTAATTTTCTGAGAAGAAATTAAATAATCTAACATTGGTTTACATAAATCAAATCTAATGTCAAATAAATTTATAAAAAATTTATAATCTGTTGATAAAAGGATTTTAACTTCATTATTAAATTCATCAAATGTTTTTGCTTTATTAATATTTTTAATGTACTCTGCTATATTATCATAGTTTAAACCAATCTTTTCAAATTCTTTTTTTGTCATTTCACTGTTTGATAGTAATGCTTTAATTTGAAATGGAGTTAATGAATTAAATGATTCCCCAAAAGATTTGAACGTATTAAATTTTTCTTTTGTAAAATTTTTTTGATTTAAATAAATTAACATATTATCAGGTGGTATATCATTTTGAAGATCTTGAGGTATAATTTCTTTTTTGTTTTGTATTATTTTTTTTTCTAAATTTGGGAATTTTTCTTTAATATCTTTATTTTCTAATATTAATTCTACAAATAAATCACTTTTAGAATAATATGATAATAATTTAGCTAATTTATTTATCTTACCTGGATTTTTTAGTAAAATATCAGTTAATTCATTTGCAAGTTGTTTTTGTTCCATTTCACTTGTGTTTGTCAGTAAATATTTTTCAGGTTTTGATAGCATAAATGTTGCATATAATTCAGGTGAGCTTTTTATACTTTCATTTGCTGTTCGGATGTTTGTAAATAATTTTGCTGTTTGCATAAATAATTGCTGCGCATCATTTTCAGTTATTTTATTAATATCTTCAGTATTAAATCCCATTTTTTCAAGTTTTTCTTTAAATTTAGAGAGATTATTTTCGTCATATTCAAGATATTTTTTTATGGCATTCGTAAGATCCGTAGGACCAAGTTCACCAATTAACATGTTTTCTTTCATGATATTTTCGTAATTATTTAATAAATCTGCTTGAATAAGATTCATGTAATCAAAAATTTTAGAATTATTAACAATGTAATTGAATGGTTGTAAATTTGTCATGAAAATATGTGGCGTTAAATTTGGATTGTTATAAAACGTATTTTGAGGAACAAAATTATTTTGAGGTAAAGTATAAACGTTAAATGCGTTAAGAGTCATTATAGTTTCTGCTCTTTCTTTTAAATAATCATCTAAATCAGAAAAATCAATATGAGTTACATTGTTTTCATTTTTTATTGCTTCTTTTATTTTATTTGCTTCACTTTCATTTATTTCATTTTTTGATATTTTTGTTTCGTTTTCTTCATCAATGGTTTTTATGATATTTATTGGGTTAATAAAATTTTTTAGAGGTACGTTTGAAAAATAGTTTACAGGATCAAAATTTAAAATTGCAAAAATTTCATCATTAGTTAATTCTGGATGACCATTTTGTTTAAATTTTTCTTTTTGATTGTTAATAAATTCTTCAAAAGTCATGCCTTTTTTTTCACAGATAAGCCAAAGATTTTTCATTGCTGTTGAAGTTTTAGTTATTTTTTTGAAATCGGGATTATTAAGATTTTTTTGCACAAAATTATTGAGAGATTGCATTTTAGAAGAGAAAGGTAAAGATAGAGAATTGTTTTTTATAATTTTGGAATGTGGATTGTCAATATTTTTCTGGAAAAAATTAGCTAAAAGTTGTATTTTAGAAGATAAAGAATTAGATGAATGCATATTTGAATTTGATATAGAATCAGGTACATAAAAAAATTGAGATATGATAGAGTTTAATTTTTGACTTAATTTTTTAGATTCATCAATTGAATTTAAATGATTATAAAGCTCAAGATAATTATCCATATTACAAAAATACATTGGATTTTCATTTAAAAAATTTTCCAAACTATTTTCTTCATTGAAATTTATATCTTCTAAATTTGTGTTTTCATTTACGTCTTCAGGGTAAATTTTAATTTTATTTGTAGAAAACCTCTTGCTATTTTTTGCTTCAGTAGGTATTGGGTTATTATGTTCATTTATTATAAATTTTGCATCTTCAAGCATTTTTGTTGTTTGAGGGTATTTAGAAAGATTTTGCAAAAAAGAATTTACCATAGAGTTATTTTGTATATTTATTTTTTGTAAAAGATATAAAAAAGAATCTTTTAATGCATTATTAGAATATATGGTTTCATCTGAAAGTTTTTCAGGAATTGCCTTTTTAAAATTATAGGTTATAAAATCAATTACATTATTGATTAATTGGGTGTCAATTTTTTCATCATACATTTTTTCAATTATTGGTTTAAATAAATCAAATCTAGATAAAAAAATTTGAGCTTCCTTATCTTCTTGTAGATTTGCTAAAAAATTAATAGTTTCGGGAGTTATATCTTTTATTGATTTTGCCTCAATAATATTTTTTACTACAGTAGCATATTTTGTTGGATCTTTTCTTATTAAATTAATAACCTCAGAATTGAGTGAATCAATTAAATCTCCTAATGAAACAAGAGCTTTTATTACTTCAGGTTTATCATTTTTACTTATAACAGTTGCTACTTTAGGATTTATAGTTTGCAATTTTTCTTTTGTAATTTCCTGTATAAAATTTAGCTTATCATTTAAAATATCTTTTTCTAAATTTGGATAATTATTTTTTATAAAATCATTATTTAATATTGCTTCAAAAAAATCATTATTAGTTGAATAACGAGAAACTATCTCAAAAAATTGTTTATAATATTGTGGATATTTTTTTAAAATATTGATTAATTCATTTGCAAAATCTTTTGTAATTTCTCGAGGTGGATATTTTTCAAAATCACTAATTGCAAATATGGCTGTTAATTGAGGATTTTGTTGAATCAAATTATTGTAAAAAGAATTTGTATTAGAGAGCATTGCTTCTGATTGGGTTAGTATAAAATTTTGATAATTATCTGGATGAATTTTATTAGATAAATTTTCTGAGAGGGCTTTTAAATTATCGCTCATAACTTCAAATATTTGATCTGCGCCTACTTCTTTTTGATTTAATCGAGTATCTTTTTTTATTTCAGAATAATTTTCACAAAAATTTTTTCGAAGCTGAATTATGTTGTTAATATCTTCAATAGATAATTTGCCAAGCTGAGGTGAAATTGTAAGATAACTAGGATTACCAGAATATATTATTTCGATGAAATTGGGATTGTTAAATGCTTCTGGCGGAATGTTGTCTATACCATTGTTACCTTGTATAGATTTTGTACAAACATTGAATGCGTATTGAACTAAATTTGCTTGTAAAATTTCTTTAAATGGCTCAAGTAAGCCATTGTAATTGGAAATACTTTTTATTGGTTCTTTGGATAAAAGAATTGAGGGATCAAAATTTAAAACTCCAGAAATTGCGTAATTTGGTAATCCGAGTTTTTTTTGTTCCTTTATAAATTCTATCGGATCTTTTCCTGTGTGTTTACAAATTAATGTAAGATTTTTTGCAGCCAAATTATCTTTTACTATTTCTGACATTAATTCATAATTGTTGTTAATACTTTCGTAGAGAATAAGCATTTTAGATTTTTCTCTTTGTTCAGGTTTAAGATTAGCTTCATCAATAACAGAAAATTGTTTTTCTAAACCCCAAATAGGTTCTATTTGCGAAAAATATTCATTACTGAAAGTTAATCTATTCTCTAATTTTGAGATTTCGTTACTAAGTTTTCCAATTTTATCAGGATTATAAAGATATATTGGATTATTGTTGAGGAAATTTTTTAATTCAGTTTCATTTTTAAAAGCAGGAATAATAATTTCACTCATGTTTAACACCATCCTTATATAAGTTTAATTTACATTATAAAATTTTTGTTACAAAAATGCAATACAAAATTATTTTTGTGTTACATTTTTTTCTTTACAAAATAAAATTGTATTAAAAATTGTTTTTCACCTGTAATTTTATTATAATTATTCCCTGTAATTTTTTTTGAAAATGGTGGGTGAGAAATGAAAAATCATTTGATTGAATTAGTTGACATATATAAAAAATTTGATGACGATTTCATTTTACGCAATATAAATTTATATATAGAAAAAAATGAATTCTTAACTTTACTCGGACCGAGTGGCTGTGGAAAAACTACAACCCTAAGAATTATCGGTGGCTTCGAAAATCCTACAAGTGGTGATTTATTATTTTGCGGTAAAAGTATTTTGAATTTGCCGCCATATAAACGGCAAGTTAATACCGTTTTTCAAAAGTATGCGCTTTTCCCAAATATGAATGTATTTGACAATGTTGCTTTCGGTTTGAAAATAAAAAAAGTCAGCAAGGCTGTAATTTCTCAGAAAGTTAAAGCTATGCTAAAACTCGTAAATCTTTCTGGATTTGAAAAGCGTAACGTAAATTTTTTAAGTGGCGGTCAGCAACAACGAATTGCTATCGCACGTGCTTTAGTTAATGAGCCCGAAGTTTTATTATTGGACGAACCACTTGGTGCGTTAGATTTAAAATTACGAAAAGAAATGCAGATTGAATTGAAAAACATGCAGCAAAAACTTGGCATAACTTTTGTTTACGTAACTCATGACCAAGAAGAAGCTTTATCGATGTCAGATACAATTGCTGTTATGCACAATGGTGTTATTCAACAAATTGGTTCGCCTCAAGATATTTATAATGAACCTAAAAATTCTTTTGTCGCTGATTTTATCGGTGAGAGTAATATTATTGATGGCGTAATGCTTAAAGATTTTGAAGTTGAGTTCGCAGGGAAAAAATTTGAATGCGTCGACAAAGGCTTTGAATTAAATGAAAAAGTTGACGTCGTTATTCGTCCTGAAGATATTGAACTTTTACCAGAAAATATTAATGAAATTAATGGAGAAGTTGAGAACGTTACGTTCAAAGGTGTTCACTATGAAATGTTAGTACGGCAAAATAATTATCTATGGAAAGTTCATAGTACAGTTATGTCGGAAGTTGGTTCAATTGTAAGCTTAAAGATATTGCCGGATTTAATTCATATTATGAAAAAGGAGAAGTAAAATGAAAAAATTTTTCCTTTCGTCATATATTTTATGGATGATAATTTTTACAGTTATTCCGATAATTTTAGTTGGGTATTACGCTTTTACTCAAACTGAGAACGGAATTATTTTTTTTACACTAAATAATTTTGAGCGCGTATTTAAAATGGTCTATATAAAAGTTTTTATTCGTTCACTAAATTTAGCATTAATTTGTACGGCAATTTGTTTTTTTATTTCGTATCCCGTTGCATATATTATGGCGGATAAAAGTTTTCATTTTAGTTCAACTCTATTATTTTTATTTTTAGTTCCAATGTGGATGAATATGCTTTTACGTACGTATGCATGGCTCACAATTTTAGAGAATAATGGATTAATAAATTCATTACTAAAAATTTTAGGGCTACAGAAAATAAATTTACTATACCGGAAGGAAACAATAATTTTAGGAGCGGTATATAATTTTTTACCGTTTATGATTCTGCCAATTTATAATTCATTAGAGAAAATAAATCATAATACGATAGAGGCAGCACAAGATTTAGGTGCGAATACGTTTACTATTTTTGTAAAGATTATTTTCCCATTAAGTTTACCGGGAGTATTTTCAGGAGTAACAATGGTATTTATTCCTGCCGTTACTACTTTTATTGTTCCAAATTTATTGGGCGGAGGAAAATTTATGCTGGTAGGGAATTTAATTGAGCAGCAATTTTTACGGCTAGCAGATTGGCATTTTGGTAGTGCAATTTCATTAATATTAATAGGAGTAGTTTTTTTAGTAGGAATTATTTTTTCTTCCATTGATATTAATAATGAAGGAGGAAATTTATTTTGAAGTTACTGAAGAAAATTTATCTAGCAACGATATTTTTATTTTTATATGCACCTATTATAGTTTTGATATTTTTTTCATTTAATCGTTCACGAACACGAGGACATTGGGATGGATTTTCATTACATTGGTATAGAGAATTATTTGCAGATCCAAAAATTTTAAACGCATTGTATAATACTTTATCCGTTGCATTTATTTCTTCGGTTGTCGCAGTTTTTATTGGGACAGCCGCCGCAATTTGTATTTTTAATTTACGTTCATTTATCCGAAATATAATTTTGCATGTAACACGAATACCACTAGCGAATCCTGATATTGTAACGGGACTTTCATTAATGATTTTATTTGTATTTGTATTTCGATTTTTTCATTTTGGAACTTTTGGTTATTGGACATTACTTTTATCGCATATTGTTTTTAATGTGCCATATGTTATATTTTCCGTACTTCCACGAATAAAATATCTCAATAATAATATTTTTGAAGCGGCATTAGATTTAGGAGCAACACCATTTTTTGCATTAAGAAAAATTATTTTACCAGAACTTATGCCCGGAGTTATTACCGGTTTTATGTTGGCATTTACTTTATCGATTGATGATTTTGTTGTAAGTTTTTTTACAACAGGTTCTGGCGTAAATAATCTTTCCGTTTTGATTTATTCGATGGCGCGGCGCGGTATCAATCCAAAAATAAATGCACTCTCAAGTTTAATGTTCATTGCTGTTTTAATTTTACTTTACGTTGTCAATAAACGTGACGTAGTTTTGTCAAAGTTCGAGAATAATCCCGGTGATGTTCAATGAAATTTAAGTTTTGGTTTTTATTTTTGATTTTTATTTTGACGGGTTGCGTTGACAAATCAAAAACTTTACGAATTTATAATTATGGCGATTATTTGGACGAAAAAGTTTTGAATATGTTTACCGATGAAACGGGAATAAAAATTAATTATGATACATTTGCAGTGAGTGAAGATGCTTATACAAAAATTAAAAATGGCGGCGCGAATTATGATGTTGTAATTATTTCAGACTACATGGCGGAACGAATGATAAAAGAAAATTTGCTTGAGCCGTTAGATTTTTCACTCATTCCAAATTATTCGTTTATACATCCGCGTTTTAAAAATTTAGATTTTGATCCGCAAAATAAATTTTCAATGCCATACATGTGGGGAAGCATTGGCATTTTGTATAACAAAACTTTGGTGGAAAAACCGGTGAGTTGGTCAATTCTTTGGGATAAAAAATATAAAAATCAAATTTTCATGTACGATAATCCGCGTGATTCAATTGCGGTTGCCTTGAAAAAATTACATTGTTCGTTAAACACACGCGATATTAAAAATTTGAATAAGGCAAAAGATGAATTGATTGAGCAAAAAAAAATTGTTCAGGCGTATGTTGGCGATGCAGTTAAAGATAAAATGATTGGCAATGAGGGTGCGCTTGCCGTTGTTTATTCTGGTGACGCATTGTTTTGCCAAAATGAAAATCCCGATTTGGATTATGTGATTCCGATTGAGGGAAGTAATGTTTGGTTCGATGTGATTGTTATTCCGAAAGATTCGTCAAATAAATTTGAAGCAAATACTTTTATAAATTTTTTGGCGCGCCCCGATATCGCTCTTATGAATACAAATTATATTAATTATTCGACGGTTAATAGTGAAGCGTTGAAAAATTTGCCGCCCAAAATCAGAGATAATAAAATTTATTGGCTAAGTGACGAAGATTTTGGACGTTGTGAGATTTATCACGACCTTGGAAATTTTATCAAGCAATATAATATTATTTGGACAGAAGTTTTGGCGCAGGATTAATTAAAAGGAGCAAATTAATGAATATATTTCAAGCAATTATTTTGGGCATAATACAAGGCATTACGGAATTTTTGCCGGTAAGTAGTTCCGGACATCTTGTTTTGTTTCAAAAATTATTTCGGATACAAGAGCCGACAATGTTTTTTGATGTTGTTTTGCACATCGGTACGCTCATACCGGTTTTCATAATTTTTTGGGATAAAATATTTGCGCTTATAAAAAAGCCGTTTCAAAAATATTCTTATCTTATTATTGCAGCGACATTGCCGGCCGTGATAGTTGCATTATTTTTTGGCGACCAAATTGAAAATTTATTTGATAGCGGGAAATTTTTAGCGCCAGCTTTTATTTTTACCGGAATTATTCTTTTATATGCCGACAAAGCAGCGAATAAAAAAAATGATGAAAATATTTCTTTTGGTGACTCATTAGCAATTGGATTTATGCAAGCGGTTGCAATAATTCCTGGAGTTTCACGTTCAGGTAGTACGATAAGTGCTTCGCTTGCTTGTGGGCTAAATAAAAATTCAGCCGCGAAGTTCTCTTTTATACTTTCGATTCCAGCGATAATCGGAGCAGCTGTTTTGCAATTGAAAAATGTTATTGCAAATCAAAATTTTTCTTTTTCAGCGCCAATTATTTTTGGATTTATCGCTGCAATTTTTTCGGGATATCTGTCAATTAAATTTATGTTAAAATTAATAAATGAAAGTAAGTTGAAATTTTTTTCATATTATGTTTTTACGTTGGCATTTTTTATTTTCATAGACCAATTTTTTTTGAAATTATTTTTTGCATGAGGGAATGATTTTTGATGAAAGCAATAATTTTAGCGGCAGGCGAGGGCAAACGTATGAACTCCGACCTGCCTAAAGTTTTACATAAAATTTGTGGCAAACCGATGATAAATTACATAATTGATGCTTGCAAAAATGCCGGAATCATTGACATTATTGTTGTCGTTGGACATAAAGCTGATGTTGTGAAAAAAAATGTTTCTGATGTCGAGTTTGTATTACAAAATGAACAACTTGGTACTGGACATGCTGTGCTGTGCGCCAAAAAATTTATTAATGACGGCGAAAAAATTTTAGTTTTGAACGGTGATTTGCCACTTATTACTTCGGATACTTTAAAAAAATTAGTTAAGACGCAATGCAGTGCCGCTCTAATTTCTACAGTTCTCGAAAATCCAAAAGGTTATGGCAGAATTTTAAGAAATGGCGAAAAATTTTTACGTATTGTCGAAGATAAAGACCTAAATGAAAATGAAACGATGATAAAAGAAATTAACACTGGTGTTTATTTGTTTGATTCACATTTATTGAAAACGGCGTTACAGCTTTTGAGCAATGATAACGCTCAAGGTGAATATTATTTGACAGACGTATTAGAAATTATTAAATCGATTAATGATGACGTAAAAGTTTTTTGTTGTGATGACTCACAAGAATTTTTTGGCGTAAATGATAAAATTCAACTCGCTTATGTTTCTACTTTAATGCAAAAAAAAATTAATAACACACATATGCGAAACGGTGTAACAATTATTAATCCGGACACAACTTTTATTGAAAGTGATGTGAAAATTGGACGCGATACGATTATTTATCCAAATACTTTTTTGTACGGTGATACACAAATTGGTCAAAATTGTATTATCGGTCCGAATTCACAAATTTTTGATTCAAAAATTTTTGACGATGTAAATATTTCTTATAGTATTGTTTTAAATTCTACGGTGAAAAATAAAACAAAAGTTGGGCCATTCGCTTATATCAGACCGAATTGCATTGTTGACGAAAATGTTAAAGTTGGAGATTTTGTTGAGCTTAAAAATTCAAATATTGGTTCTGGGACAAAAATTTCTCATTTGACTTATGTTGGTGATTCAGATGTGGGACAAAATATAAATTTCGGATGCGGGACGGTTACAGTAAATTATGATGGCAAGCAAAAATTTCGTACGACAATTGAAGATGGAGCATTTATTGGCTGTAATACAAATTTAATTGCGCCAGTTAATATTGGTAAAAATTCTTATATTGCAGCTGGGTCGACAATTACTCAAAATGTACCTGAAAATTCATTGGCAATTGCGCGGCAACGACAAATTAATAAAAATGGATGGAAAAAATAAATACATATGATAAGGAGATGGATTTCTATGTTATATTTTGAAAACGATTATAATGTAGGCGCTCATTCTAAAGTATTGCAAAAATTAAATGATACAAATTTTGAAAAATTATCTGGTTATGGAAATGATATTTATTGTAAAAGTGCAATTAAAAAAATTAGAGAAGCATGTGCTTGTCCAATAGCAGATATTTATTTTTTAGTTGGCGGAACACAGACAAATCAAATAGTAATTAATAAATGCTTAAGCAATATGAAGGAGTTATTTCTGCGAAAAGTGGCCATATAAATATTCATGAAGCTGGAGCTGTTGAATTTACTGGCCATAAAATTTTAGAAGTTCCAAGTAAAAACGGTAAGATTGTGCCGGAAAAATTAAATAATTATTTAGAAACGTTTTATAATGATTTTAGTCGTGAGCATATGGTTTCACCAGGTATGATTTATATTACACATCCAACTGAGTATGGAACTTTATACGAAAAAAGTGAATTAAATGAAATTGCTGAAATTTGTTCAAAATACGAATTGCCATTATATATGGATGGTGCACGTTTAGGTTATGCTTTAGTGAGTAGACAAACAGATGTATCTTTAGCTGATATCGCAAAATTTTGTGATGTTTTTTATATTGGTGGGACAAAAATTGGAGCATTATGTGGAGAAGCAGTAGTATTTACTAAAAATAATGCGCCAAAAAATTTTACTAAACTTATAAAACAACATGGAGCATTATTAGCAAAAGGAAGACTATTAGGAATTCAATTTGATACTTTATTTGAGGACAATTTATATTTTAGAATAAGTAAAAATGCGATTGAAATGGCAGAGAAATTAAAAGAAATTTTGAGGAGAAAAGGATATAAATTTTATATGGAAACACCAACGAATCAACAATTTATTATTTTATCGAATAGCGAAATAGAAAGATTGAAAGAAAAAGTTATTTTTAGTTTTTGGGAGAAATATGATGCTGACCATACAGTAGTTAGATTTGTTACGAGTTGGGCTACGACTGAAGAAGAAATAAAATTATTGGCTGAAATATTATGAGTTTAAATTAAATATAAATTGGAAAGTGATGCAAATGAAACAAAATATCAACTGGTATCCGGGACATATGGCAAAAGCTAAAAAAAGTTTGAGTGAAAATTTATTTTTAATTGATATCGTAATTGAAATAGTTGACGCGCGAATTCCGATAAGTAGTAAAAATCCTGATATAGAAAATTTTGCAGTAAACAAGTTTAAAATTTTAGTGTTAAATAAATCGGATTTAGTAGATGAAAAATTTACGCGAGCAAGCGTAAATTTTTTTAATGGCTATAATTGTGTGCCGGTAGATTCAATCAGCGGCAAAGGGTTTAATGAAATCAAACGAATGATAAATAAATTTGCAGATGAAAAACGAGAGAAATTAAAAAAGCGTGGAAGAATTTTTTCACCAGTACGAATTATGGTTTTAGGTATTCCGAATGTTGGGAAATCAACTTTTATAAATAAATTTGTCGGCAAAAAAATTGCAAAAGCTGCCGATAAACCTGGTGTAACTTTATCGAAGCAATGGATAAAAATTTGCAAAGATGTTGAACTTTTAGATACGCCGGGAATTTTATGGCCAAAGTTTGATAACGAACAAATTGCTTTGAATTTAGCATTCACTGGTGCAATAAAAGATACGAATTTAAATTTGTATGAGATTGCGCTAAAGCTCATAGAAAAATTAAATTCGATTGACAAAAATATTTTGAAATGCAGATATGGAATTGAGAAAAAAAATGCCGCTGAAGGATTGGCGGATATTTCAAAAAAACGTGGATTTGTAAAAAAATCCGGTGAATTAGATTTGAATCGTGCGGCAATAATTTTATTGGATGAGTTTCGCGGTGGTAAGCTTGGTAAAATTTTTTTGGATGATTTACTTGACAAAAGAAAAAGTTTATGTCATCATATTGTAACACAGTTTTACTAAATAAATTTTTTATTTTAAAAGGAGTGATTTTTATGTCACAGACACATTTTTCAGGATTAATACAAGATCCAGGAATAAATTTAAAGACGCAATTATTTCTTCGTTTTGGTACTGCTTTTGTTTGTGGTAAATTGGAAGATTATTGGCAAGCGGCTATTGCACGTATAAATAATAAAATAATGGGAATGGAAAAGATTAGTGAAAGTGAAAAACAGGATTTAATTAATGAATTTTATGGAACTTTAAAAGAAGTTTATGAAGAGTTAAATGGAGCAATAACTCCTGAAAAAGAAGAAGAATTGCGTAAAGAATTTAATGATATTTTCAATGGTGATATTAGTAAAGTTGGTATTACATTAAGGGATATTGAAAATCAGATAGCTGCTCTGTTGGAAAATGATTATTTAAGAGGAGGTACTGTAACTTTTTTAAAGCCAGAACAACCTATTGAAAATGAAGATTTACGTCAGATACAAGAAGGTTTATTCAATAGATATAAGGATCATTTTGATTTACAAGATCCTTCAAGTATGTTACCTGTTAAAATTCCTTTTGTTCCTCAAAATTTAGAAATGGAATATAAAAATTTAATAAATATGCGAAATAAAATTAATGAAATTTACAATAATACAAATAATAATTTATCTGAAAATGATAAAAAATATTGTGAACAGGCATTGCATGATATAAATTCATTTTTAGCTTATCTTTCTGCTCAAATGACAACAATTGTTAGTTTAGAGCCGCCAGCAACAAAGGAAGAATTTGTGAATTTGCAAATTAAAATATTGGAGAACTTAACTCCTAATGAGTATGAAAAGGATACTTTTAGTAGTTTATTGTTTTCGCTTGATAAGACAAGTGTTGAGTGTGCACAAAAATTTTTAAATGAAGCTAAAAATCCTAAAGAAGCTGCACAAAAAATTTATGATGCACTTTTAGCTTCACAAAAAGAAGTTGAATTAAATTGTCGTTCGTTAAATTCTAATATTTCAAAGCGTGGATATATTGATCGAGTTCCAGTTAATATAAATTCTCGATTTAGGGATTTAATTGATATGTATTCACAAATTGATCATTTAGAGATTTCTTTAAGGAACGATAATGATATTAATACTGAAGCTTATAATTTGCCTATTAAGAGAATATTTGATCCAAAGATGTTTCCAATTTACAAATTATATAATGAAATTTTGATAGAGATAAAAAATATAGAATCAGAAATAAAAAAAATAGGATTTGCATTATTAAGTAAAACAAAAGATAAAAAAGGAAATTTGCAAAAACAATTGAATTTATTAAATGAATATAAAGAAAAGTTAGATAAAAACATGTCAAATATTAATGTGTTTTTTCATGAAAATGAAGAAGAAAATCGTCATGACATTAATGAAAAAGTTGCGTTTTTATTTAATGATTTTGGAAACGATATAAGTAAAAAAATGGAGCTTTTAGATGTAATTTCAAATCCGAATGAGCTAAAATATGATTTTATAAACAAAGTTTTTGAAATATTTAATTCCGATGAGACTACGGAAAAGAAAGAAAAAAGATATGCAACTTTATCTGCTTTTATTGATATAAGAGGAAGTAATGAAACTAAATACAATCCATTAATTAAAGTAAAACAAAATAATGCTGCAAAAACTAATAGAAAGGATAAACAAGTGAAAAAAACAAAGCAAAAAGTTAAATAATTTGCAATGAAATCAAATTAATATATTACTTTCTTCAAAGATATTTATTAGTGAAATCGAAAATTTTTTGCCAATATTTTTTTTCATCAACTTTTGCAGAAATTCCATGGCCTGCTTTTGGAACTATTAAAATATCTTTTGGGCACAGTGCGCTTTCATAAAGTTTATAAACCATATTTGTTGGAACAAATCTATCTGCTTCACCATGAATGAACAGAACAGGTGTTTTACATTTTTTCAATTGATTTACGGCAGATGCTTCAGATAATTTATAGCCAGCTTTTGTTTGACAGATTAAATCTGTTAAATTTAACAGAGGGAAATGTGGCAGGCCAAAAATTTTATCATAGTGATATGAGAATTCATCGAGCACAGAAGTATAACCACAATCTTCAATTATACATTTTATATTGGTCGGTAAAATTTCGCCGGCAGTCATTAAAACTGTTGCGGCACCCATTGATAATCCGTACAAAATAATTTTTGCGTGCGGATTATTTTTTATGATGAAATTAATCCATTTTAGAATATCTAATCGGTCGTGCCAACCCATTCCAATATAATTGCCATCACTTTTTCCGTGCCCACGACAATCTGGCAACACAATATTAAAATTAGCGTCATAAAATTTTTTTGCGGTATCAAGCATTTGTAATCCAAAGCCATTATATCCATGAACAATTATTATCCAATTTGGTGAGTAATTTTTTTGTTTTATAACGATACCGTAAAGTTTTAAGTTATCAAATGAAGAGATAAAAAATTCCTGATGCGGAACATTTTTTACCCACTCATTTGAATTTTGTGGGGCATTAATTTTTTTCAATAAGTTTTCCTCATATGATAAATCAATAAGTTTTTCCAAACATTTTTTATCACTACGGGCGACAGCTAATTTATAAAGTTCGGCAGATTTTTTTAATGCTAATATTAATCCAGATAAAAAAATAAATTGTGACGCTAAAATATATTTTTTATATCGCATTGAAATTCCTCCATACAAAAATAAAAGCGAGTAGCTTTTATAATTATGTACAGATTTATTAGTTTTAATTCAGTTTACTATTGACAATAAAAAAAAGTGAATATAGAATAAAAAAAATGCATCCTTAGCTCAGCGGATAGAGCGTTCGGCTCCGGACCGAGAGGTCGCAGGTTCAATTCCTGTAGGATGCATCTTTTTTATGCCATTATAATAAATTTTAAGAGTTCAAATAAATTTTTAGTTGCGTCATTCACAAATTCTTTATAATTTTTTACTGCATTATCATTTGCTTTATCGGTAATGATTCGAATTGCAATAAATGGAATTTCATTTAGGAAACAAACTTGTGCGATAGCAGCTCCTTCCATTTCAGTACAATATGCCTGAAAATTTTTTTCGATAAATTTTTTATCGATATCTGATGAAACAAATTTATCTCCGGTTGCTATCGTTCCAAAATGAATTTTATCCGTTAAATTTTTTTTCTCCGCAAAAATTTTTATTGTGTCTAATATTTTTTTATCGCAATTAAAAAATTTTTTTTGTAAGCGTGGAATTTCACCAAGTTGTAAATTAAACGCCGTAGCATCAAAATCATGTTGAACTAAATTTTTTGCGGCAACAATGTCACCAATTTTTAATTTATCATTTATTGCGCCAGCTGCTCCTATATTTATTATGTAATCAATTTTGTAAGTATCAATAAGCATTTGTGTGCAGGCAGCCGCATTGACTTTTCCAATACCTGATAGCGCAAGAACTGTATTCGCTTCAAAAAGTTTTCCTTTATAAAAATTTTTATTTTGTGATTCAATTTGCATATATGTTAAAAAATGTTGAAGTTCTTCCGGCATTGCCGCTATTATTCCGACTGTTTTCATTTTATTCCTCCCGGTATAATGCCATACATAAAAAAATAAACTAAAATGGAGGGAGTGTTTAGTATGAAGAAAAATAATTTTTTTTTAGGGATGCTCGCAGGTATTTTAGCATTTTTTTTAGTTAATAATTTTTTTGCTGTTAATATTAATGTTGCGGGTTTCAAGGTTAACCAAATTTTTTCGATACTCGACAAATATTATATGAATGGCTATAACAAAAATGATGCACAAGATTATATGTATTATGGTTTGTTAAGTTCATTAGGCGATCCATATACATCTTACATGGATAAAAAAACTTTTACATCTTTTATGGAACAAACTGAAGGCGAATATATTGGAATTGGTACGGTAATTTCTGTTGATGAAAATGATGGGCGACTCGTAATTGTTTCACCGTATGAAAATTCACCGGCAGCAAAGGCTGGAATTTTACCCGGCGATAAAATTTTATCCGTTGATAATTTGGCGGCGTCAAAAGAAAATTACGAACAGATTGTAAAAAATTTGAAAGGTGCCGCAGGAACAACTGCAAAAATAAAAATTATACGTCCGTCAAAAAATAATAAAGTTTTAGAATTTAATGTTGTACGTGAAAAAATTGATATCCCAACTGTTTCGCATAAAGTTTTTGACAACATCGGTTATTTACGCATAACAAATTTTGATAAAAATACTTATGAACAATTTGTCAATGCTTACAATTTGATTTCGAAAAATAATCTAAAAGGTTTGATAATCGATTTGCGAAATAATCCGGGTGGCTTGCTCGATTCCGTAGTTAAAATTGCTGATGAACTCGTGCCGAAAGATTGTATCGTTTACACCGAAGATAAAAATGGCAACAAAAAATTTATCTATTCCGATGACAAATATATCAAACTTCCATTAGTCGTTTTGGTTAACGGTAATAGTGCTAGTGCGTCAGAAGTTTTATCAGGCGCAATAAAAGATTTGAAGCGTGGGATTTTAGTTGGCAGCAAAACTTTTGGCAAAGGTTTAGTACAAAATTTATTTCCATTGCGTGATGGGAGCGCGGTGAAAGTTACTGTCGCGAAATATTATACGCCTGCCGGAATTTGTATTAATGGCAAAGGAATTGAACCTGATTATAAAATTGAATTACCTGAGGACATGATGATTTCAGGATTAGAGCCGAAAGATGATTTGCAATTACAAAAAGCATTAGAGTTACTCGATGTCAATTAATTTTATAGCGCCAACGAATATTTCGGTAATAATCATCGGCGTAATTGATACCGATTCGTGGTAATGTTTCATATTTTTTTACGATAAAATTATCGGATTCAAGCCAAATTTTATTTCCAATTAAACTTTCACCATTTAAATTTTTATCAATTTGTAATGCTTTAGTTAATTTTGCAGGGCCGTTAAAATTTTCCGTACTACGAATTAAAATTGCTTGCGGGGAATTTTGCGGCCCACTTACTATATTTAATAGAAAATGCAAGCCGTAAATCATATAGATGTAAGCGATGCCGCCGGCTTCATACATTATTTTGGAACGATTTGTTTTACCAAAACGGGCATGGCATGCCGTATCTTCTTCACCTCGATAAATTTCTATTTCCATTATTCGTTGGCGAAAAATTTCTCCATTAATATCTCTACATAAAAGTTTACCTAATAATTTTGGAGCGATTTGTAATGCATCAGACTGATAAAAATTTTTGTCAAGTTTCTTTCTCATTTTTTTTATCACCTTAGTGAAAAATGTCGGAAGTTTTGTCCATTTATATTTTTTTATATGACAAAATATTTTTTCATATTATGATTAAAATATTTTACATAGTTTGTCTGGGGGATTTTTAGGCAATGGAAATATATGCCGACATTTTTTTCATCATTAATTTTGTAATGGACTTATTAATATTTTGGGCGGCATCAAAATTTTTACGATATAAAACTAATTTCTACAGAATTATTTTAGGAGCACTAGTCGTAACAATTTTATATTGCCTTTCAATTTTTTATTTCAATTATAGCATTTGGTTCTCATTTATATTTTTAATAATTGGAGTAATAGTTGCATTTCGGCCCGATAGTTTTCTCGCACTTACTAAATTAATTTTACTCGTACATATTATTGCATTTATTCTTGGCGGCATGACAATAGCATATATGTTTCGTATCGAAAATTTCTCACTAAAAATTTTAATAATATCGACTTCAATTTTCTTTGTCACTATAAAATTATTTGTCAATTACATAAAAAAACGTATTTTATCCAGACAAGTTATTTGCCGATTAAATATTTTTCTCGGGAATAATCATTCATCTTTTAACGCATTAATTGATACCGGTAATTCATTGTACGATAAAATTACCGGCTTACCAATAATTGTTGCGGAGTTCGATAAAGTTAAAAATATTTTTCCACTACAAATTCAATCTGCTTTACGTGAAAAAGATTTTGAGAAACTTTGCCTCGCAAAAATAAAATTTAATTTCGTACCTTTTAAATCTGTTGGGAATACGAGTGGGATTTTAATTTGCTTTCGTCCTGACTTCATAAAAATTTTTTCCGAAACAAAGACAAATATTCTTGTCGGTATTTGTAATTTTAGATTATCTGATTCATATCATGGATTAATTAATCCGGATTTATTAAATTAAGGAGGATAAATTATGTTTGAAAAAATTTTGCATTGGTTTAAAAATTTATTTATGGAGTCAATTTTTTATATCGGTGGTAATGAAAATTTACCGTCGCCATTATCTGAAGATGAAGAAAAAAATTTAATTAATGCACTCGAAAAAAATGATGCCGCTGCAAAATCTAAATTGATTGAACATAATTTACGCCTTGTTGTCTATATCGCTAGAAAATTTGAAAATACCGGAATAAATCTCGAAGACCTTATTTCAATTGGAACTATCGGCCTTATAAAATCGGTAAATACTTTCCGCAGCGATAAAAATATTAAATTGGCTACTTATGCTTCACGTTGTATCGAAAATGAAATCTTAATGTATCTGCGCCGTAATACTAAAACTAAAAATGAAATCTCTATTGATGAACCATTAAATGTTGACAGTGAGGGAAATAAATTACTTCTATCTGATATTTTAGGAACTGATAACGATATGATTTCTTCTGAAATTGAAGACCAAGTTGATAAAAAATTGTTAGTGTGTGCGATAAATCATTTGACTAATCGTGAGCGCCAAATTGTTCAATTACGTTATGGATTAATTGGTAGTAACGATGAAGAACGCACTCAAAAAGAAGTCGCTGATATGCTCGGTATCTCACAATCTTATATATCGCGTCTCGAAAAAAGAATTATTACTCGCTTACGTAAAGAAATTGCCGGAATGGCTTAAAAAAATAAAAAAAATTTCGGGCTTGACAGATGTATTTTATTATGATATAGTAGAAAAGCTGATGAGAAATGCGGCCCGTTAGTCAAGAGGCTAAGACGCGGCCCTCTCAAGGCTGAGGCAGGAGTTCAATTCTCCTACGGGTCATTGCATTTTCATTTGAGGTGTTTGTATTGCAAAATAAAACTAATGAAAAATGTCCTTTCTGTGGCTCAGTTAATATTGTTGTTTCTGATGCCAATGGATTAAAAAAGTCGAACGAACCTCTCATTTTATTCTTATTTGCGTTAGGTTTTGTTATGATTTTATTTGCATGTTTCTCAATTGCAAAATTAGGATTTACTACTCTCGCCGTATTTTTGTTCACTTTTTTTGTTATTGGTTTCATTGCGCAGTATTTTGTACGTAATTATTTAGATAAAAAAATGATAACTACATTTTTCTGCCAAGATTGCCATAAAAATTGGAGTAAATAATTTTTTTGCCGATGTGGCTCAATTGGCAGAGCAGCTGACTTGTAATCAGCAGGTTATCGGTTCGAGTCCGATCATCGGCTTTTTTATGACGCGGGGTGGAGCAGTTCGGTAGCTCGTCGGGCTCATAACCCGAAGGTCGTAGGTTCAAATCCTGCCCCCGCAATTTTTTTATGGGCTTTTAGCTCAGTTGGTTAGAGCATCCGGCTCATAACCGGACGGTCCAGGGTTCGAGTCCCTGAGAGCCCATGGATGGTTTGTTATAGTTGCTTTAAAATATTTTTTTACTTTTTCTTTGAAAAGAAAAAGTAATCAAAAAGAAACTTTAACAAAAAATTTTTATGCGGGCGCATAAAAATTTTTATAGTAAAGTCTTTTTTGGTTCCTTTTTTTTACAAAAAAAAGAACGGTTTAAAAAAAAGTAAAATTAGTACTTGACAAACGAGAAAAAAGGTGCTAGAATAAAAAAGTTGTGTGAAAGAATGAAGATTGAAAACTGAATAATTGTTGAGTAAAGTCTGCGAAGTAATCCATAGAAATTTGGAATTAGAAGGAATGAAAAAGGATTGAAATGAGAGTTTGATCCTGGCTCAGGATAAACGCTGGCGGCGCGCATAACACATGCAAGTCGAACGAAATAAGTAACTTCGGTTACAAGTTTAGTGGCGGACGGGTGAGTAACACGTAGACAACTTGTCTTGTAGTGGGGGATAGCCGGAAGAAATTTCGATTAATACCGCATAATATATTACTACCGCATGATAGTAATAAGGAAGATGAAAATCGCTATAAGAGAGGTCTGCGGCTGATTAGCTAGTTGGAGTGGTAACGGCACACCAAGGCAACGATCAGTAGCCGGTTTGAGAGAATGAACGGCCACATTGGGACTGAGATACGGCCCAGACTCCTGCGGGAGGCAGCAGTGGGGAATATTGCGCAATGGGGGGAACCCTGACGCAGCGACGCCGTGTAAAGGAAGAAGGTCTTCGGATCGTAAACTTATATCGATTGTGAAAAGTAAGGATGGTAGCAAAGTAAGAAGCCCCGGCTAACTACGTGCCAGCAGCCGCGGTAAGACGTAGGGGGCGAGCGTTATCCGGAATGATTGGGTGTAAAGGGTGAGTAGGCGGCTAGCCAAGTCATATGTTAAAGGCTGTAGCTTAACTGCAGTAAGGCATAAGAAACTGGATAGCTAGAGTGCAGGAGAGGTAAGCGGAATTTCTAGTGTAGCGGTGAAATGCGTAGATATTAGGAAGAACACCAGTGGCGAAGGCGGCTTACTGGACTGTAACAGACGCTGAGGCACGAAAGCGTGGGGAGCGAACAGGATTAGATACCCTGGTAGTCCACGCTGTAAACGATGAGTGCTAGGTGTCGGGGAGGAATCCCCGGTGCCGCAGCTAACGCAATAAGCACTCCACCTGGGGAGTACGACCGCAAGGTTGAAACTCAAAGGAATTGACGGGGGCCCGCACAAGCGGTGGAGCATGTGGTTTAATTCGAAGCAACGCGAAGAACCTTACCAAGTCTTGACATCCCCCTGCCGGGCGAGTAACGTCGCCTTTCCTTCGGGACAGGGGAGACAGGTGGTGCATGGTTGTCGTCAGCTCGTGTCGTGAGATGTTGGGTTAAGTCCCGCAACGAGCGCAACCCTTACTGCTAGTAGCTAACTACGTAAGTAGAGTACACTAGTGGAACAGCTCTGGATAACAGGGAGGAAGGAAGGGATGACGTCAAATCATCATGCCCTATATGTTTTGGGCGACACACGTGCTACAATGTATGAGACAAAGTGAAGCGAGCAAGTAATTGGGAGCGAAGCACAAAAAATCATACTCAGTTCGGATTGTAGTCTGCAACTCGAGTACATGAAGCTGGAATCGCTAGTAATCGCGAATCAGAATGTCGCGGTGAATACGTTCCCGGGTCTTGTACACACCGCCCGTCACACCATGGGAGTCGGAAATGCCCGAAGTCTGTGACCCAACCTGAGAAGGAGGGAGCAGCCGAAGGCAGGTCGGATGACTGGGGTGAAGTCGTAACAAGGTAGCCGTATCGGAAGGTGCGGCTGGATCACCTCCTTTCTAGGGA
>CAOVHW010000004.1:102571-137423 GCA_948543815.1 uncultured Eubacteriales bacterium | reverse complement strand
TATTGATTTAAATTTTGTTGATGCTGATCAAATTAGTGATTATGCTTTGAAAGCTATGAAGTGGGCTGTTAAATATGGAATTATTCAAGGCAAAGGAAATAATATTCTCGATCCTAAAGGTTTAGCTACTCGCGCCGAAGTTGCTCAGATGTTTCAGAATCTTATGTTGAATTTGTTTTATTAATAAAAGATCAAAACCGTTCTTTTTTTATAAAAAAAGAACCAAAAAAATTTTATTAAAAAATCTTTGTGTGATTTCACACAAAGATTTTTTTATAAAGTTTCTTTTTTTGTTTTACTTTTGTCTTTTCAAAGAAAAAAAGTAAAGGTTTTATCTTAATAGCAATATATATATTTTCAGGAGGCGATAAGCATGAAAATTTTTATAGATCCTGGACATGGTGGTGCAAATACTGGCGCGATAGCAAATAGCTTGAAAGAATCTGAAATAAATTTAGATGTTGCATTAAAACTTGGTGATATTTTAAAAAATAGTGGCTATGAAATAAAATATTCGCGGATAACTGATATTAATTTAACATTATTTGAGCGCGCGCAAATGGCGAATAATTGGCATGCAAATTATTTTGTGAGTATTCATTGTAATTCAGCGGCTAGTCGTCAAGCTAATGGCAGTGAAACTTTTGTATATAAATTTGAAACGCCCGCAGCTATTTATGGTGAAAGTATTCAAACACAATTGATTTTGCAAAATGGTTTGCGAAATCGTGGATTACGTGAAGCCGACTATACAGTTTTGACAGCGACGAAAATGCCGGCAGCTTTAGTTGAGTTAGCATTTATTTCTAATCCGCAAGAAGCTCGGTTATTATCTTCAGCAGAATTTCAAATGCGTTGCGCACGTGGAATTGCTAATGGTATAATAAATTACATTAATGAATTATAGGAGGCAAACGAATGAAAAAAGAATTGGCAAAAAATTTTGACCCATCCGTATCAGAAAAAAAAATTTATCAATTTTGGCTCGACAATAATTTTTTTCATGCCGAAATTGATTCACAAAAAAAACCTTATACGATAATGATGCCGCCGCCGAATGTAACTGGTGTTTTACATATGGGCCACGCTTTAGATTGTACGATTCCGGATATTATTATTCGTTTCAAACGAATGCAGGGATTTAATACGATGTGGTTGCCCGGAACGGATCATGCAAGTATTTCAACTGAATTAAAAGTTGTTAACAAATTGAAATCTGAAGGTATTGACAAAGAAAAAATTGGGCGCGAAAAATTTTTGAAATATGCATTCGATTGGAAAAACAAATATGGTGGTACGATTGTTGAGCAAATAAAACGTATTGGTTGCTCATGTGATTGGGAACGCTTGAGTTTTACTATGGATGAAAAAGTTTCTAAAGCTGTAACGCGAGTTTTTGTCAATTTATATAAAAAAGGTTTGATATATAAAGGTAAAAAAATAATTAATTGGTGTCCAAAATGTCGGACAACTATTTCTGACGCCGAAGTTGATTATGAAGACAAACAATCTTTCCTTTGGTATTTAAAATATCCGGTAAAAAATTCAAATACTTTTTTAGAATTTGCGACGACGCGCCCGGAAACTTTATTAGGTGACACCGCTATTGCTGTTAATCCAAATGATGAAAGATATAAAAATTTAGTTGGGCAATTTGTTACAGTTCCATTTGTTGAGCGCGAAATCCCAATTATTGCCGACGAATATGTTGATATGGAATATGGTACGGGCGTTGTAAAAATTACTCCCGCGCATGATCCAAACGATTTTGAAGTTGGCAAACGCCACAATTTACTGATTATAAATATTTTTACCGACGATGGATTTTTAAATGAAAATGCTGAAAGATTTTGCGGTTTAAATCAAAAAGATGCACGTGAAAAAATTTTGGATGAAATGAAAAAATTAGGATTGTTCGTAAAAGCTGAGCCCATTGTTCATGCTGTTGGCGTTCATGAAAGATGCCGTCATGTTGTCGAAATGTTGGTAAAACCACAATGGTTTGTGAAAATGGAAAGTTTGACTGCGCCCGCTATCAAAGTTTTTAAATCCGGTGAATTAAAATTTTTCCCTGAACGTTTTGGTAAAATTTATTTGCAGTGGCTCGAAAATCTTAATGATTGGTGTATTTCACGCCAGCTTTGGTGGGGCCATCGTATTCCCGCTTATTATTGCAAAAAATGTAATCATTTAATGGTTGTGGAAACTGCGCCAAAAGTTTGTGAAAAATGTGGCGCCAATGATATTTTTCAAGATGATGATGTACTTGATACTTGGTTTAGTTCAGCGCTTTGGCCGTTCGCAACTTTAGGTTGGCCCGATAAAACTGCTGATTTCAATTATTTTTATCCGACAAATGTTTTAGTCACTGGCTACGACATAATATTTTTTTGGGTAATTCGAATGGTTTTTTCCGGTTTAGAACATACCGGTCAATTACCGTTCAAAGATGTTTTGATTCATGGCTTAATTCGTGATGAAAACGGTAGAAAGATGAGTAAGTCGCTCGATAATGGCATTAATCCTATTGATGTTATTGATAAATATGGAAGCGATGTTTTACGAATGACTTTAGTTTTAGGAAGTTCGCCCGGAAATGATTTACGTTTTTATTGGGATAAAATTGAGGCAAATCGAACTTTTATTAATAAATTATGGAATGCAGCAAAATTTATTTTGATGAATGACGAAAATATTTCTGTGCCAATTAATTTTGAAATTGAAGATAAATGGATTCTCGCAAAATTAAATTCGCTTATCACAAATGTTACGGCTAATTTAGAAAATTATGAGCATGGGCTTGCACTCGATAAAATTTATGATTTTATTTGGAATGAGTTTTGCGATTGGTATATTGAATTCTCCAAGCCGCGTTTATATAACAATGAAAATAAATCGAGCGCTTTATATACTTTAAAGTTTGTTTTACTAAATTGTTTAAAATTATTGCATCCATTTTTACCGTTCGTTACTGAAGAATTATTTTTGACACTGCAAGATGATGAGCAAACAATTATGAAATCGGAATGGCCAAAATTTTCTGACGAATTTAATTTCGTACAGGAAGAAAAAGATATTGAGTTGATAAAATCAGCGATAAAATCTGTACGAAATCTACGCGCACAAATGAATGTACATCCTTCACGTAAAACTAAAGCTTATATCTCAACGTCAAATAATATTTTCAAGCAATGTCAAAAAGATTTTTTACTTTGTGGGATTAACGAAATAATTTTTTCCGAACCTATTGACGGTAATAATTTATCTGTTATAATATCCGATACAATAATCTATTTGCCTCTTAATGAATTAATTGATATAAATGCTGAGCTAAAAAGATTAAATAACGAAAAAATTAAGCTTGAAAGTGAAATAATTCGTGCCTCTAATAAATTAAGTAATAACGCTTTCGTTAATAATGCTCCGAAAAATATTGTTGATAATGAAAAACTAAAACTATTAGATTACCAGAAAACTTTTAATAAAATCCTCGTACAAATTGAAAATTTGAAAGGAGGTGTTTGATATTGGCTTATTCCATTAATGAAAATTGTATCTCTTGTGGCGCTTGCGCTCCTGAATGTCCCGTTAGCTGTATCTCTGAAGGCGATGAGCGTTACGTTATCAATAAAGATGAATGTATCTCTTGTGGAACTTGTGCTAGTGTCTGCCCTGTTTCCGCTCCAAATGAAGAAAATGAATAATTAAAAATCCGCACATCGCGGATTTTTTTTAAAGGAGTTATTTATGAAAAATTTAAAATTAAATCCTAGAACTTATTCAAAAGGTGAGGAAATTTTTAATATGACTTCTCATATCGTTGGTGGCGCTTTAGGAATTGTTGCTTTAGTTCTATGTATTGTATTCTCTGCTATACATAAAAATTGTTATGCAATTGTAAGCTCTATAATTTATGGTACGATGATGATTATTCTTTATACAATGTCAAGTATATATCACGGTTTAAATCCAAATATAAAAGCTAAGAAAATTTTTCAGTTGCTAGACCATTGCTCTATATTTTTATTGATTGCCGGTTCGTATACTCCTTTTTGTTTAGTAACTTTTAGAACTTATAATTCAGTTTTAGGTTGGACAATTTTTAGTATCATATGGACTATGGCAATTTTGGGAATCGTATTGAATTGCATAGATATAAAAAAGTACGAAACGTTTTCAATGATTTGCTATTTAGGAATGGGTTGGTGCATAATTTTTACGGCTAAGTTGTTAGCTAAATTGTTAGGCCCGTATGGAATTATTTTGTTAATTGCGGGCGGGATTGCTTATACTGTTGGCGCAATTTTGTACGTAATAGGTAAGAGGAAAAAATATATGCATTCGATTTTTCATTTATTTATTGTTTTGGGAAGTATTTTGCATTTCTTTTGTATTTTGTTTTATGTGATTTAAATTACAAGTGAAATAGTGAAATATGATTAAAATGATTTCGAACAGCCCGACATATCCAAGCAGCGGATAAATTTTTGAAACGAGCTGTGAAAATTCAATATTAGCAAAAATAATTCCGATAAGTGTAATAAAAAATATCGGGATTTTTTTTTGCGTTAAAATTTCACATAAACTAAAAAAATTTCCGACAGCCGTAGTAAAAACTGCGAGTAAAAAAATTATTAAACTTGCCAAATGTAATTTATTTGATAATTTGTTAGTGATAGCGAGCATTGGAATTTCATTCTCAGTTGCAATATTATAATTGAAAAAAATTGCTAGGCCAATAATAATTCCGAGAATAGCTGTAAAAATTCCACCGATTATCGTGCCCAAACATGCTTCATTTTTATTTCGCAGTGTTCCTAAAATCGGAATGATTACGCAAATTCCCGTAACAATGTTGAATGACGAATATAAAATAGCTTGCTTAATCCAGATTTGATTTTGGCAAAAACATTCACGTTTGAAAACGGTTAACAATCCGATTAAAATTACTCCGAAAAATAATATTGGTGCGATAAAAAAATTTATTTTTGCTATAAAATTTGTTCCAAATAAATATGAAAAGTAGCATACCGTCGCCATAAAAATTATTCCGCAAATATAATGGCAATTAAATTCTTGTTTTAAAGTTGCACCTGTCGCCGAAAGCATTGTTGTATACATAATAAATAAAAAAATGCTGACGATTGTTTCCATTATAAATGAAAAATCGCCGAGCATATATTTGAAAAAATCGTTGGCCGTATAAATATTTTTTATGGCTGCAATTTTTAATGTACAAAAACCTGTAATGCTGAAAATTATCCCCGACAAAATTATTCCATAAAATCCTTTATAACCATAATTTATAAAGAAAGTTAAAATTTCTTTACCTGATGCGAATCCCGCACCTAATATCACTGCCGTATATATTCCTGCCATTTTTAATGCGTCCATTAATTTCATCTCCGTTATAGAAATTTATGATAATATCTAAAAAAAAATAACGGAGGTAAAAAATGAAAAATGTTTTAGTCACGGGTTCATCGCGTGGTATTGGCAAAAGTATTGCAAAAAAGTTTCTTGAATATAATTTTAATGTTTGTATTAATGCTGATAAAAGTGTTGCGGAATTAAATTCAACACTAAATGAATTTCAAAGCGAAAATGTTTATGCAATAAAAGCTGACGTTTCAGATTACGCACAATGTTTACATATGTTTGAGGAAGCAGAAAAAAAATTTGGTTCGGTCGATATTTTAATTAATAATGCCGGCGTTTCACATATTGGTTTATTTAATGAAATGCAGCAGAGTCAATGGAAAAAAATTATGGACATAAATTTTGGTTCGGTGTTAAATTGTTCTCACATTGCAATTCAATCAATGCTAAAAAAACATACGGGTGTTATTATAAATATTTCATCGGTTTGGGGAGTAGTTGGTGCTTCGTGCGAAAGTATTTATTCAGCGTCGAAAGGTGCTGTTAATTTATTTACGAAATCTTTGGCAAAAGAACTTGCTCCATCAAATATTCGTGTTAATGCAATTGCATGTGGAATGGTTGATACGAAAATGAATTCAAATTTAACTATGCAAGAAAAATTTGAATTACAAAATGAAATACCGATGGGATATTTTGCAAATGGGAAAGATGTTGCAGAGCTTACATATTTTTTAGCGTCAGATGCTGCCTCATATATTACGGGGCAAGTGATAAATTTAGATGGTGGTTGGATTTAATTTAAGTGGAGGGAAACTATGAACGAAAAAATTTTTGTGGCGGGAATGCAAAAAATCTTTACTAGTATTTTTATTGTGTTCGCCGGAATTATTTTATATAAAATCAGTCAAGTAACTATTAAAAGAATTTTGACGCGTAATGATAATTTTATTGCCTCTCGAAAATATAAAACTCTTTCAACTTTACTTAACAGTATTGCTAAATACCTAATCGTTTTATTTGCAGTTTGTAAAATATTTTGCTGCTTTGGCGTCGATATTAAATCAATTCTTACTTTCGCTGGTATTGGTGGTTTAACTATTGGTCTTGGCGCCCAAAGTTTAGTTAAAGATTTTATTACCGGAATTTTTATTCTGTTTGAGGACCAATTTAGTGTTGGCGATGAAGTCGAAATTGGTGATAAATCTGGCGTCGTTGAGGCTATTACTTTACGTACGACAATCCTTAAAAATCCTAATGGCTATATCCATATCATTCCTAATAGTGAAATTAAAATTATTACGAATAAGAGTCGTACATAATCCTTCACAAAAAATTTGTTTGTACATATATAAAAAATAGGGGGAAGATAATATTTCAAATTTTTAAGGAGGATTTTTTATGAGTGCATTTGAATTTTCTAATAATAATTGTAATGATTGTAATGATTGTAATGATAACGTAGAAAGTGTTGACAACAGAAAAATTAAAGAAGAATGTATTATTGCCCTAAAAGTTTATGACTCATGCCGTCAACAAGATTGTTTAACTGCAAATGAAATTGGCCCAGCTCGTGCTGCTTGTAATGTTACAATCGGTAACGAACAAATCCAAGAAGGTGAAATAATTGATCCGCCATCAAATGCCGCTGCCGTTACTATTGACAATTTAATCATTAAAAAAGTTATTATTGTTGCGAAAACACCCAATCCATTTAAAAATGGTTTTTGGGATGTCGATTTAAAATATGTTTTCCAATATCGTTTAACTTTCAGAGAAGCTGATGGTACTCCAATAAATTCACCAGTTTGTGCAAACAGCATATTCAACAAAAAAGTTACATTATTCGGTTCAATTGGTTCCGATTTAATTATTTCGACTGATTTATTCAAAAGCAGTACAAGTGATTGCACAACTTTACGTGCCGAACCATTTATTTTAGTTGAGGCAAAAGCTGTCGCATTAGCTGCCGAATTAAAATTACAACGCAGATTTAGTGATACTCAAGATTTATCGCCAGAACCAAATCGTGTAAATGTTACAATCGGTTTGTTCACAATTATAAAACTTTATCGTCTTGTAAATCTTAATGTTCAATCAAAAGGATTTTGTATTCCTCGTGAATGCGAAGATGTTTCACCGTTAAATCCTTGTGATTTCTTTGATAGTTTAGATTTCCCGATGGATGTATTTGCTCCGCCTCAAAAACCTGAATTTTTAGCGGGAATCAGTGGAAATATTCCGAGTTCACGCCCGCAAAATCCAGGAGAAAGTGATTGTGGCTGCGGTCAGTAAACCGTTAAAACCTTTACTTTTTTTCTTTGAAAAGAAAAAAGTAAAACAAAAAAAGAAACTTTATAAAAAAATCTTTGTGTGATTTCACACAAAGATTTTTTTGTTAAAGTCCTTTGGTTACTTTTCTTTCAAGAAAAATAAGGTTTTTACGAAAAACGGAGAGAGGGGGATTCGAACCCCCGGTACATAAAAAATGTACAATGATTTTCGAGACCATCACTTTCAGCCACTCAGTCATCTCTCCAAGCGAGTAAAGCTCCTGAGCAGAATTGAACTGCCGACCTCTTCCTTACCAAGGAAGCGCTCTACCACTGAGCCACAAGAGCAATTATTTCATCATTGCAGCTAAGGAAATCAATTCATCGAAAGAATTTTTTTCAGGAAATTTGTGAACGATATCAAGTAAATATTTCAACACATTACCAATTTCTTTGCCACTAAAACCTAAAGATTTGATATCATCGCCACTCACAGCCAAATCTTTTATAAAAATACAATCGCCAGAAATATTTTGTAAAATATCTTTGGCATTATCAAATATTTCCAAAGCATTTCTAACATCAAGTAATTTATAAAAATTTTCGTAGCCAATAGTACAAATAATTTTTTTTACGTCATATGCATTTGAAATTTTTACATTTAAATACGTCAAAATTTTTCTCACAGAATCACAAGTTTTATTGTCAAAGCGAAAAAATTTCATCAATGAATAAGCATTTTGTGGCTTCATTTTACACAAAATAACCGAAAAAATTGTATCACAACTTTTTTTCACACGCAACAATTTTTTTGAAATTTCATTCAAATTATCACACAAATATTCATAAAAATCATGATTTACAAATTGTAAAATTTTACTTTCATTTAGCAAATTAATTTTACGTGCGTCCGAAAAAAATAATTTTACAAGCTCATCTCTTACACGCTCAATACTTACAAATTTTATTAACTCAACATTTTTTTTTAATGCGACAAAAGTTTTACTTTCCAAATCAAAATTTAATTGATTTGCAAAGCGTATCGCCCGCATCATTCGTAATGCATCTTCACGAAATCTTTCTGATGGATTTCCAACGCACCGAATTAATTTATTTTTTATATCCTGCAAACCGTTAAAAGGGTCAATATATTTTTGATTAAACGCAATCGCATTCATTGTAAAATCTCTGCGCGACAAATCTTGCAGTAAATTATCAGTAAAAAAAACACTCTCAGGTCTGCGACAATCTTTATACTCTCCATCAATTCTATAAGTCGTAACCTCAAAATGTTTTTTGTTCAAAATAACCGTAACAGTGCCATGCGCCAAACCCGTATCAATTGTTTTCGCAAAAATTTTCTTTATTTGCTCAGGCTTCGCATTCGTTGCAATATCCCAATCTTTCGGTTCAATTCTTAAAATATTATCGCGCACACATCCACCAACAATATATGCTTCAAAATTTTCATTTTGTAAATCATTTATTATTTTCTCAACTTCAATTGGAATATTAATTTTACTCACCGCATTTTTATGCCCGCCCAATATATTCTTTGGTGCGCGTATCAATTTTTATTACATCGCCAACATTAACGAACAATGGAACATTTATTTTTGCGCCAGTTTCCAATGTCGCCGGCTTTAAGCTATTCGTTGCTGTATCGCCTTTGAATCCCGGTTCGGTGTCAATAATTTTTAACTCAACACTTAATGGCGGCTCGATTCCCAATATTGAACCATTATGCGACATAATTTTAACTGAATCATTTTCTTTTACAAATTCCAAACTTTTACCGACATTTGCGGCATTAATTGAAATTTGCTCAAATGTTTCATTATCCATAAAGTAATACAATTCGCCATCATTATAAAGATATTGCATATCTTTACGGTCGATATGGGCGCGCGCAACTTTTTCAGTTGGTCGGAAAGTTTTTTCAATTACACCGCCTGAAGTTATATTTTTTAATTTTGTACGTACGAATGCGGCACCTTTTCCAGGCTTAACGTGTTGAAATTCGATAACGGTAAAAATTGCGTTATCAATTTCAATTGTAACACCATTTCTAAATTCACTAGCAGACATCATTTTTTAAACAACCTCCAAAAAAAATTTTTACCATGAAAAAAAAATTTATCATGCTAAAAAATTTACTACCGCTAAAAAAAAAATTCGATATAGAAATTTTAGTACAGCATAAAAAATTTTTCAAGTATGCTACAAAAAATTTCTTACTTGCAATTTTTTCGATTACATATTAGAATATAAGTACAAATAAAAATATTTGGAGGAATTAATAATGAAATCAAAACAAAAATATTTATTTGTGGGCGCAATAAGCTGTTTGCTATTCTTAATCCTTTCCGTAAGTATAATATATACGACATCGGTAAAGGATTTTTCTTTGACAATTTTACATACAAACGACACTCATGGAATTGTTTCACAAGAACCATATCTAAAAACATTGGCCGATAGCAAAAAACAAAATGGTGAAAACGTTTTAATAATATCAGCGGGCGATACTTTCCACGGCCAATTAATTGCTCAATTATCAAAGGGGCTTACGATTGCAAAAATAATGAATTGTACAGGCTATGATTATATTGTGCCAGGTAACCACGATTTTAATTACGAAGTTTCAGGCTTAAAAGATATTGAAGCACAAGCAAATTTTAAAATTCTCGCATCAAATGTTACAAATAAATCTGATGGCAGCAATGTTTTTGCTCCATACGATATAAAAATTATTGACGGCGTAAAAATTGGAATATTTGGGCTTGCAACACCAGAAACATTAGTAAAAACGTCAGGCCGCGAAAGTATAACTAAATTAGATTTTGAAGATCCGATTGAAAATGCAAAAAAAATTGTAAAACAACTTAAACAACAAGGTTGTAAAATTATCATTGCAATTACTCATTTAGGTTTGTATGACTCAAGTGATTTAAATTACAAAAGTGATACTCTTGCACAGAATGTTTCTGACATAAACGTAATTATAGATGGGCATAGCCATACTGCTTTGCAAAATGGATTATATGTAAAAGATACATTAATCGCCCAAACTGGTGAGCATGGAAAAAATATTGGCGTCGTGAATTTGAGTATCAAAGATGAAAAATTAGAAAAAAGCGCCCATCTTATAAATAGTGACGAATATACAAAAATTACACCTGACGCAGAAATTTTACAAATAATTCAAGATGAAAATAAAAAAATTGAGGACCTCGTGAATGAAAAAATTTGTACTATAAATTTTGATTTAGATGGCGAGCGTCAAAATGTTCGTACGCATGAAACAAATTTGACAGATTTAATTACGGATGCAATTTTAGACAAAACCCAAGCTGATTTGGCATTAATAAATAGCGGAACGATCCGCGGCTCAATCAAAACCGGTACGATAACTAAAGGCGATGTATATAAAATTTTACCTTTCACAAATTTCGTAGTTAAACTTGAAAAAGTTAAAGGTTCAACAATTTTGAAAGCTATTGAACACGGTGTAAGTCAATATCCAAAAGCATCTGGCGGTAATATTCAAGTTGCTGGTATAAAATTTAAATTTGACCCAAATCAAAAAGAAAATGAAAAAGTTTTTGACGTTCGATTCATTAAAAATAATCAGGAGGTAAATCCAAATGCTGAATATCAATTGGCAACCAATCAATTTATGATTGACGGCGGCGATGGCTATGATATGTTTGCAGAAAAATATAAATGTCAACAATACGGTACACTCGAAAATATATCGATAGATTATATGCAAAACTTAGAAAACCTCGAAAAATATTCAAAAGTACAAAATAGAATTCAGGTTCAAAAAAAACTAAAAAAATATACAATAAAAAAAGGCGATTCGCTTTACAAAATAGCAAAAAGATTTGGCACAACATGGCAAAAACTTGCGACATATAATGCGATAAAAAATCCACGTTTAATATTTCCGGGCAACATAATTTCAATTTATTAATTTACTTTAAAAATAAATCAAAGCTGGCTTTGAAAATATTTTTTGTGGCATATTTATTTTGACATTTTGATTACGTGAATCAATATCTGTTATACCGTTAAATTCGCGGTTATCCACAAAAATTTTTGTTGAATAACTCCCATCAGGTGGCAATAATTTATTCTCAAAATTATTGTCACTTTTTTTTTGCATAATAAAATATTTTCCACCCAGCAATTTTTTTGCTAATACAAAATTTTTTTGTTGAATCAATGAACGTATATAAGAACTGCTAATTTTTTTACCGTCAAAAGTTACGTCACTAATCCGTTTGATAAATTCATTTTCGTATTTTGATTTATCACTTCCAAATTTACAATCATTACCTAAAACTAAAGCTTTGCAGTTTAAATTTTTGATTAATAAATTCAAAAATTCTTGACTTTTTATTTGAGCAACAGTTTTGTCAAATAAAAATTCCAAAAAATAATCAACATCCAAATTTTTTAAAATAAAAATTTTTTCATCGCGTGTAAAAATTGTTTTAAACTTTGGATTTTCCAAAACTTGATTTGTATGCGGAAAAAAAGAAAAAACTAAAGATTTGGCATTCATTTTTTTTGCCAAAACCTTAGTTTCTTCTATCAACTTTCTGTGACCAATATGCACGCCATCAAAATTTCCAAGCGTGATTACCGTATCGCAATTCAATTTTTCAATTTTGTTCAAAATTATCATAAAAGCATACGCACCGGCCTTAAAAAATTTTTTTCACGTAAATATATTCCGACTAATTTTTTTTGCGGATCAAAAACTAATAACTTTTCACCATCAACAAAATTTTTCTCTGACATTACAAATTTTAAATCAATTTTATTACCATTATAAAGAATATTTTGTGCGGCGACCGTAACTTTTTTGAAATCTAATAAATTTTCTATTGCAATTATTTTTGAATCTGCCAAATTATTTTGATAAAGTTTATCAAACTCGTCAACTGTTATACTATTTTCAATAAAAAAATCTCCACATTCAGTTCTAATTAATTCTGATAAACATGCGCCACATCCAATTTCATTGCCAATATCATCACAAAGTGAACGAATGTAAGTGCCCTTTGAACATTTTACATCAATAGAAATTTTATTCGGCGGCATATAATTTACAAAATTGAGTTCATAAATATTTACAAGTCGTTTTTCACGCTCGATTGTAATTCCTTGCCGAGCTAACTCATATAATTTTTGACCATTTTTTTTGATAGCTGAAAACATTGGCGGCAACTGATAATATTCACCACAAAACTTTTTTAACGCGTTCAAAACCTTTTCTTTGTTGTAAAAAAAATTTATCTCCGATAAAACTTTTCCCGTTATATCTAACGTATCCGTTCTCACGCCCAAAATCATTGTCGCCGTATATCTTTTGGTCTGTGCAACTATGTACTGCGAAATTTTTGACGCCTTCCCTATACAAATCGGTAAAACTCCCATTGCCATTGGGTCAAGTGTGCCCGTATGTCCAACTTTTTTGTTCGTTATTTTTTTTATTCGATGAACGACATCATATGACGTACATCCTTTCGGCTTATTTACATTTATCACGCCGTCGTGCATTTTAATTTTTCACCTATAACTTGAATTATTTTTTCTTTTGTTTGACGAATATTTGCTTTCAAAATTCCTCCCGCCGCTAATTTATGACCGCCACCATCAAAATTTTCAGCAATTTCATTTACGTCAATATAATTTGACCGAAAACTTATTTTACAAACTTTTTCCTCGTTTTCAATAATCATTGCCGCAATTTCTATCCCGTAAATATTTTTGATAAACTCAACCAATCCACCCGTAAACTTATTGTTCACGCTATTTATTTGTTCAAAAGTTAAATATGAAATTGCAAGCTTTAAGTGACTAATTATCTCAAGATTTTCGATTGTCATCGCCAAAAATTTTGCTTCGTCCAATGTTTTTTCCATCATTAATTCATTATATATGCGCGTAAATGGAAACTTAAATTTGAGCAGCTCCGCAACTATCATATGAGTTTTCGTAGTCGTACATGAATGCCGAAAACCACCCGTATCCGAAATTATTCCAGCATACAATGCTGCCGCAATTTTTTCATCAAGTAAATCTTTTACGAAATCAAAAATTATTTCACTCGTCGATGAAGCAGTTGAATCCACATAGTTATAATCGCCAAAATTCACATTGCTTATATGATGATCGATATTGACAACAATTTTATTTTCTAATAAAATTTCATACTTTCCGAGACGATTTTTATTCCCACAATCTAAAACTATTACGAGCTCAATTTTATTTTTGTCAAAGTACGGCGAAACTTTTTGAGTTGCTATCAAATTAAATTTACGATTGTAATCTTCAAACAAAATATTTGCCGAAATATCAATTTTTTTTAACGCAGCAGTAAGTGCAAAAACTGACCCCGCCGCATCACCATCAGGTTTTTTATGCGTCAAAATTAAAACATTTTTATGATTTTTTATCACGTTCATAATTTCATTTTTGTTAAGCATTTAAATTTCCTTTCATAGTTCGTTGCCGAATAACTTCGTACATCAAAACACTAGCCGCAACAGAAGCATTTAATGAGCCAATTTTACCTGACATTGGTATTTTAGCTTTAAAGTCCGAATTTTGTAAAATAAGTTTTCGTATACCAAATCCTTCACTACCAACAATCAAAGCGCACGGAATTTTGAAATCCAACGAATACATAATTTCACCGCTCATATCTGCTGCTGTTATCCACAATCCATTTTTTTTCAATTTTTCAATTGCGCTAACCAAATTTGTAACCTTTGCAATTAAAACATGTTCAAGCGCACCGGCAGAAGTTTTACTAACGATTCCTGTCAAGCCTGCATTACGATGTTTTGGAATAATTATTCCGTGCACACCACAACATTCTGCTGTTCTTATAATTGCACCAAAATTTCGTGGATCAGAAATTTCGTCCAAAATCAAAACAAATGGCAATTCATTTTTACTTTTTGCGCAATCCAAAATGTCATCAATCGAACAATAATTTTTTGCAGGACAAAGTGCAATTATGCCCTGATGATTTTTAGATTGTGAAATAAAATCCAATTTATTTTTATCAACTTCCTGAACAACTATGCCAATTTTTTTTGCCTTTATAACAATTGATTTAAGTGAGCCATTCGCATAGCCTTTTTTTATCATAATTTTGTCGATAGTTTTTGAATTATTTATTGCTTCCAAAACTGCATTTTTACCTTCAAGTTGCAAGCTATTCATCTTTTCACCCTAAATAATTTTATAATTAAACATTCTCAAAAACAAGTTTAACTTTTTTTCGTACCAATTTTTATTGTCCCACGCATTGGTTTGTAATAACTTGAATTTATCAAAACTTTTTGTTTTTCCGCGCCATTTTCATAAATTATTTTGTAAAGTTTATAGCGATAACCTTTTTTTGATTTTGTTTCAACTTTTTTTATCCCCTCTTCCAATTCATCTGTATAAATAATAGTTTCTGGCGGCGCATCTATTGTTTCAACCAGTGAATTCTCAAACTTAATACTATGATTTTTATTTCTTGTTTCCGCGCCATAAACATTTATCCGCAAACTATTTGCGTTTTCATTCTCATTAATAATACTTTCTAGTAAAAGTGGAGTTTGCGTCGTATTTTTAAATTTTAAATCAATATAATTTCCGGCGAGCGTCGCATCATATCCATAATCAACATAACCAACTTTTAATGAATGATTACGACGCTCAGTAATTTCCAATTCCGAATACAACAAAGCATTATATAACGCCGTTGAAACTTGACAAATCCCACCACCTAATGCGTCAACTAATTTCCCTTCAATAATAACCGGCGCATTTTTATAACCATTTTTTGCTGTAAAAGGTTTAAGTACATCATTCGTAGAAAATATTTCATTCGGATAAACAATTTTGTTATTTATTTTCTGCGCCGCATTAATTATATTTGCATTGCGTTGCAGATTTACATTATTGAAATAAGTTGTATATGAACCGAGAACATCTTTTACATTTTTAAATGCACTTTCATTATATTTAGGGACGAGCAAATCAAAAATTAATTCGACTTTTCCCTCACATTTTTCTTGCAATAATTTTATAACTGCCGGTAAAGTTGCATCGACATTTAAAGTCCTACCATTTTTACCAGCAGTAACAACAAAATTATTATTGATACGTTTTGCAGACGCATTAATTGGTTTTACGTAAACTTTGCTTTCTAGCTCACTTAATTTTGATTTCACAAAATTATTATCGAAGCCGTACTCGGCTGTAATTTTTAGCGGAGATTTTTTTAACTCAACAATTTTTTCATAACGTTTTAGTATTGAACCATCTCGGGCATAATCATAAGCTTTTTGGACGGCGCTCGTAATATTATAAGCTGCATGAAAATCTTTAAATGAAAACTCATACTCATTGTTCGTATCAGTAAATTTAATTATTTTTTTATCGATTGGCGCTTGTAACTCGGAATATATTTTTTTTTGTGCGTCAGATTTTTTCAGCCCACCAATATTAATTTCATTCACAAAAATATTTTCATAGATATTATCAACCTCGACAACTTTTATTATTTTTTTATATGAAAGATGTGCCATAATAAAAATTAAAGTGACAAAAATTATTATCCCTAAAAATATTAACTGACGCTTCGAAATCTTCATCTTATTCCTCGCATTATTTTTTATTTGAAAAAATTATAGGTCACTCTAAAATTAATTTCAATTCCTTATGTTATAATACTTTATAAAAATTATATGGAGATGAAAAAATTTGATCGAAGTTAAAAATTTAACTAAGTACTACGGTAAAAAAATTGCCGTCAATAATTTAAACTTCATTGTAAATAAAAATGAAATTATTGGCCTCCTCGCTCCAAATGGTGCCGGTAAATCTACCACGATGAATATAATTACCGGCTATATCGCTCCGTCATCTGGCGATGTGATAATAAATCCACAAATTAAAATCGGATATCTTCCTGAAAATCCCCCACTCTATCCCGATATGAAAGTAATTGAATATCTGAAATTCGTTAGTGAATTAAAATGTGCCGATAAAAATAATTTAACTGATATCATGCAAAAATTTAAAATTGATGATGTCGCCGATAAATTAATTAAAAATTTATCGAAAGGATATAAACAACGTGTTGGCTTCGCACAAGCATTAATTGGTGACCCTGAAATTTTAATTTTAGATGAACCAATGTCGGGCCTCGACCCAAAACAAATTACAGAAATACGTGATTTAATTAAGTCGCTTAAAGAAAATCATACAATTTTAATTAGCTCACATATTTTATCGGAAATAGATGCCATAGCAGACCGAATAATTATTTTGAATAAGGGCGAAATAGTAGCTGACGCAACAACATTTGAATTATCGAAAAATTTTTCACGTACTCCAAAAATTATTGTAAGGATTCGCGGGCCGTATGAAAAAATTATTGAGCAAGTTAAAATTTTTGCGAACATAGTTGAAAGTAAAAAAGGCATAGAAGATTTTTCAACAGATTTAATTTTAGAGAATAAAAATAAAGGTGATATACGTGAAAAAATATTTCAATTTGCAAAGGAAAATGATTTTATTTTATTAATGATGAAACCATTTGACATTACGCTTGAAGAAATATTTTTACAAGTAACTGAAGGAGATGCTCAAAAATGCTAGCCATATTTAAAAAAGAGTTCTACTCATATTTTTATAATATGAGCGGTTATATTTTCCTTGCATTATTTATTTTTATTGCATCCGTATTTTTTTCACTACTAAATATTTTTCAAGGCTTCCCAGATTTTCAATACGTAATTTCAGACATGACAATATTATTTTTGATAATCATTCCGATTTTAACAATGAATTTATATGCACAAGAAATGAAAAACAAAACTGATCAATTAATATTTACCGTACCGGTTTCAATTACAAAAATAACGCTAGGGAAATATTTTGCGGCCGTAACTTTATTTTCATCTGCAATTGTAATAACTTTTTTATTGCCAATTACGCTTTCATTTTTCTCAAGCTTACCACTCGCACAAATTTGTGGAACTTATTTAGGATATTTTTTACTCGGACTTTGTTTCATTTCAATTGGAATATTTATTTCAGCGCTTTGTGAAAATCAAATTGCTGCCGCGATTTCAACTTTTGCCGCTATTTTTGTTTGCTTTATGATAGATAATCTTGCGACAATTTTCCCAACAGGTAAAAATTCTTCAGCACTTTTTATTTTTATTTTAATTTCGATATTATGCGGAATAATTTACACGCGCATAAAAAATTTTATTCCTGCCGCTATCATTTTTATTATCATGACAATTTTACTCATCGCCGCATATTTTTTTAACTTGCCAATATTTGATTCAGTGGTTTATAAAATTTCAAACTTTGTCTCACTTCTTGCACGCTTTAATAATTTTAGTGCGGGCATTTTAAATTTGTCAGATATCGTTTACTATTTGTCATTTGTTTCATTATTTCTGTTCATGACAATAAATACAATTGAAAAACGTAAATGGTAAAGGAGGAAATTTTAGTGAATAAAAAAATTAAGTATGGAACATTTTCCGTGTTATCCATAATATTTTTTATCGTAACGCTCGTTTGTATCAATTTATTAGCAAATAAATTTGACTTAAAATTTGATTTGACAAAAGATAAATTGTATACAATTTGCAACGAAACTAAAAAAGTTATAAATAATCTCAATGAAAAAATTGATATATATTTCTTGACAAATGAAAGCGACCAAAATAAAATCGTAGCAAATCTCGTAAATCAATATAAATCGAAAAATATTAAAGTTGAGTATAAAGATTTAGACAAATATCCAAACTTTGCAAATAAATATGAAACAGATGAAAAAATTTCATCCGGCAGCATAATTGTTGCCGGCACAAAAAAATTTAAAGTAATAAATCCCGAAGATATTGTAACTTACGATTACGATTACTTAACATTTAAGCAAAAAATAAATTCAATAAATGTTGAGTCCGAAATCACAAACGCAATAAATTTTGTCACAAAAAATTATACGCCTGTCATATATCGATTAATTGGGCATAATGAATTAGAATTTGATTATCAAAAACAATTTACAAATTATAAATTAAAAGATTTAGATTTGATAATCGAACAAAAAATTCCTGACGATTGTAAAATTTTATTGATTACGACCCCGCAACGAGATTGGACAACTGAAGAAGCTTCATTAATTGATAAATATCTTGCATCATCAAGCGCAATTATATTTATGGATTATACAAACAAAGATTTACCAAACATGACAAACGTAATAAAAAAATATGGATTTGAATTCGGTAACTCAATTATTATCGAAAAGAATAATAAAAATTTTGCCGCTAACAACAACGCTTACTTGATTCCAAATTTCACAAGCAATGAATTATCCCAAAGCCTTGCAGAAAAAAAATATAGATTATTAATTCCACTTTGCCGCAATATTTTTATTAATGATGCTGAAAAAATTGAAGTTTTACTTGAATCATCAAACATTTCGTACGGAAAAACCAATTTAAACTCAAATACAATTGAAAAAGAAAGTGGCGACCTTAACGGTCCACTTAATATTGCAATATTTCGTCAAGATGATAAATCTAAAATAATTGCTATCGGCGCAACAAGTATTTTAGACACAAAAATAAATTCGTATATTGGCGGCGGAAATTTTGATTTCGTAATGAGTGCAATAAATAAATTAAATGGTAAAGAGGAAGCTATTTATATTCCGCCAAAAACTCATGACACTCAGAAAATAATTTTTACCCACAAACAAGCGATGTTAATTTCAATAATGTATCTAATTATTTTACCGGCCATTATATTTTTCATCGGAATAATCGTCATCCGAAATAGACGCAATAAATAAAAGCCCTTACTTACATAAGGGTTTTATTTTGCCAAAATTTTTATGTTTATTTCTATCTCATCATATTTTTTATTAATCATATAATTTGTATTAAAGCCGGAAGCTTTTGTAACATCTACGGCTTGTTTAATTGTATTGAAAAAAATTCGCAAATCACCAATTCGATTTTTATTTTTTAAATTATTTATAACTTGTCCATTACGTTTGATAACTTTATCCGTTAATTTTTTTGTCGTCTGAATACTCAAACCGTAGTAAATAACTTTATCCAAAACTTCATTTTGCAAGCGTTCATCATTTAATTTCAACAAAATAAACGCATATTCCTCGGATAAATTATTTTCCAATAAAATTGATTGAATATTCTTTGATAAATTTAAAATGTAAAGCTTGCGCAATATATAATCTTCACTTTGACCTATCACGGTCGCAAGTTCCTCAATTGATAGTGAGCAATCTAGCATAATATTTTTTAAGCCTTCAGCTTCTTCTATGTAATTCAAATTACGACGCTGAATATTTTCAATCATCGATATGTAAAGACATTCTTTCTGACTTAAATTAATAATAATAGCAGGAATTTTTTCAAGGTTAAGTAATTTACACGCACGAAATCTACGTTCGCCCGCAACTATTTCAAATGAGTCAATATTTATTTTTCTAACGGCAATAGGTTGGAGTAGTCCATATTTTTTTATTGAGTCAGTTAAATTTTTTAAGCTAGCTTTTGAAAAAAATTTACGTGGTTGGTATGGATTTGCATTAATTTTATTTGTCGCTATTTGAACTACATTTATTTCGGTATTTTTAGTACACATAAAAAAATCACCTCTTACGAATAATTTTAGCGATGAGGTGAATTTTTGTAAAGAAAGTTTTTCGACAATTGTCCACAATAAAAAATAAATTACAGCGGCGTCTTTAAAATTTTCGCATAATTTCTGGGATATTTTAGCGGACTATTAGATAATTTGCGTACAAAAATTAACGAATGAATAATATCTGAGAACGGCAGACAAATTTTTTTGATATCAGTAATTTCTCCGCCAAGTTTCTTTATACAATTTTGTGCGTGCAAAATTTCATCATCAACTTGTGGCCCCTTATACGCAATAAAAAATCCACCAACTTTTACAAACGGCAAACAAATTTCAGTAAGAACTGAAAGATTTGCAACGGCACGCGACACACATATATCATAAACCTCACGACTATTTTTCACAAATTCTTCTGCACGCGCATGAAAACAATTTACGTTTTCAAGATTTAAATCATTTTTGACAGTACAAAGAAATTTTACACGCTTACCTAAAGAATCAACAAGTGTCAAATTAATTTGTGGGCGCAAAATTTTCAGCGGTATACCCGGAAATCCAGCGCCACTTCCAATGTCAATCACATCTGAATTTTTTATTTGCATTACGGATAAAAGCGATACACTATCAGCAAAATGTTTAATTATAATTTCGTTTTCATCGGTAATTGACGTCAAATTAATTTTTTTATTCCAATCGCACAATAAATTCATATAGCGTAAAAATTTTTCTGCTTGATTGTTATTTATTTCAAGGTTCATTTTTTCGATTGCATCAATTATTTTTTGCATATTTTTTCCTTATAAATTTGATTTATAAAATTGAAACGCCTCAAGACTAAGTGGATGAATAATTCGCCCACCCTCTTTATTTTTCGCCATCGTAACTTTTAAAGTATACGCAACCGCTTTATTTATATTTTCATAGGCAAGCTCACGCAAATATTTTATTTGTTCATAAGTTCGATTAGGCTCGATACAATCAGCAATATAAATTATTTTCTCCAGCATTGACATTCGCTTTTTACCGGTCGTATGATATGAAATTGCGTGCAAAATATCGGTATCATTTACCGAAAATTTATGGTGAGCAATTTGTGCGGCTAAAAATGAATGTGTCAAATCTGGTTGTCTTGCCAAAACTCGATCGAGTTTCACTCCGTATTCATTGCACATCAAAATTTTTTGGCTATTAGGAATTTCTTTCGCACAATCATGAAGCAATCCCGCTATGTAGGCCTTATAAATATTTTCGTCATACTTTTTTGCCAATTTTACAGCTTCTTCTGCAACATTTAATGAATGAATGAAACGCTTGTCAGAAAGATTCTCAGCCAAATATTTTTTTATGTCAACAATATTTATTCTCGAGAAAGGTTTGTATAAATTATGCGTTGTTATGTAATTGAAAACCTTTTCAGGTAAAAATTGTTTTACATTTTCATCGAGCATAATTTTATTACGAATATCAGTTGAAGAAATATTGAGTGCATCTATTTCGATAATAGAAACTTCACACAAATAATTTTTTTTTACGTAACGAAGTTGATTATTCAAATCATTTTTACTTATTCCCGGCCGAATCACTACCAACAAACTACAAAGCTGAAGCAATTCATCAGTCTTATGCCAAGTTTTTATTTCCAAAAACGCATCCGCACCAATAATCAGATAAATTTTTGCGTCAGGATTATTTTCACGTACATATTCGAGCGTATTAATCGTATAAGATTTGTCATTTTTTTTAATTTCGTAGTCGCTAACCTCAAAAAAATTACTACCCTCAAGCGCAAGAGTAGTCATATTAAATCGATCTTCTTTGTCAACTTTTATATGCTTATGGGGCGCATTACCCGACGGCACAAATATTATTTTATCGAGCAAAAAATTTTTTCGGAGACATTCTGCTAAAAATAAATGACCATTATGAATCGGGTTAAAGCAGCCGCCATAAATTCCTATCTTCGGTTTCATAAAGCTTACCTCATTTTAATTTTTTGGTAATTAATTAAAATTTTTCGTAATGAATTTTTTTTGTATCGAAATTATCATTTGCATTTTTAAATTCATCGGGCACACCAATTGATATAACATTGAGCGGTTTAATATTTTCGGGCAAATTCAAATTGTCAGATATACGTTGCATTTTATCTTCATACGGCGCAACGCCAAGCCATACCGCACCCAAGCCCATTTCATTTGCTTGCGTCAAAATATTTTGTGTAGCGGCAGAACAATTTTGAATCCAATACTCATTCGCCAAAATTTTATTCAAATCCGCACAAACAATGATAGCAAGCGCTGCATCTTTTAACATTTGATGGTAAGGATTCAACGTTGCGAGCTCACTCAAATGATTTTTGTCACGCACAACAACAAATTCCCAACATTGAGAATTCATAGCCGACGGCGCCGCCATTGCTGCTCTCAACAACAATTCCAACTGTTCGTCAGTTACCGATTCATTTTTATATTTTCGAATACTTCTGCGCGAAAAGATTGCATTCATTTTATTTCCCTCCGTTTTTTTTAACAAATCCGGCCGTTTCATCCAAGTTGTAATAAAAGATTGATGCTGCCGCCAATTTTTTATTGCATTATGATTTCCAGAGAGCAAAATTTCCGGAACATGTTTACCATGAAAAACTTCCGGGCGCGTATATTGTGGATATTCAAGCAAATTATTTTCAAACGATTCGCACTCATATGATTCATTTTTCCCCAAAACATTTGGAATTAAACGCGAAATACTATCGATTAAAATCATAGCAGGCAACTCGCCGCCAGTTAAAACATAATCGCCAATAGAAATCTCATCGGTAACAATTTCGTCAATAACTCTTTGGTCAATTCCCTCATAATGCCCACAAAGCAAAATTAAATCATTTTCAACGGCAAACTTTCGAGCAAGTTTTTGATTAAAAATTTTTCCATGCGGTGTAAGAAAAATAACAGGACAATTTTTTTTTACACTTTTAAATGCGTCATAAACAGGCTGTGCTTGCATCAACATTCCACAACCACCGCCATATGTATAATCATCGACACGTTTATTTTTGTTTTTAGAAAAATCGCGAATATTCACACAGTTTATACGTATAAGATTTTTGTCAACCGCACGCTTTAAAATACTATGATTCAATCCGCCATAAATTATTTCAGGAAACAATGTTAAAACATAAAAATTAAGCATTTAACTCGCGCAACCCTTCTATCAATTTTACCGACATTAATTTATTTTTGATGTCAATATTTAGAATAAAAGATTTGACAGCAGGAATAAAAATTTTTTCATCAACAACATAAATATCGTTAGCACTGCCCTGAATAATATCGGTTACTTGACCTAAAAATTTATCGTCCTCATAAACATTTAAACCATACAAATCTTGCAAATAATATTCATCATTTTGTAGCGGCAAAGCTAAATGCTCAGGAATTTTTATTATTGAACCTTTTAATTTTTCCGCATCATTAATATTGTTGACAGAAAAAAATTTTGCGTAAACAAGATTTTTTTGATAGCGCACATTTTCTATTTCATATTCCAAATCATTTATCAAAACATTTTTCAATAAGCTAAAACGAGTTATATCGCTCGTTGTCGGATAAATTTTTACGTAACCGTTTAAACCGTGCGTATTAACAACTTTACCAATCTCAAAATATTTTATGAAATCATCCCCATAAATTTTGTTTTAAAAAATTATAATATAAAATTCCAAAGGAAACAAATAAAAAACAAATCGTTCTTTTTTTTGTAAAAAAAAGAACCAAAAAAAACTTTATAAAAAAATCTTTGTGCAGACGCACAAAGATTTTTTTTTTAGTTTCTTTTTGATTTACTTTTTCTTTTTAAAGAAAAAGTAAAGGTTTTAAAGAAGTAAAATCTTTATTTTAATGAATTTTATTTAACATCAATCATCGACAAACTAACGCGTTTTCGTTTTTCATCAGACGACAAAACTCGAAGCGTTACTATGTCGTTAATTTTTAATTTATCGTTCACATTATTTACATGTTCATCAGAAATTTGTGAAATATGAAGCAAACCGTCAATGCCCGGTTCAAGTTCGATAAATGCTCCATAATTATTTATTCTTGCGACTTTTCCCTTCACAATTTTTCCTTCGTAATATCTTTGTGAAATATCGCGCCACGGACTTTTATCAGGATTTTTCATCGTCAATGAAATTTTATTGTGTTTATTGTCCATTCCTAATACAAAAACTTTTACTTTGTCACCAACTTTAAACTTATCCAATGTATCATTTTTACGGTCCCAACCTAATTCTGATAAATGAACAAGGCCACTCCAATTCCCAACGTTGACAAAAATTCCGAAACTAACAATCTTACTTATAATTCCGTCAAATTCTTCGCCAACTTTTAATTCATTTGACAAATCATTTTCTTCATTTTTTTCTTTATCCAAAATTTCTTTACAACTTCCAATATATCTATGTTTCAAACGATTAAATTCAATAATTTTAAAATCCAAAGTTTTTCCTACATAAGAATTTAAATCTTTTATATGTGAGTTTGAAATACACGATGCAGGTATAAATAATTTGACATTATCAGCTAAAGCAACTACTCCACTTTTAACAACTTCAATAATTTTACCGGTAACAATTGAATTTTCCTTGAAAGCTTTTTCAATTTCTTTAAAGCCACGCTGTAAATCAAGCTTTCTTTTTGAAAGTATTACATTCCCCTCGCCGTCATCTATTTTTAAAACAATAGCTTCTATCTCATCTCCTATATTAACTAAATCTTTAAGAAAGCAATGAGAAGAAGTAGAAAAATTATCGCGGCTGATAATCCCATCTGATTTATATCCTAAGTCCAAAACGATTTCATTATCGCTAACTTGAATAACTTTTCCCTTTACAATTTCACCAATATGTAAATTTACGAAAGATTCCTCAAGCATTTGCGCGAAAGATTTTTCCTCAACAGCTAATTGGTTCATTAAAAAAACAGCCTCCTCGATAACGTGCAAAGGCGTAGAAGCGCCTGCCATGACTCCTATTCTATCATTCAGTCTAAAGTTAATCAATAATAAATCCACCGAAGATTGTATAAAAAATGTGTTACAGCAATTTTCCTGACAAATATTAAATAATTTTGTAGAATTAGAGCTAGATTTATCTCCAATAACTATCATTTTATCAGAAATTTTTGATAAAGTTCGAGCTTCTTCCTGACGCTGATAAGTTGTATTACAAATCGTATTCTGAATTTCAATATTATCAGCGCGTAAAATGTCTATAATTTCATTAAAAATTTCATATGAAAAAGTTGTCTGAGCAACAAGTAGATATGACAAATTTTTATCGTTATGAAATTTTTTCGCCGCGTCAATATTATTTATAATAACAGCTTGATTTTGCGCATAACTATTTATCCCAATAATTTCAGGATGATTTGGATTGCCAATGATAATAATTTTTTTCCCGTCATTAAAATTTTTTTCAACGAGTTGACTAATTCTTTTGACAAAAGGACATGTACAATCAATATAATTTATGCCCAAATTTTTCAACTGTGAATAAATTTTTTTAGGCACACCATGCGCACGAATTAATACTGTTCGATTATTTGCCTCACTTAGATTATTTATAATCCCCACATTTTTCATATTTAATTCATTTATAACAGATTGATTGTGAATAATCGGTCCAAGCATACAAATATTTTTATCAGCATTTTGAAATGCGGTCTCAACAGCACGCTTAACACCAAAACAAAAACCGGAAGTTTTTCCAACAATAATTTTCATAAAACGTTTTCTCCTACAAGTTTTTTAATTTGCTCAGTAATTTTTGAAGTTGCGTCATGTAAAACATTTTGGTCAATTTTTTTTTGACGTTCAAAATGAATCGGCTTACCGATATTTATATGAACGGCCGAAAAAATTTTATAAGTTGACTTGATTCCAATAGGAATTATTAGCGAATCAGTTTTCATTGCAAACATTGCTGCACCATTTTTCGCACTATCAAAATTTTTATTGCGAGTTCCCTGTACAAAAATCCCTAAAACTTTTTCATCGTTAAGCAATTTCACAGCAGTTTTGTACGCCAATAAATCATTTTTATTTCTGTCGACTGGGAATACACTAAATTTTTCTAACGTATACGAAAAAAGTTTGTTTGCAAATAATTCTTTTTTTGCCATAAAATTTATCGTACGCTTGACTTTTAATCGTAAAACTAATGGGTCAAAATTGCTTAAATGATTGGCGCATAAAATAATTCCGCCGCTCAATGGAATATTTTCGAGCCCGGAAATTTTTATACGAAATATCAATGAAATAAAAAGATTGACTAAAAAATTCAACACGCAATAATACAAAAAAATCACCTACTTTATTTTGGTAAAATAAAATTAAAATATAATAAAGGATGATAAAAAATGATTAGAGTTGGAATTGGTTACGACGTTCATAAATTGGTCGAAGAAAGAAAATTAATTTTAGGCGGCGAAATTATTCCGTCCAATAAAGGTTTACTCGGGCATTCAGATGCTGACTGCCTCATTCACGCAATAATTGATGCAATTTTGGGCGCAATATCTCAAGGCGATATCGGTAAACATTTTCCCGACACTAATGAAAAATATAAAGACATTTCGAGTTTAAAACTTTTAAGCTATACGAAAAAAATTTTGGACAAAAATAAATTTGTGATAAACAACATTGACTCAACTGTTATCATGCAAACGCCAAAAATTGCAAAATATATTCCACAAATGAAAAAAAACATTGCTGATGTTTTATGTATTGAACCTGAAAAAATAAATATTAAAGCAACAACTGAAGAAGGATTAGGATTTACGGGAAAAAATGAAGGCGTTGCATGCCAAGCAATATGCTGTGTCGAAAAAAATTTTTAGGTTAATTTTATTTGTCCGAAAAATAAATTGTTTTTGAAATTCGATCGTGCGCCACAATTGTATTCGCAAAAATATCGCTTGCAAATGATAAATATTCCTCGGGATGCGGCATCGATGGACTAAAATGTGTCAACCATAATTCTTTTACATTTGCTTTTTGCGCAATAGTTGCTGCCTCACTAAAAATCATATGTTTCTTCAAAATTGCTTTATCTAATTTCTCATCTTCGCCATAAATTCCCTCACAAACAAATAAATCTGAATCACGAACAAAATTTATTAAATCATCTGTCGGCCGTGAATCTGTGCAATAACAAATTTTTATTCCTTTGCGCTCGCGACCTAAAACCATTTGCGGTGTAAAAATTTTTCCGTGATACTCAACATTTTCTCCACATTGCAACTTACTCCAAAATGGTTTTGGCAAATCTAAACTCTCAGCTTTTTTTAAATCAAACTTGCCTTTTTGCGGCAAGTTTATTTTATATGCCAAACAATCCAAACTGTGATCGACCGGCAAAATATCTATGCTAAAATTATGCAACTCAAAAATATTTTCCGCAAAATAATCTTGCTCGATTACTATCAATTCAAACGGTATCTCTGGCGCAATCGAACATAAATCTTTTACGATATTTTTTATATTACTCGGCCCAATTATGTAAAGTGGTTCAACTCGTCCGTAATTCCCTATCGTTAATAATAAACCTGGTAAACCTAAAATATGATCGGCATGAAAATGCGTAAAACAAATTACATCAAGATTTTTTAATCCCCACCCTAATATCTTTAATGAAATCTGTGTGCCCTCACCGCAATCAATCATTATGTATCTTCCATTTATTCGGCAATAAAGTGAAGTTAAAAATCTATTGGGCAATGGAATCATTCCACCCGTACCGAGTAATGCAACTTCTATCAATTAAATCACCCAAGAAAAAATATCATAAAATTATAATTCCAACAACTGAAAAAATCAATATCGCCGCAATAACATTAAGTTTAAATTTATATAACGCAATAAATGCGGTGAGTGAAATTAAAACGAGTCGAAAATCAAATCCATTTTGAAAATAACTTACTTGTGCGATTTGAATTAATGCCGCACCAATTAATCCGATAACTGCCGGTTTAAGCGTATAAAATAAATTTCGTACAAAAAATGATTTATTAAACTTCGTAATAAAATTTAAAAAGGTAATAACCAATAGAAAAGATGGAAGTGAAACGCCTAAAGTAGAAATTATTGCGCCAATTAATCCATATTTTCTAAACCCAACAAATGTCGCCATATTAATAGCAATAGGGCCGGGAGTAATTTGTGAGACGGCAACAATATCAAAAAATTCTTTTTGGCTCATCCAATTATGTTTAACGGCTTCGTCACTAAGCATTGAAATCATTGCGTAGCCGCCTCCAAAACTTAATAGGCCAGTTTTAAAAAAAGTAATAAATAGCTCAAGGAGAATCATTTTACCACTTCCGAATATTTTTTAAAAATTTGTAGAAACTAAGAAAAAAATTGAGGTGTAGAAATGAAAATAGGAATTATAAATGGAGATGAGTCATTAAAAATAAAAATAAAAGATAAAAACGTACATATAAAATTGGTACAAAATGATACGGATGAAAATTTCGATATCCTTATTTTTAATAAACAAACTAATTTTATACCTCATAAACTCTTAAATCATAAATATGTCCTTATTAATATTGATGAATATAAATCATTTAATACTTTCTCAAATATTTTCCTAATAACTTATGGGATGAATAATAAGGCAAGTATTACTGCCTCTAGTATCGAACGTGATAAATTACAAATATGCGTACAACGAAATTTAGCTGCATTAAATGGGAAAATAATAGAGGAACAAGAATTTGGTTTGCAGTTAAAAAATATTGATAAAATTTTATACCAAGCAATGTCTTTAGCCGCAACAAATATTTTATTTTATGGAGATACGAATAACTTATTAAAATGGTTCTAAAAAATATTAGTAACGAATAGAAATATTCAAGACTAATAGTGAGGGTGAAACTAATGCAGGAAAATAATATTATAAAAGTTAGCGGCCAAATTATTGATGAGCTAGTAGAGAGCCATAAAATTTATAACGAAATTTTTTATAAGTTTCATATAAAAATAAAACGATTAAGTGAGAACTATGATATATTACCGGTAACAATTTCTGAACGAATAATTGATAAAAATTTAATGACGCCAGATAAATTTATAAATATAATTGGACAAATTCGTTCGTATAATAATTACAGTTCAAATGATGGTAAAACAAAATTAATCTTAACAATCTTCGCACGTCAAATAAATTTTGAAATACCTGATGAAAATCCAAATCAAGCTTTCCTAAATGGTTACATATGTAAATCACCAGTCTATCGTAAAACTCCATTCGGTAGAGAAATTACTGATATACTTTTAGCGGTAAATCGTTCGTATAATAAATCAAATTATATTCCATGTATAGTTTGGGGACGTAATGCAAAATTAGCAGCAAAATTAAATATTGCTGATAATATAAAAGTTCATGGACGAATGCAAAGTCGTGAGTACCAAAAAAAATTAACGAATGGTGAAATTTTAAATAAAATTGCCTACGAACTCTCAGTCTCTAAAATTGAATTAATTAGTTCAAATGAAAATTAATTTCTCATCCAAAAAATTTTACATAAAAAAGAAGAAAGTTTTCGCTTTCTTCTTTTTATTTGACGTTAATTTTATTTTTCATTTTGTTGGTTCTTTTGTTTTTTTTGTTTTGTGCTTTTTTCATTTGGATTCTTAGGTATTATTTTATTTTCTTCACTTTTGTTAGAAACATTTTTTTCTTCCCATTTTTTAGTTTCCTCATATAAAATATTAATTTTTTCTACTAATAAACCTGTACCCTTTAAAGTAAATGTTGCTCTAACAGCTGGGTTAGTTTTATCCAAATTATTATTCAAAACAATATTCAAAGCTTCAAAATATTTTTTTCTATCTTTAGGGGTTAAACTTTTATCAGTTTGTACACGTTTTATAGCATTTATCAAATCATAATCTTTATTAGTTAAACGTTGTAATAAAGTATCAGATGTTAAAATCTGTGTTAAATCTATAATACTTTTTTCATCACTTCCATTTAATAAATCTATAAGCATAGCATTAATTTGCCTACCATCTTCCGTTTTTGAATTGTTATGCATAAATTCACAAAGTTCCTTAATCTTTTTCATACTATCTCTTACAGCCATCAAGTTAGCATTTGAATGATTCAACGTATCATTATTTTTAGGTTTTTCATTTTTTCTTGAAAAAATCCCTTTTTTCTTACCTACTTTTGGTTTTAACTCATCTCCTTGTTTTAATGCCATAGTTTCCAAATTTTTTAATTGTTGCCACTGAGTCATTAATTCATTAGCAAAATTTTGAATTAAATATTCTTTAGGCAATATATCAATTATTGGATTTTCCTCTCGCTTCCCAAGCAAATTTTCTGACATAATAATCACTCCTTAAAAATTAAAAATAAATTACAAAACAATGTCTATATTATTACACAAAAAAATTTTTTTATCAAGTGTTTTTGTAAAAAAAATTTATGAACCAAATATTTATATCAACTAGCAATTTAAAAATCGCTATTATAGAATATAATTTTAAATCAACGTATAAATTTTCAAATGACAAATTTTTTTGAAGGAGGTAATTTATTTGCATGAGCAAAAACTTTTTGACGAACTTATTAAAAATCTTGAGAAATATCATCCCGCAAAAGATTTTCAACTTATTGAGAAAGCGTACAAAATTGCAAGTGACGCACACAAAAATCAATATCGAAAATCTGGTGAGCCATACATTATTCATCCACTTTCTGTCGCAATTATTTTATCATCACTTGAGTCTGATTTAGAATCTATTGCCGCCGGAATTTTACATGATGTCATCGAAGATACTCCATATACTTATGGCGATATTGTAAACTTATTCGGTCAAGAAATTGCTGATATTGTCAATGGTGTTACTAAACTCGATAAAATTAAATATGTTTCACAGGAAGAATTACAAGCAGAAAATTATCGTAAAATGTTTTTGGCAATGGCAAAAGATATTCGAGTCGTTTTGATAAAAATAGCTGACCGTCTCCACAATATGCAAACATTAAATTTTTTACCATCTGAAAAACAAAAACAAAAAGCGCAAGAAACTTTAGATATTTATGCGCCTATCGCACATAGATTAGGTATTTCAAAAATCCGCTACCAATTGGAAGATCTCGCATTTTTTTATCTGAAACCTAAAGAATATAATGAACTATCGCAAAAAATAAAATTACGCCAAGAAGAACGTATTATTTATGTTGAAAAAATAATTGATGAAATAGTAACCGCTTTGAAAAAATATGATATACATGGAAAAGTTGATGGCCGCCCTAAACATTTCTTTAGTATCTACAAAAAAATGATTTCTAAAAATAAAACGTTCGATCAAATTTATGACCTCTTTGCCGTACGCGTAATTGTCAAAACTGTCCACGATTGTTATGCCGTTTTAGGTATTATCCATGAAATGTATAAACCAATTCCCGGTCGTTTTAAAGATTATATCGCTATGCCTAAATCAAATATGTATCAGTCGCTCCATTCAACTTTAATTGGCCCGGAAGGTGAACCTTTTGAAATTCAAATCCGAACTTTTCAAATGCATCGCGTAGCTGAATACGGAATAGCAGCCCATTGGAAATATAAAGACGGTGCATTTGACAATAAAATTGATAGTGAAAAAGCAAAACTCGAATGGCTAAAACAAATTTTAGATTGGCAAAAAGAATTAAATAACAACAAAGATTATCTAAACGCTATTAAATTTGATTTAAATATTTATCAATCGCACGTTTATTGTTTTACACCACGCGGTAAAGTTATAAGTTTACCAAGTGGTTCGACTCCACTCGATTTCGCTTACTCAATTCATAGTGCCGTTGGAAATAAAATGATTGGTGCAAAAGTAAACGGCAAACTTGTGCCTATCGAATATGTTTTAAAAACTGGTGATCGCGTTGAAATTATCACGAGTCAAAATTCTACCGGACCAAAATTAAGTTGGCTAAAGATTGTTCAAACAAATCATGCAAAAACAAAAATTAATCAATGGTTTCGTCAAGAAAGCAAGGCAGAAAATATTCAGCGTGGCAAAGAATTATTAGAGCATGAGGCGAAAAAGAAACATCTTTCACTAAATGATTTACTTTCGCCAAAATCTATTGACGGTTTGCTCGAAAAATATAGTTTCAATTCAATTGATACTGTGTTTGCAGCAGTTGGTCATGGTGCGATAAAAGAAGGAAATGTAATAAATAAACTTTACAACGATTATAAATCACAAAATAAAATTGTTGAGCAGAAAGAAAAAATTTTACCGCCGTCAACCGACAAACAACAATTTATTTTTATTGAAGGTATCGGCGACGTAAATGTTCGATTTTCAAAATGTTGTAGTCCGCTTCCGGGCGATGAAATTGTTGGATTTATAACTCGTGGACGTGGCGTTTCACTTCATCGTACTGATTGCAAAAACATAATCAATTTAGATGAATACAATCGCAAACGGTTAATTGAATTACATTGGCAAAATAAAAAAAGCAAAGTTAATTATTTTGTCAAGGTGAAAATAATTTGTGAAGATATAACTGGAATTCTGGCCAAAATAACTGAATTTTTACTCAAAGAAAAAATTGAACTCAAATCCATAAATTCACATACAACTAAATCAAAAGTAATATTTGACGTCGGTATTGAAATTGAAGATAAATCGAAATTGAAAAATTTATGCGACAAACTTTTAAATATAAATGGCGTGATAGAAATAAATCGAAGCGCCGATTTCTAAATTTTATTTCTTATGTAATGAAATAAATATTGCTGCGCGAATCCCGCTAGCTCACCAAATTTTTTTTCGGCAAACTCATGAATCTGCTTTATACTTACATTTTTATTGTCAAAAAAAATTTCCTGCGAAACTCTTTTTACCCAAACATCAATTGGATAAACTTCATGCCGTCCAAATGAGAATAGAAGCGTGCAGTCAGCAACTTTATTCCCAACACCTTTTATCTGCATCAATTTTTGTTTAATATCGGCAGTATGAAAATCCGACAGCTTTTCCAAATCAATATCAAAATTAATAGCGTCCAAAATATATTTCGCACGGAATCCCGTACGACAATCCATCAATTTTTTTTCGTCAGCATTTATTAATTGCGAACGCGTTGGAAATGCAAAACAATCATTACAAATTTCCATGCCAAACATGTGTGAAATATTTTGTATAACTTTTTTGATTTGTGGGATTCTATTATTTTGTGAAATAATAAATGACAATAAACATTCCCATTTATCTTGCTGTAAAATTCTGATGCCACCATATAAATTCACAGCTTCAGCTAAAATATTATCGCTCGATGATAATATTTTTTTTATACGCAAATAATCACGCTCTAAATCAAAATAATTTATCCAGATATTTTCAAAATCTTCGATATTACATGGCGTAAAAAAAACTTCATCATCACTTTGAATAATATTTAATTTTCTCCCGTGCGCAATGATGAAATAATTATTTTCTTTGCCAAAAAATCTGAAACATTGTCCGCATTCTAAAATTTGTCTAATATCAAAACTGTTAAAGTCAGTCATTTTGACTCCATCTTTATATTTTATGTATCGCATGAAAAATCTCCTTGGTAAAATTTTAAAAAAATAATTTTATCATAAAAAATTCCTCTTCTACCAGATTTATATTTATCTGATAGATGAGGAAAAATTTTTTTACAAAATGTTAATTTTAACATTGTTTATTTTAAATCTCTACCTGATCTTTTAGTTCTAATTTTTCATTATTTGACCCCTCATTTTTATCACTATTAATTTGGCTCTTTGCATTATTATAGTTTTTTCTATTTTTATGCACTAAAAATTTCTTTTTAATATTATAATGTCTTCTTATATCTCTTATTTCTCTTACCCTTTGCTTACTATAATTTTCATTTTCTTTTTTAGCATTATTAATTTCACTTATTTGTTTTTCAAGTTTTTGTTTTACAACTGCATCATTTTCTACATATTTCGTAGTAGCTTTTTGGCTTGTATTTGCTTGAGGAAAATTAATTCCCTTAAAATTTCTAACAACTTCAAGTGCATCTGCAATACTTTTTCCATTTGAATTGATATTATTAGTTTCATAATTAACTATAAAACCTGCATTTGCAAAAGCATCTAATAATTCTTTTCCTTTTTTATTTTCTATTGCCAATTGCATACCTTCAGCTAATTCTTCCATATCTTTTTCTGATTCTTTTATCGTAATTGAAGCACGAACAGTAGCATTTCCACAATCTGTTTGTAAATCAACTGAAGTTAAAGAATTATTTGCATTTGAATCAATTGAATTTGTTAAATTTCCATCATTTTCATCTTGATTACCTTGACTGTCTGCATGTTCATCATTATTTTCGTTTTCATTTTCATTTTCGTTTTCATTTTCGTTTTCATTTTCGTTTTCATTTTCGTTTTCATTTTCGTTTTCAT
>CAOVHW010000004.1:100963-102471 GCA_948543815.1 uncultured Eubacteriales bacterium | reverse complement strand
TTTTCATTTTCGTTTTCATTTTCGTTTTCATTTTCGTTTTCATTTTCGTTTTCATTTTCATTTTCGTTTTCATTTTCGTTTTCATTTTCGTTTTCATTTTCATTACTATTCTCATCGATATTGAATATATTTTCTTCTGTTATTCTTTTGTCATTTTCATCAATTTCAAACGCAAATGCTCTTTCACTGCCAAAAACACTATCAGCATATATTACACGTTTTAGTTTAATTTCTTCAATACCGTTCTCATAAGTCAGCTTTTTATCTTCTAAATCTCTGTACCATTTTTTTATATCTTCTTTACTACTTATTGTTGGCTTTGGGTTTGCATATATTATATAATTTTCATATTTTCTTTCTTCCATGTATTCTACTCTTAGATTATAACCTTTATAATCTTTTTGTATTTTCTCAAATTCAACGTCACTTAATTGATAACTCGGATTTTTTTTATTGATAGCATCATTCATAATAATCCCTCCTAATAATAATCAAAAAAAATTTATAAGATACAACAATAAAACTATAATGCAATACAATTATTTTACAAAATAATTACAGCAAAGTCAAGCAAACATATAATGTAATATTTCCTATTAAATTAAATTTAAACATTAAATTAGCTCTAATTAATCATTTCGCGACAATTTCTTAATTAAAATTTTTTTATGACTTAATAAAAAATCTCACTTTAAATTCAAAGTGAGATTTATTCTTTATATGATTTATAATGACTAACTATCTTAACGAGTATCAACATTTAATTTTTTATCATTAATTTCATTTTGGCTCTTACTAAGCGCCTTTTTTACAATTGACAATTTTAATTTATTCATGGCAAGATTTGGAACACTTTCACTAAACTGAGCACTTTGCACACCATACTTGTTTGCCGCTTCTGATAATTCGGATACTCTAGCATTATTATAAGAATCTTTTTGATTACTATCTGACATACTATTTATTTCTTCAATTTGTTTTTCAATACCATTTTTTATAGTATCTTGATTTCCGACATATTCTGTTACAGCTCCATCTTTTAAATTCAAGGTATTTTCATTATTTTTATAATGAAAGCCTTGCTCTTGCTTAAACTTTTTTGCAACTTTAACTGCATCGTTAATACTTTTATCGCCTTGCTCAATGTTATTGCTCGTATAATCAACTTTAAAACCTGCCTTTTCAAAAGCATTAAGCAACTCCTTTTGTTTCCCATTTGCTACAGCTAATTGCATAACTGCAGCCAATTTTTTCGTATCTTTTTCTGTGTCCTTTACCGTAATTGAAGTATAAACTGTAGCATTAAAACATTTTGTTTCTAAAGCAACTTTAGTCAAATTATTATTTTGATTTATATCATTTGGCCCTGGTTGATTTAGACCATTTGGATCTGGTTTGGTTGGATCTGGCTTGTTTGAGTCATCTGGATATTTATCGCCTTTACCTTTTGGATCTTTACCTTTTGGATCTTTACCTTTTGGATCTTTACCTTTTGGATCTTTACCTTT
>CAOVHW010000004.1:100780-100863 GCA_948543815.1 uncultured Eubacteriales bacterium | reverse complement strand
TGGATCTTTACTATTTGGATCTTTACCTTTTGGATCTTTATCCTTTGGATCTTTATCCTTCGGATCTTTATCCTTTGGATCTT
>CAOVHW010000004.1:10045-100680 GCA_948543815.1 uncultured Eubacteriales bacterium | reverse complement strand
CTTTATCCTTTGGATCTTTATCCTTTGGATCTTTATCCTTTGGATCTTTATCCTTTGGATCTTTATCCTTCGGATCTTTCATTTTTGTTCTTCCCTCAGCACCAAAAGTAATACCTTTATCATTTTTCTTTTTATTTGAACCATCATCGTCGTCTATATCCTCGCCATCATCTCTACCTGATTTATTCTTGCTTTTGCCAGATACTTTCACTCTATGTTTTGTGCTTTTTTCAATATCATTCATTTTTTTTACTTTAGCTCTTCTTTTGCTATTTTTTTCTTTACCATATTTGTCCTTATTTTTCTTTGAACTTTTTGTGTCATCATCATCTATTTCATCATCATCGTATTCATCATATTCATCCTCATCAACTTCTTCTTTACGTTTATTTTTATGTTCTTTTGATCCCTTCTTGTCATCATCTATTTCGTCATCGTTGTCTTTAAAATATTTAAGATAATCCCCTACATCTCTATGATCTTTAATTTTATCGTCATCCATTTTTCCAGTTATATTTAATTCAAATTCCTTTTTTTTCTCTTTTCCATTAACAACAGTTGTTTGTACAGCTACTAATTTCACCTTTTTTTTTAAATCTCCATCCAAATCTAAAAGCCAACCGCTATGAAGGCGGACATGCTCTCCTGAATCTGAATTCACTACGTATCCGGGAATGTTACTTAAAAAATAATCACTTACTTCATATTTATTTTTATTATTATCATAATTTTTTGTATCCATTTTTATGCCACGCACTCTTGAATCCTTCAATACCTCATCAATATTTAAATTATCATCTAATATTTCAATATAATAATCTATTTTTATATTATTTGAATTTTTGATTTTTTCAAATATTTCCCCCCCTATTTTCTTACATTCATCTAGTGTTTTTCCATTAAGACGCCTACTTGCATAATTAATAAGCATATTAGCTTTCCTAGAATCTTTTACTTTATCTTTGATTTTAATAGCTAGCTCCTGCTTATATGTCTCTGCTTCTAATATTTCTAGACGTTTATTTATATTATCTAGCTTACCAGGCACACGTCCTAAAAAAAAATCTGACAATAAATAGTATTTATAATTTGGACAAATTCGTCTTAATTTAAGAACACATCTTAATGCCCTATTCGCTATTTGCTTACACTCATCTACTGTTTTACCAGCAAATATATTTTTGTCAATAATATCGCGAAAATATTCATATGTATGCGGCCACATACTAAATTCTACTTCATCTATATATACGTCTGTTAATGCATCCTTGTATTCTAATAATTTATTTTCATCATTCTTACTCATAACAATCCCTCCTTACAACATTCAATAAAAATTTATAATAAACAACAATAAGATAATAAGTTTATTTTACAAAATAATTACATGAAAAGTCAAGTAAAAATGTAATATAATATTTTCCATTAAACCAAATTAAAATTTTAAACTAACTTCAATTAATCTTTTTACGATGGATTTACAATTAAAATTTTTTCATGATTTAATAAAAAAATCTCACTTTAAATCAAAGTGAGATTTATTTTTTGTAACTTTTTCATAACAGCAATTATAAATTTTTCAATGCTTGCTTAACTAAATTAACAAACAATGGATGCGGTAAATTTGGTCGCGATTTTAATTCTGGATGAAATTGTACGCCAATAAACCATGGATGGATATTCCGATCCAATTCTATTATCTCAACAAGTTTTTTATCAGGTGATAAGCCTGAAAATTTCAAACCATTTTCAATTAATTTCTCACGATAAAAATTATTGAACTCAAAACGATGGCGATGACGTTCATAAATTAATTCTTTACTATAAATTTCATACGCAAGCGTATTTTTTTCAATAGCGCACGGATATTTCCCGAGTCGCATTGTCCCACCTTTATTATCAATACTTTTTTGGTCAGCCATAATATCAATTATAGGATTCTGACAATTAACAATAAATTCTGCACTATATGCATCAGGAATTTTTGCAACATTTTGTGCAAATTCAATTGCTGCACACTGCATACCTAAACAAATTCCTAAGAATGGAATTTTATTTTCACGTGCAAACTTAATTGCATTAATTTTCCCATTTACACCACGCTTACCAAATCCACCGGGAACAATTATCCCGTTTACATCTGACAAAAACTTTTCCGGTGATTCCGATTCCAAAATTTGCGAATCAATCCATTTTATTTTTACTTTCGTACTATTATAAACGCCGGCGTGATTTAAAGCTTCAATAATAGAAAAATATGCGTCGTGCAATCTCACATATTTCCCAACAATTGCAATATTAATTTCATTCGATAGCAATTTTAATTTTTGCACATAATTTTTCCAATCTGTAAGCTGAGGATTTTTTTGTGGCAATGATAATTTCTCACAAATAATTTGTGCTAAATTTTCTTGCTCCAACAGCAATGGAACTTCATAAATTGAATCACAATCAATATTTTCTATGACGCATTTTTTTTCAACATTACAAAATAGTGCCAACTTTTCCCGCATATCATCAGAAATATTTTTTTCGGTACGACAAATAATTATATCCGGTTGAATACCCAGTGATAATAATTCTTTTACGGAATGCTGGCTTGGTTTCGTTTTCATCTCGCCCGACTTTTCTAAATACGGTATCAATGTCAAATGTATGTATAAAATATTTTCACGGCCAACTTCAAATGCTGTTTGCCTAATCGCTTCCAAAAACGGTTGACTTTCCATATCGCCAACTGTTCCGCCAATTTCCGTTATTATCACATCAGATGCAGTTTCTTTTGCAGTAAAAAAAATTTTTTCTTTAATCGCATTTGTAACATGTGGGATAACTTGTACTGTTTGGCCTAAGAATTCACCTTTACGTTCTTTATTCAAAACTTCCCAATATATTTTTCCAGCAGTTACATTATTATTTTTTGTCAAATTTTCATCAATAAATCTTTCATAATGGCCAATATCTAAGTCTGTTTCGCCACCATCATCGGTTACAAATACTTCGCCATGTTGGTACGGGCTCATCGTTCCCGGATCAATATTTATGTACGGATCAAATTTTTGTATGGTAACTTTTAATCCGCGCGCTTTTAATAATCTACCGATAGATGCTGCAGTAATTCCCTTACCCAATCCGGAAACAACACCGCCGGTTATAAAAATATATTTAGCAGACATAATTTTCGCTCCTCATATTTTTTTTCAAAGTATATATTTCCAAAAAATTTTTTTCAAATTTTCAACTAAATATTTGGCAAGAATAAAAATAGTAATAAGCGCGATAATAATTTTGTAATATAATTGTCATTGATTTTAAAATTTACTTATGAAATAATGAGCAAGTGTTGTTTGAATAATTTTTATTTTTTTTAGGAGGTAAAATAAATGAGAAATACAAGTAAGTTTTTATCATTTTTAACTGCTGTTACTTTAAGTGTATCACCGGTAATTTGTAAAGCTCAAGAAACAAATGATGCTGCTCAAGAATTAATCAATGAAGTTCAAGAGATAAATGAGACACAAGAAAATAAACCAGTATTAATAAGTGCAGTAGAAAATTTAAATTATATTAGTCAAATTTATATTGATAACAATAATAGAATTATCGGTTCATATCCGGTTATCGGAAATATGCCAGAATTATCAAATAAAATTTTGAGCGATATTGACAAAACTGTTTCACAGTTAAGTTTAAAATCTTCTGATGATTACGACGAAAATATTTTAAAATTTGAAGTTGATGAAAGTGTAAACAACTACGCAAAAATTTCAATTAATATCGAAAAAGATTTTACAAGTGATTTATTTGAATATTTTGTTGATATAAAAGCAAACTCTGAAATTGAAAAATCTGAATTTGAAAAAGCTCAAAAAGAAGAACCAAAAACAGATGATGATACACCATCAGTTGAAATTACAATGATTCCGCTTCGCGTTAATGCAGAAAAATTAGGTTGGAAAGTCGATTGGGAGCAAAAAAAAGATTTCGAACCATCAAAAGCAATTTTGTCAAAAGATTCAACAGTTATTAAAATTTTAGTTGATTCAAAATTGGATTATGATTTAATAATAAATGGAAATTCAACAAAAAAACTTGACAAACCAGCAGAACTACAAGACAGTACACTTTATGTTCCATCGACTTTCATTGACAGTTATTTAAAAACAGAAACTGAAAATAACTAATAAATCTGAAGATAACAAAATTGAAATTAATGAATAAAATTTAATAAAAAAACCGCGTGAGCGGTTTTTTTTATGAAATTTAAAAGAGGTAATTAATGTGAGTAAACTTTTCATTTGCGGAACACCAATTGGTAATATCAAAGATATTACAATACGTTGCCTTGAAATTTTAAAAGAAGTTGACATAATTGCTTGTGAGGACACACGCCAAACACTTAAATTGTTAAATTTTTATGGCATCAAAAAAAAACTTGTAAGCTATCATGAACATAACAAAAAAATTGCCGGCGAAAACATTTTAAAATTATTAAATAGCGGAAAAAATGTTGCATATGTAAGTGATGCCGGAATGCCATGTATTTCAGATCCTGGCGCTGATTTAGTTGTGTTTGCACGTGAAAATTCTTTTGATGTTGAAATTATTCCGGGCCCCTCAGCTTTTACAACTGCAATTGCACTTTCAGGTTTAAATACAAAACAATTTGTCTTCGAAGGATTTATTGAACAAAAAAAACGTGCTGAATTCATAAACAGAATAAAATACGAAAAACGACCGACACTTATTTATGAAGCACCGCATCGATTATTAAAAACTTTACAATTTTTATCCAATGAACTTGAAGATAGAAATTTATTTTTAGCGCGTGAATTGACAAAGATACATGAAGAAATTTTTTATGGAACAATTGATGAAACAATAAAATTTTTGACTGAAAATCCACCGCGTGGTGAATATGTAATTTTACTATATGGCGCTAAAAATGATGAAAATTTTGATGAAATGTCTATTGCTGAGCATGTAAAATTTTATTTGCAAAATAATTATGATTTAAAATCTGCAATAAAAAATGTTGCGCGCGATCGAAATATCTCTAAAAGCCAAGTCTATTCTGTTGTCCACAAATCTTAGGAGATTAATTTATGAAAAAATTGATAGTCGAAAGAGAAAATTCAAACCAACGTCTCGATAAATTCCTTATGAAATTTTTAAACGCCGCCACAAAATCTTTCATATATAAAATGTTGCGCAAAAAAAATATTAAATTAAATGACAAAGCCGCTAATGGAAATGAAATTTTAAATCCCAATGACCAAATTTTCTTATATCTATCTGATGAAACAATAAACAAATTTCAAAAAAAAATTTGTAAAATAAAATCAACTAAACCTTTAAAAATTTTATATGAAGATCAAAATATTTTGATATGTGAAAAACCGTCCGGTATTCTCTCTCAGCCGCAAAATAAATTTGACAATGACACACTTTTAAATCGTTTATATAATTTGTACGGCGATAATATTTGGATTTGTAATCGTCTTGATAGAAATACAAGTGGTTTAATTATTTGTGCAAAAAATTTTTTGGCACTACAAAAAATGAATAACGATATCGCACAAAATTTGCTTGGTAAATATTATTTGACAATCGTTAAGGGAAAAATAAATAAATCTGGACAAATTGAAAGCTATATAACAAAAAATAACCTCACTAATAAATCTGAAATAAATCAAAATGGCATTGGTAAAAAAATTTTGACACAATATAAACCAATTGAATATACTGACAAATTTACTTTACTCGAAATAAAATTAATTACTGGAAAATCTCATCAAATTCGTGCGCATTTACAAAGTATTAATCATCCGATAATTGGCGATACGAAATATGGCGACCCTAAAACAAATTTATTTTTTAAACAAAAATTTAATTTGCGCTATCAACTTTTACATGCATATAAAATAAAATTTAACGGATTGGAAGTAAATTGCCCGCCGCCATCAATGTTTCTTGACATAAAAAATTTTCTTTTTCACAAAAAATAAATTTATTTCTCAAATAAAAAAAACGATGAAAAATATTCATCGTTTTTTTTTAATTAAATTTTTCGCCAAGCCCCGTAATTATTATTACATTATAATCGTCAGGAATTTTTTCATCAACTTGAATTACCGGATTAGTGAAATATTTTTTTAAATCTTCGCCAAGCCATTTTTCTTTTACCATAATGCGCGTATCATAAATTTTTTTGCCCGTATAATCGCCGACGTCAACAACATTAAACTTATTTTTCTCCAGCAATTCTTTTTTTTGTTTTGCCAAACCATCTTTATCGCTTCCATTTAAAATTTGTATCTTATAATCGATATTAGAATCTTTTTTGCCACTCGAATAGAAAATTTCGTCAACTAATTTTGTCGTTTCTTCTTTATCATTTAAAAAATACGAAGCGCCGTTAATCATTTTTGGCATTCCCGGTAATGTATAAAAACTTATACTATCTGAATCAAATTTGTTCACATAACGTAAATATTTTGGCAAATCTTCAATCCCAAAATCTGTTTGAACTGACTTTAAAAATGTTGTTAAAAAGCTTGACAAATTATTTAATATCGTTTTTTTATTCAATACTTGCGTAAAAAATTCTTTCATAAATTGTTGCTGAACTTCTATACGTTGTAAATCGGCACGCTTATAACTTTTTCGAAAGCGTACAACTCCTTCCGCCATTTTTCCATCTAAAAGCTGTCGACCCTCAGGAATATGTATATGTAAATTTTGAGTTGGGTCATCGTAATGCAAACCGCCCTTTGGAATATCCATATAAATTCCGCCAACATCATCAACTATTTTTCGAAACGCTGAAATATTTACTGCGGCATAATAGTCAATTTTTATATTCAATAATTCTTCAATTTGTTTTTTAGAATATTCATTACCATAATTTTTTCCGGCATACGAATGCACCGCATTTATTTTCATCACGCCAGTCGATGGCGGATATCTCCCTAAACTATGTAATTCTTTAATAGTTTCTGACGACATTTTTATATATGTATCGCGTGGAATCGAAACAATATTTATTTTATGCGTATCGCGCTCAAAACATCCAACAAATATTGAGTCAGCTAATAGTTCATTTTGATCTAATCCTAATACTAAAAATTTCGTTTTTTTTGGCGGTAAAAAAATTTTGTCTATAATACTTGATTGATTTTCATTCGTATTTTTTTTGTCAATATCTTTTGTATTTATAAATTTTGTGAAAAAATTATAGCTCAATAAAAAAAATATGGCTACTAATATAAATCCACCAACAATACTAAAAACGATGGAAAAAAATTTCTTTAAATTTCTTTCGTATCGCAATCCATACACCTTCTTAAATAATAACATCACCACAATATTACAATAAATTTCTTTTCAATGCAAATTTTTTTCATAAAATTAGATTTGGTATAAATTTTCATTGACAATCAAATTGTAATTTTGTATAATTATTACATTAATGTTAAAGGAGCTGATTATTATGGCTGAAGTTGCAGAATTATTAAATGACGAAAAATATAATATTTCGTTTGAAGTAAAAACTTATGATAGCCCTTGGTTCAATCAAAGCCTTAGAGACAATGCTGCATTTAATTTGAAAAATAGTAATAGCAAGCCAATCGAACATGCTCAAAATATTGGATTAGCTGTAAAAGAAGCAGTAAATAAATCGCATAATTTAGTAAAAAATAGTAAATCTGATATAGCTGACGATCAAATTGCTTTACAAGAAAATTGTTATTCAATAGCATCCGATTATCATGGAGATAATATTTCTTTTTTAGGACAACTTGCGCTAGCAGGTGCAGTCATAATAGACCCAAATAAAGTTGTATATTATAATTTAGACAAAGATGAAATTTATGATAACAAAGAAAAAATTGCTGAAATTAAATTTAAACATGATAATGGAGAATTAATTCATGATAATTATGATCCTACTATTAATGAAAATATATCTGAAAAAGATAGAATAGTCGCTATTCCATACATGGAACTAAATCCAAATTTTAAAGGTGAAATAATTTGCTTAGGTGATTACATTGATAGAGGACCTGAATCTCAACATAATCTCGCAACTATTAATTATTTATCGCATTTACAAAAAAGTAATCCCATTCCTGGTAAAGTAACATTTCTTCTTGGTAATCATGATGTTCCCGGCTTTGAAGGAGACAAATCTGCTTTAAGTTCATATTTTAATATAATGCAAAGAATGGTAAAAGATGGTATTTTTCAAACTTGTGTTGCAAGAGAAATTACTAAAATAGATGCAGATGGTCACGAATTTAAAGAACCACTTATTTTTTCTCATGCCGCTTTAATTAAAATAGATTTGCCTGCAATGTTTCTTTTTGCCAGCAGATTATTAGGCAAAGATGAAAATTTTAATGAGCAATTAAATGCAGATTCAGGAGAAAAAGCAGATTTTGAAGAAGCTCAAACTTTTTTTATGAATGAATTAAATAAAAATGAAAATGCAGATCTCAAAACATTATTAAATTCTTTAAATGAAAATGACTGGCAAGAAATTAATAATTATTCTAAAAATGATTATGCGAGCTCTATCGGCAATGAATTATATGACAAATTAATATCTAATGGATTTACCGAAAAACAAATTTTTCAATTAAAAAATCTAATATGAAATGCATCTTACGGCCTTTTTAGCATATATGACCCCAACAAAATTCAACCAAATGAAAACGATATGATAGATACTTACGGAGCTAAGGGTTTAGGGTGGATTTATGGTAACCGAATGAATCCTGAAGATAAAAATGAAGAACTTAAAACTACACAATATATTGGACACACCTCAAATACTAATGTATTAGAAACATCTAATATTGCTTATGAAGATGTATCAAGAAGTGTAGGTTATAAGAAAAATTCTTCACTTATATTTAATGATTATCTCGATCAACAAGGTAATCGATATCAACAAACATATTCTGTTGAAAGAAATAATAAGGGTGAAATATTCCCTGACAAAATTAATCAAGATGAACTCAAATTAGGTGTTAATGCCTCTAAAGGTTTAATAAAAAATAAAAAAGGTGATAAAAAAAGGTTTCAGTCGAAAAAAAGAATGTTAAATATTTTCACAGAAAACAATTTTAAACCTATACAAGCTCCAAAAACAAATCCACCATTATTAGATCCAGATTTTCAACCAGAAATAGATTCTAAATTAGAAGCAGATCCTAAATTAGAAGCAGATCCTAAATTAGAAACAGATCCTAAATTAGAAACAGATCCTAAATTAGAAACAGATCCTAAATTACTTAATCAATTAAATGAATTATTAAATAATGAAAATTGCAAAACAATTTTACCGAATGAAATGATAAATGATCTTAAAAAGAAAACAAAAAACATTATGTCAAATGAAGAATTAAACAATGAAATACAAAATATTTTTGATAGCATAAATAATTCTTCGAATAGATTATCTACTATTTTCCATTTTATATCATTAGATATACAAAATCTTACAAATTTTATGAAAGAAAATCCAAATTATTCTTTAGAAGAAAAGATTATTTTAATATATAAAAACATATTCCAAATAAGAATACCTGAAATATTAACTCAAAAACTTAATGAAAGTAATCTTGATAAAACTTCAAAAGAATTTTATTTGAAAAACATAAAAGTATTATCAGAAAAAATAATGCCAATAAATCAAGCACTCGCTTTAGCTTTTCAAATTAATGAACAAATTGATAAAAAAATTCCCATGAAACTAATTAGCAAAACAAAAACTAAAAAGCAAAGTATTTTTTCTTTTAAAAATAAAAATGAACAAGAATCAAAAAAAGAACAACAAGAAAAATAAACAAAAATATAATAAAAAAAATCCGCTTATGCGGATTTTTGTTTTTTATTTGGAATAAGAACTTTTAAGCCCAACAATTTTATTAAAAACTAAATTATTTTCACTCGTATATTTTGAATCTAAAGTAAAATATCCATTACGCATAAATTGAAATTTTTCACCAAGTTGTGCATTTTGAATTGACGACTCAATTTTACAATTATCAATTACTTTAAGCGTATTAGGATTTTTTTCACCATCTTCTAAAAGCAAATAATCATAAATTCTGATACTAGCATTAACAAAATCTTTTGCCGATACCCAATGAATTGTTCCCTTAACTTTTCGTTGATTAAAACCGCTACCGCTTTTAGTTTGTGGATCATATGTGCAATGCAGTTCAATTATATTCCCATCTTCATCTTTTATAACTTCCTCACATTTTATAAAATACGCACCTTTCAAACGAACTTCCTGTCCCATTGTTAAACGATGAAATTTTTTTGGCGCATTCTCCATAAAATCATCACGCTCAATAAATATTTCACGTGAAAATGTAACTTGATGTTCGCCCATCTCTACGACTTCCGGATTATTTTCAAGCGTTAATTTTTCAATTTTATCTTCCGGATAATTTTTAATAACAACTTTGAGTGGATTTAATACTGCCATAACAACTTTCGATTTTAATTTCAAATCATCGCGCACACAATGTTCTAACAAATTTATATCAACAATGCTGTTAGCTTTTGACACACCAATTTTTTCACAAAAATTTTTAATTGCCTGTGGCGTATAGCCACGCCGACGAATTCCAGAAATAGTTGCAAGGCGTGGATCATCCCAACCATCAACTTCTCCACTTTCAACCAATTCTTTCATATATCTTTTACCCATAATTGTACGAGAAAGTTGTAGCTTTGCAAATTCAATTTGACGTGGCTTTGACTCAAACTCACACTCATTTATAAACCAATCATAAAGTGGCCGATGGTCTTCGAACTCCATCGTACAAATTGAATGCGTAATTTTTTCGATAGCATCTTCAAGTGGATGCGCAAAGTCATACATCGGATATATACACCATTTATTTTTCGTATTGTGATGATAAATACGCGCGATGCGATAAATCACGGGGTCACGCATATTTATATTTGACGAAGCCATATCAATTTTTGCACGTAAAGTTTTGCTTCCATCAGGAAATTCACCGTTTTTCATTCGCTCAAATAAATCTAAATTTTCTTCAATTGAACGTTCACGATATGGACTATCTTTTCCGGGCTGATTCAAAGTTCCACGATATTCTTTAATTTCATCAGCCGTTAATTCACAAACATAAGCTTTACCTTTTTTTATTAATTTTATCGCACAATCGTAAAAAATATCAAAATAATCTGACGCAAAAAACAAACGGTTCTGCCAATCAAATCCCAGCCATTTTATATCTTCAATAATTGACTGAACATATTCATTATCTTCTTTTGCAGGATTTGTGTCATCAAAGCGAAGATTACAAACTCCACCGTACAAATCTGCCAATCCAAAATTTAAGCAAATACTTTTAGCATGACCAATATGCAAATAACCATTTGGTTCGGGCGGGAAACGCGTATGTATTTTATTGAGGATGCCCTCCAAATCTTTATTAATATAATTGTGAATAAAATTTCCGGTCGCACTCAAATTATTTTCTGCCAAAGTAAAATCTCCTCACTTTTTTTTACTTAAAATTATACGCTCAAGATTACGTTTAAATTTATTAATAAAATCGGTCCGTTCAACAATTGGGTCAACAAGCACCGTATAAATATTTTGCAAGCGTCCACAAATTACATCTGTAAAAATTTGATCACCAATTATTGCCAATTCACTCTTTGGCAAATTTAAATATTTTACCGCTTTAAAAAATCCAAACGGTGTCGGCTTAAGCGCAGTATGAAAACCGTGAATATTAAATAGTTGACAAAAATGCATAACACGTTTTTTTTTATTATTGGAAAGGAAACAAATCACAAATTTTTTTGCAATTAAATTTTCAAACAAATTCAAAATTGAATCAGGAATTTCAAAAGTATTATACGGAACAATTGTGTTGTCAATATCGAAAATAAGCCCACGAATTCCCAACTCATATAATCGTTCATAATTTATATTCAAAATTGAATCGACATAATCATCTGGATAAAAAAATTTATTTGCCATTTTTATTTTCCTTTTCTACTGCAATGGTGAAATATAAAGTTTTTCGTCTTTTATATAAGCATGCGATGGTTTATTTATGATTTCATTGTCAGGCATACATGTAATAATATTTGCGATACGCAATTGAACTGGAAGCATTCCAAGCGCTGCAATAATACAATTTTTATCGCCATAGCATCCTGCATGAACCAATCCTTTTATTGTTCCCATAACGATGATATTTCCGCCGGCAATAATTTCGGCGCCCGGATTTACGTCGCCAATAAGAATTACATTACCTTTATAGTGAATAAATTGTCCACTACGCAAAGAATTTTTTTGAAAAATACTTTCCATATCTGATTTTTTTTCTTGTTTTGATTTTTTTTCTTGTTTTGATTTTTTTTCTTGCGTCGCATCATTTACCAACGATATATCTATTCCCGTTTCGCTTGAAAATATATTTAGCAAATCAAATTTTTGATTATCAGTCAATGGGCGCCCTTTAAATTCTATTGAAGTTTTTTTAGCGCCTTCAAAAAATTTTTGAGAAATTTTGAGTTTAGATGAGAAATCATTTTTTACCTGCTCAAAATTTTGTTCGTTATCAAACCAAACTGTTAATCGATCTTTATAGCCTTTAAAAATTATGTTATTCATTTGAAATTCCCTCCACTTACTTAGTAAAAGAATTTACCGCCAATTTTTCGTCAGATACAAAATCCAACTTAAAATATTCATTAATAATTTCACGCGCAATTTGTGATGCTGGCGCTATTGTTAATTTTGTATCGCCAAAAGGTATCAAAACATAAACTGCAATTCTCGGATTTTCAAACGGTGCAAAGCCACCAAAAGATGAATGATCTGGACGATTATTATTTTCTTGAGCGGTACCAGTTTTTCCGGCGACTCTTATTGGAAATTTTGAAAAAGCAGCTCGTCCAGTCCCACGATTTCCTTCAGTTACAGCTAACATTCCTTTATATATAGCATCAAGATTTTCTGACTTAAGTTCCAATGTTTTTTCGAGAGTTGGTAAAATTTTTTCGACACAATTAAAATTATTATCGCGTATTTCTTTTTCGAGATGCAATTTATATCTTTTACCGCCGCTTGCTAAAATATTTATATATTTTGCCATGTTAGCAGCAGTATAATTATTTTTTGACTGGCCAATTGCAGTACGAATTGTGTCGCCATCATACCATTTTGAAGTTTGCCCATTTTTCATTTTATATTCCGGTGACGAAATATTTGAAACATCATCGCCTGAAAAATCATAAAGCTCACCTATTTCCACACCACATCGGTTATCCAAACCAAACTCACGCATATAAAAATTCAAATCATGTATACCATTGAGCAAATTTTTGGATTTGCTATTACCCAAACGATAAGCTGTTTCAAAAAAGAAATAGTTGCACGAAACTTCAAGAGCACTTGAAACATCTAATGCACCATGAGAATGTGATGCCCAACATTTTCCGTACGGACGCCCAGCTTTTTTAAAAACAGATTCATCAAAAATTTTTGACGTTGGAGTAATCACACCTTTTTCGAGTCCAGTAATTGCTGTTATCATTTTAAAAGTTGAACCAGGCGCACGTGGTTCCATAAACGGTCGATTAACCATTGGCGTATTTTTAGCGGATAAAATTTGACAATAATAATCATTTGAAAAAACATTTGACAATTTATTATTATCGTACGAAGGATAGCTAACGGCCGCCAAAACTTCTCCATTATCGGCATCTAAAACGACTGCCGAACCAGTACATGGATCGAAATTAAACATTTTTGGCGAAATTTCGCCACTATCAATTTTATCATAAAAAATTTGTGAAGCAGAAGAATTTTTAAAATAATTATCATCGCCGGAAATAATTTTTTGTTCGTGCATAGCTAACAAAATTGTTTTTGGCGATATATTTTTATTTTTCACGCCATTCGCAATAATTTGGCGGATAGTTGTCGTATCAGTTTCATAATTTAAGTCAGGATTATTTTGCAAAGCAAAAGATTTCAGAACATACGAATAAGAATTTTCATCAGCCTCAAATATTTTTTGTATCGACAAAATATTTGCGTCAAAAATTGTAGCAAGCAAATTATGCAAACCAACTTTATTTAGCTTTGCCAAAATAACTTTCATAAGATTTTTTTCGATTATATCATAAATTTTTTTTTGTAAATCTGCATCGATAGTTAAAAACAAATTATTGCCGGACTTAGCCACTTTTTTACTAACAGTTCCGACACGTTTTCCCATATTATTTACTTGTACCAACAACTCACCGTCGATACCACGTAAATTTTTTTCAAAAGATTTTTCGAGCCCAGACTTACCGATAACATCCGAAGCATTATAATTTTCATTTTCCAAAAGCTCGGTATCTGTAATATTTCCGACATAGCCCAACAAATTTGAAAAGCATTCACTATTTACGTAATCACGAGTTGGCTCACCTTCAATATAAATTGTCGGATATTTATTACTTTCTTCTTCGATAGCAACAATTGTTTTGTCAGAAACATTTGTCGCCAAAGTCAATGGATTATATTGACGATAGCGCTGTTTATAAAGTTTTGCCCGCAATGAAATAATTTTTCTGGCTTCGATATCGCTCAAATTTTCCGGAATACCAAAAAATTCGCGCAGATATTCAATCGTTTGAGCAGCATCAAAATTTTTATTTAAATTCATATCTTTTTGCCAACGTTCTTTTTCACTATTACTTGAAAAATTAAATTCAAAAGGCTCAAATTTTGTGATAGGCAAATCATCGAGATAATCTTCAGCATTTTTTTCAAGCAATTTTATCAAGTTATATAGACTTTCATTTAAATTATCAATATGAATGCTCGGATCAATTTTTATATTATAAACAGATTTATTTTGGGCAATAATACGGCCGAATCGGTCATAAATATTTCCGCGCGGCGCTACAATATTTATTTTTTTGACGATATTTAAACTCAAATTTTCCAGATATTTTTCACCATTTATAACTTGCATGAAAAAAAGTCGCGTAACTAATAAACCAAAAATTACGCAAATAGTAAACGATAAAACAAAAAGTCTGTCGTCAAACTTTTTTTTCATGTTATACCAAAAATTATTCATAAATGAACGCCTCAGTTAAAAAAAATTACAGTTTCTAATTTCTCGTTGTTCAAGTTTTTTGTTAAGCAAATAAATTAGCGGATATATGCCCAAAATTAAAATTGTATTGTAAATTGCTTTTGGCAAAATAATTTTATTGATAGCATAAAAAAAATTTTCCATCATTGAAAATGATAATGCAAATGTAACTATTTCAAAAAAAATTGTCGCAAAAAAACATAATAACATCGGTATCAAATAATTTTCACGATAAAAATATTTAAACGGTCGCGTAGAAAGATATCCAATAAACATATAAATAAGTGCGAAAAATCCTAGCGTTCGCCCAAAAAAAATATCACACATAAATCCGGCAAAAAATCCAAATATCGCACCTTCAACATCGCTACGTAAAACTGAAATCGATACAATAAAAATGATAAATAAGTCAGGCTTGACGCCCTGCAATTTTATACATTCAAATAAACTTGAATTAATAATAAATCCAAACAGCAGCAAAAAAATATTAATCAAAACCCGCAGCATTTATTCCTCCATGAAAAAATCTTCTGACTCTTGCAACTCACGAATAATAACAAGAACATAATCCAAATGTTTTAAATCGGCAACTGGTTCAAGAATTATTGACTTTTCATCCGCGCTATCATCAATTTTTTTTACATAACCAAGCAAAAGTCCTGGCGGAAAAATTTCACTTAAATGTGAAGTAACAATTTCATCGCCTTCGATTATTTCGGCATTGCTATCCAAAAATTCAACGCTACAAAGTCCATCATATTTCAATTTCAAATCGCCCTTAACGAATCCCAAATCACCAGTACGAAAATTTTTTATGCTTATCGAACTTTTGGGATCGATAATAGAGGAAACTTTAGAGAAATTATTGCGGCACTCAATAATTTTCCCAACCAAACCATTTACTGATAAAACAACCATATTATTCTTGAGGCCGTCATTTAAGCCTTTGTCGATGACAAAAACGTTGAACCATCCACCATTATCTTTTGCAACAACATTTGCAGCCGTTAATGAATAATTTTCATAATTTCTTTTTATGTTAAGTAAAGCCGTCAATTTTTTGTTTTCATTTTCTAGCATTTTAAAACGTTGTGAATTTAAATCATATAACTCAACTTTTCTTTTTAGTTCAATATTTTCATTTTCAGCATTAAAAATATCGATAAAAAAATTTATTTTTTTGCCAAACCAATTTGATGAAACACAAAAAAATTTCTCAATTGGTATGACAATAAATCCAGCAGCATCTGAAAAAAAACTTAAATTAAAAAATGTACTCGTAAAAATTAAAGTAATTGACATGGCAAAAATTATTAAAAATATACTTTTTTTATTACGGCGTAAAAATTTCAAGACATTTATCCTTTCCTAGTAAGAACTTTTAAGCGTATTAAAAAATTGTCCCATATGCTCTAATACAATTCCTGTACCATTTACAACAGATTTAAGTGGCTCATCGGCAACTTTTACTTCAATTCCAATTTCAGCCTCAATTAATTTGTCTAAGCCCGCAATTAATGCACCACCACCTGTCAATGTAATTCCCATTTCAATTATATCGGCAGATAATTCTGGTGGAGTTTTTTCTAGTGTAAGTTTAATCGCATCAATAATATCAAAAATCGGCTCCCTTATCGCATTATATACATCAAGTGAAGTTATAAAAATTTTTTTTGGGAAGCCACTTAAAAGGTCACGCCCGCAAATTTCCATAAATTTTTTTTCTTCCGGCTCATAAACATTTGCAAGCTCAATTTTAATTTTTTCCGCACTTTGATTACCTATGGAAACATTATATTCTTTTTTGACATAATTTAATATATATTCATTTAAAGTATCGCCAGCAATTTTTAATGAATTACTAGTTACAATTCCACCTAAAGATATTACCGCCATTTCACTTGTCCCGCCACCAATATCAACAATCATATTACCAATTGGTTCTTCAACTTGAAGATTACAACCAAGTGCAGCAGCCATTGGTTCCTCAATTAAAAATATACCGTTTTCCTTTGCACCAGCGTTAAAAGTTGCTTCGATAACGGCACGTTTTTCAACTTGAGTAATACCTGAAGGGATACAAATAACAACTTTTGGACGTGAGAAGTTAAATAATTTTGAACGAGTTTTACCAATAAAATGTTTTAACATTGCTTCGGTAATTTTAAAATTTGCGATAACACCTGATTGTAGTGGACGCATGGCAACTACATTGCCCGGAGTACGCCCAATCATTTCTTTGGCATTATTTCCAACAGCCAAAACTTTTTTTTTATCAATATCCATAGCGACGACAGAAGGTTCATCAATAATAATACCTTTCCCACTCATATAAACTAAAGAATTAGCGGTACCTAAATCAATTCCTAAATTACTTGGCATAAGAAATCCACTCCGTAAAAAATATTATAGCCAAAGAAAAATAAAATCAGACTGTAAAATTTATTTCCTACATAATTTATAAGAATAAGCTTTTTGGAAATGAATTTCAACAAAAAATATTTTTATCCGCAAAAAAAATGTCTTAGCTTAAAAAATTAATAAGCTAAGACATTCTCAATTTTATTTTTATCTTCATAATTATATTGATGGTACTCGTGGCGGTTGTGTTGTTGGTGGTCGATCTGTCCGATTTCGTTCCTGATTCATAATATTGTTTCTTGGTTGCCGACTTTGAGTCGGACTTTCTGGACTAAGGTTTTGATTGTTAGAAGAAAAATGATTAATTTTCCATTTTTTAATTCCATTTTTTATAAGAGGAACGAGATTATATATAAGTAAAGGCAAACCTATTACAGCTGCTGATATACCTACTCCTAAGCCAACACCTAACGACACAAAACCTAATGCAAGAATTGTAAACATAATTGCAGATGTTACTATAGAAGGTAAACTACAAATTAATCCTATTAATTTCGGTTTATTTTCGTATTCTATATCTTTTAAATAATTTTTTTTTGCTTCCGGGAACTTTTCAAAAAATTCACTTATAAAAATACCACCAAATTCAAGTGAAGGTTCAAAAAATCTTTTTACAAAAGACCTTTGCCTGAATCCCCATGAAAGTTGAGCATATTTATATTGCAAACAAAAAATTTTTTCGTTTTTTGTACAATTGCAAAGATGAAAAAGCTTTCCTATTTTTGATCTTTCACAATGCAAATTATCTACAAAACCATCAAATCTAAAAACACCAAAAAATATTTTTTTTAAAAATGAAATGTCTATTTCTAAATTGTTATCTAAAATATAAGCGATTAAATCTTTAATCTTATTAGGCCCAATATAATCTACAAAATCACTCTCACTAATCTTTTCATTTAATATAACAATTTGTTGCGGTTCAAAAAAATTAAGTGCATACCTATATTTTTGAAATAATCGATTTTTTACATCAAATTCATGACACGAATCAATAAGATTTTTAATTTTGAATTCATCATAATCAAATTTATTAATACTAACAATATGAAATATTTTATCTAAAAATGAAAAAGTTATTTCTAATTCTTTATCTAAAATATAATCGATTAAATCATTTGTTTGTTTTGAACAGATCCAAAATTCGGCAATTTCTTCATTTGCGATGACAAATTGTTCAGATGTAAAACCACTTAATATTCCATAACTGCCAGTTTTTGCTAATTTTTTCAATAATCTATTGTCATTGTCATGCCTTAACATATCTTTTAAAATATTTTTCTTATATTCTGTAATAATATAAAAATATTCATCGTTCGCATTAGCATCCAAAAATAAATTCATAAGTATTTTATTAAGTTCATTATTTTTTCCTATTTCCCATAGTGCAAATATTTGTCTGACTGACAAATTTATAGTTATATCATTGTTTATTTTTTCTCGGCAGTACAAAACAAATGATTTGGTACTTTTGCTCTCTGTAAAATGTCTAATATAATGAAAATGTATATTTTTAAAATTTAATCTCTCATTTTCATCATCTGAAAAAAAATATTTAAGACTATCTGGATAATAAGAAATTAATTTTTTTAATACAGCAACAAAATTTTCTTCATTACATTCGGTATAATTATAACAAAATTCCAAAAAAGATAAACATATTACAGTTACGTAAAAATTACAATTAAAATCATTTGTAAAATGTACCAAAACCGTTTTATAGTCATTAGGTATATTATCAATTCCATATATAAACTCAATCATGTAAAAAACATTATAGAATGAATTAAGGTTAATATTTGACTTAATAATTGAAACAAAATCTTCATCAAAATTTCCGTTATTATCTAACATTAACTTACAAAGGTATTTAAATTTTACATCTAAATTTTTAAATTCTTTTTCATTAAAAATCCGACAAAAAGTATCTATTTTTTTTATTAAAGATGGTGTTTGCCGCAATATATCTTTCAAAAAATTTATATCTTTATTTTCATCAAAAACATATTTCATTAAATCTAAAAATTTATTAAAATTTTTATCAAAAGTTATATTTTCTCGTAAATTCCAAATTTGTTCAGCTGATAAAAAATTTGTTAAACGTGGAAAGACCTTTAATAAATTTTTGGGAAAAGCAGATATATTTTTTCCAAAATGCATAAAAAGTTCATAATCTTTTGAATACATTTTGCATAATTCGAAAAACCGATTACTTTCCGTTTTTTGCATAACAACTGAACAAAAATTTACAAACTTCAAAATTTGCTCGCAACTTAACCATGAAATTAATTCCGGTTCAGCGTTCATTTTATTTACTACAATATTTAATAATTGTTCATCTTCTTCTTTTCCAAAAATATAATTCAAAAATTCATTAAAGAGATATTTTTGAGATGTATAAATTTTTAATCTTTGAGATATATCTTTTGGTATATTATTTTCTTCCATAAAAATTATTAATTCTTTAGCTTTATATTTAGGAAAAAATTTATCTTTAAGATTATCATCATTATCTGTATAAAATAAATTATAAATTTCATTTATCTTCATATTAGAATTTATAAAAAACAAATCTGAAATATACTTCTTAGTAATAAATTTTTTGGCGTCCTCATCATTTAAATTTTCATGAAGATATCGAAAAAAATTTGCTTGAAAATCTTCATCAATAAAACTTTTACATTGACTATATTCATCGATATTAAACAAATTACTAAAATTAATACTATCTTGGTTATCTATAATTTTTTTAGGCAAAATTACTTTATAAATATCTATTCTATCATATCTTCTGGATAAAGAAATGAAAAATGCTTTTTCATATTCAGGAGAAAATTTATTTTCATTTATATAACCAGCCAATATTATCATTTTATCTTTAATTAATCCATAACGACAATTTTCAAGGTTTAAAGTAGGAATATAATTTTGCCAATTTAGAATTTGTTCAGCAGATAAATAAATTATTAATCCATTTGTATTTTCAAAAAACTTTAAGAAAACATTTTGTTTGTCATTTTCTGTATAGTTATTTTGCGGAGCACATACACATTCAAATACGTTAATAATATTTTTTATTCCAAATTGGCTTATTTGAAAATTACTGAATATTTTTATATTCTCAACTACTTGCTCAGGTTCTAATTCATTTAATTCAGAACATCTTAATTCAGAAATTTTACATGGAAACTTGAACCATTCAAATTTATCAGGAATTTGTTGATTACCATCACTAATTAATTCTGGTAAATTTGCTTCTATTTTATAATGTTTAAATAATTTAGTAATAGGAACTGCGAAATTACCATTTAACCAAAATCCATCAGCATATGTTCTTTCACGCAAATCTAAACACACAAAATCAAATTGTGTAATTTGATAATGTGTACCAGCTTGCCTAGTTACAGTTTTAACTTCACCTGCAAACATAGCATTATGAAAAATCATAGCCATATCGTTTATTTTTTCTGCAAAATCTTCAAAAGTTTCAGAATTAAAAAATTTAAACATTTCAGGATCACAAATTGCACTAGCTATAGATTTCAAACTTGAATATTTTTTTAGCAATGATTTTTTTCTAAAATCATTTATAATTTTCAATACTCGGTCGATAACCAATTTTCTCTTTTTAAGAGTTGCCTTCACTCCTTTTTCAAAAATTTCCAACACATATGGCAATAAACATGTATAAATGTATAACATAAAATAATAAATATGTCCTGAATTAGCATAATCATAAGCTTCATTCGGCAATAAATCTTTACCAAGTATCGAAGAATTTAATCCTATTCTATCAAATCTTCCACAAAGTTGAAGTTTTATTTCATCGATATAATTAACTTTTTCTGATTCTTTAAATTGGCCATCTACACCAGGCGTTGAAAAATATTCTGCCATACTTATTAACTCATCTTCTATTGCTTTAATAGAAACCCGATCCTCAATTTTTAATTTATTTATTGAAACCTCCAATATTTTTTTACCGGCATCATTAAGTTTATGTATATCATCATTATCGCTAATCGTAAGATAGCCATTTTTATCTGTTGGAATATTATATTCAGGTTCACTAGATTCAAAAAAAATATTTAAGAAATCAAAATCATCTTTAGTATATTTTTTATCACCATTTGCAATTTTTATTTTACTAAAAAAATCCATTATATTTTTTGAAATATTGCACCACTTTGCATTTATTAAAATCGGAAAACCATTATTTTTAGGAAATTTTTTAAGGCGATATGTTCCCTGACAGAGCCACCACAAAACATCGCCTTCAAATTTAACACCAACATAATCAGTATCAAGAAAATTCATTCTTATCATTTTATTTTTAACTGGCGAAATTGAACACATTAATTCCATAGTATCAGGATTTTCATTTTCAAATATACTGCTACGAAGTCTTTCAATATCATTTCTAGAAATTTCTGCTTTGCTAGCTATAAGTGAAGTATTTTCAGCTGAAAAAGATTTATTCAAACTATCCCACTTTCTGCAAGTATTCAAAAGTGAAAAATAAAATGCCATTTGTCCAAATTGCATAAGTTTAGCCAATTCAGTGATATTAATTACCGGTAATAATTTATTCTCGCCATTTTCATCTTTAACTGCCAACATATTTTTGAATTTTCTATTATAAATTACATTTTCATTCATAGAAATCAAACTCCCAATTTTGGTTTAATATAATAATTTTATTATAAAACAATTCAAAAATAATTTAAACAGAAAATTTTGAAATCAAAACAAAAAAAGACAGTGCAAAAAATTTATGCACTGCCTTTCTTATTATTAAAATTTAGTTTTCAACTTTAATTTTTTCTTGTGAAACTTGTTCAGCATTTTGTTTAATTTCTTCTTCAGCATTTTCATCTTCAGTTTCTATCTGTAATTTTTGATACAAATTCGTACCTGTTCCAGCCGGTATCAACTTACCTATTATAACATTTTCCTTCAAACCAATAAGTGGATCAGTTTTGCCACGTATTGCTGCTTCCGTTAAAACTTTTGTAGTTTCCTGGAACGATGCCGCCGATAAAAATGAATCCGTCGCCAATGAAGCTTTTGTAATTCCCATCAACAAACGCTCGCCTTTTACCGGTACAAGATTTTGCGCTATATTTTTTGCATTTATATCTTCATACTCAATCCAATCAATAAAATTCCCCGGCAAAAGATTTGTATCGCCGCTTTCCTCAATTTTCACACGCTTTAACATTTGCCGAACAATAACTTCAATATGCTTGTCATTAATGTCAACACCCTGCAAACGATAAACACGTTGAACCTCACGCAGCAAATAATCCTGAACACCTCTGACCCCTTTTATTCGCAAAATATCTTGCGGATAAATATTTCCTTCAGTAATTTCGTCACCTGCTTCAATTGTGTCTCCACTGTAAACTTTCAACCTTGCTCCAAACGGAATTACATATTCTTTCGTTTCCGTATCATTCACAATTGTAACTTTGTGGTTTTTCCTTTCATCGCTAACAGAAACTTTCCCAGCAATCTCAGAAATAATTGCAACACCTTTTGGTCGACGTGCCTCAAATAATTCTTCGACACGTGGTAAACCTTGAGTGATGTCTTCACTGCTAGCAATACCACCTTCGTGGAAGTTGCGCATTGTCAACTGAGTACCGGGCTCACCAATCGATTGCGCCGCAATAATTCCAACGGCTTCACCTATTCTTGTGATACGCCCCGACGCCATATTTGCCCCATAACATTTTGAGCAAATACCAATTTTTGAACGACAAGTTAAAATCGTACGAATTTTCACGCTTTCGATTCCAAGTGAATCTATCAAATCAGCTTGATCCGGCGTAATCATCGTGTCTTTTGCAACAATCAATTCACCATTGGACGGATTATAAATATCTTCAACCGACCAACGTCCACGAATTCTATCGCAAAGTGGCTCAATAATTTCGTCATTATCCTTGAACGCATGTACTTCCATAAATGGAACATGCTCATGATTTTCACAACAATCCCACTCACGAACAATAATATCCTGCGAAACATCAACAAGTCGACGAGTCAAATAACCTGAGTCGGCAGTACGCAAAGCCATATCGGCCAAACCTTTGCGTGCACCGTGTGCAGAAATAAAATATTCCAAAACGGACAAACCTTCACGGAAATTTGACTTAATTGGAAGTTCAATAATTTTTCCAGTCGGACTAGCCATAAGCCCACGCATACCAGCCAACTGTTTAATTTGATTTTTAGAACCACGCGCACCTGAATTTGCCATCATGTAAATATTATTATACTGACCAAGCCCGTCAAATAATTTGTTTGTAATTTTATCATTGGCAATATTCCAAACGTCAATAACTTTAATATAGCGTTCTTCATCCGTCATCAAACCACGATGATACATTTTCGTAATCTTTTCAACATTTTGTTCAGCTTCATCCAAATAATTTTTCTTTTCCGATGGAATTTCCATATCTGAAACGGAAACAGTCAACGCACCACGCGTAGAAAATTTGAAACCAAGTTCTTTAATTTTATCCAAAACAATAGCAGTTTGTGTCGAGCCATGTTTGTTAATACAACGCTCGATTATTTTACACAATAATTTTTTATCGGTAAGGAAATCTATTTCGTATTTAAAAATATTCTCTGGAATTGAACGATCAACAAATCCAATATCTTGTGGAATCGCTTCATTAAAAATAATTCTACCAACTGTTGTCTCAACTATTTTACTTTCATTATTAATTTTACGACGCACATTTATTTTTGCATGTAAACTAATCAAATTATTTTGATAAGCCAAAATAGCTTCGTTTGCATCTGCAAAAATTTTATTTTCACCGAGCTCATTTTCTTTTTGCAATGTCAAATAATAAATACCTAAAACCATGTCCTGTGATGGAACAGTAACCGGTTCACCGTCAGACGGCTTCAATAAATTATTCGGTGCCAGCAACAAAAATCTACATTCAGCTTGTGCTTCAACCGACAAAGGAATATGAACAGCCATTTGGTCGCCGTCAAAATCCGCATTATATGCCGCACAAACAAGTGGATGCAATTTTATCGCACGACCTTCAACCAAAACCGGTTCAAATGCTTGAATGCCAAGTCGATGCAACGTCGGCGCACGATTTAACATAACCGGATGTTCTTTTATAACATCTTCGAGCATATCCCAAACTTCAACCTGCAATTTTTCAACCATACGTTTAGCAGATTTTATATTATGCGCCAAATTGTTTTCCACAAGTTTTTTCATAACAAATGGCTTAAATAATTCAATTGCCATTTCTTTTGGTAAACCACACTGATAAATTTTCAAATTTGGGCCAACAACTATAACAGAACGTCCAGAATAATCTACACGTTTTCCCAAAAGATTTTGTCTAAAACGTCCCTGCTTGCCCTTTAACAAATCTGATAAAGATTTAAGCGGACGATTATTCGCACCAGTTACAGGTTTTCCGCGCCGCGTATTATCTAATAAAGCATCGACTGCTTCTTGAAGCATTCGCTTTTCATTTCTGACAATAATATCCGGCGCGCTTAAGTCCAATAATCTTTTCAAACGATTATTGCGATTTATAACACGACGATATAAATCATTTAAATCGGAAGTAGCAAACCGGCCACCATCAAGTTGAACCATCGGTCGTAATTCTGGCGGAATTACAGGAAGTGCTTCGAGTATCATCCATTCAGGTTTATTGCCGGATACAAGAAACGATTCCATTACTTCCAATTTTTTTATAATGCGTAACCATTTTTGCCCTGAAGAATTTTTTAATTCTTCTTTTAATTCTTTAACTTCTTTTTCAACGTCAATTTTTTGTAGTAATTCTTTAATTGCTTCGGCGCCCATACCAACACGAAAAGTATTACCATAATTGTCATACGCTTCACGGTATTCTTTTTCACTAAGCATTTGTTTTTGCATGAGCGGCGTATTTCCAGAATCAAGAACTATATATGAAGAAAAATATAAAATTCTTTCAAGAGCACGCGGCGAAATTCCCAAAACTATTCCGATACGACTAGGTATTCCACGAAAATACCAAATATGCGAAACAGGGCAAGCCAATTCAATATGACCCATACGTTCACGACGAACTTTTGCTTTCGTAACTTCGACGCCACATCGGTCACAAACCACGCCTTTATATCGGATACGTTTATATTTACCGCAATGGCATTCCCAATCTTTTGTAGGGCCAAAAATTTTTTCGCAAAACAAACCATCGCGTTCCGGTTTAAGTGTACGGTAGTTAATAGTTTCAGGTTTTTTAACTTCACCTTTAGACCATTCGCGAATTTTTTCCGGCGACGCTAACCCAATTCCAATTGAATCAAAATTAAGCGTATTATCAAAACCATTTGACATTGATAAAACTCCTTCGGGTAATTTATTTAAAATTCGTCTAACTAAAACTCATCATCACTTTCTTCGACAATTTCAAAGGAATTAGTTTCAGATTTAAAATTATTTTCAGGTAAAATTTCCGTAACTTGCACATCAGTTTCATCATTATCATCGACACTTTCCTTAATTTCTAAAACTTTATTGTCATTCGAAAGGATTTTCATATCCAACGCTAAAGCTTGCAACTCTTTTAACAAAACCTTAAAAGATTCTGGAATACCTGGCTCAGGAATATTTTCACCTTTAACAATTGCTTCGTACGCTTTCACACGTCCGACAATATCATCTGACTTAACTGTCAAAATTTCTTGTAAAGTATATGACGCGCCATATGCTTCGAGAGCCCAAACTTCCATTTCTCCAAATCTTTGACCACCGAATTGAGCTTTACCACCTAATGGTTGCTGAGTAACAAGTGAATAAGGTCCAGTTGAACGCGCATGAATTTTATCATCAACAAGATGATGAAGCTTTAAATAGTGCATATAGCCAACGGTTACTGGATTATCAAAATATTCGCCACTACGTCCATCACGCAATTTTATTTTACCATCGCGCGTAATTGGAACGCCCGCCCATTCATCCGACTTACCTTTATTTTCTTTCAAACTTTGAAAAATAAAATCGTCAAGTACATCTTTCCATTTTTTTTCGAACTCATCCCATTGCATATTTGAATAATCATTTGCGAGTTCCAACGTATCCATAATATCTATTTCGTTTGCACCGTCAAAAACTGGCGTAGAAACTTTCCAATTCAAAACTTTTGCCGCAAGCCCAAGATGTACTTCAAGAACCTGCCCGATATTCATACGGGATGGAACACCCAATGGATTTAAAACGATATCAAGTGGGCGTCCATTTGGCAAAAACGGCATATCTTCAACTGGTAAAACTCTCGAGACAACACCTTTGTTTCCATGACGTCCAGCCATTTTGTCACCAACAGAAATTTTTCTTTTCTGCGCAATATAAACACGAACCAATTTATTTATGCCAACAGAAATTTCATCTTTATTTTCGCGTGTAAAAATTTTTACGTCAACAACAATTCCACCTTCACCATGTGGAACGCGCAAAGAAGTGTCGCGAAATTCACGAGCTTTATCACCAAAAATAGCGCGCAACAATTTTTCTTCGGCTGTCAATTCTGTTTCACCTTTCGGCGTAACTTTGCCAACCAAAATGTCATTTGGTTGTACAAGCGCACCAATGCGAACAATTCCGTTGGCGTCAAGATTTTTTAACATGTCTTCGCCAACATTCGGAATATCGCGCGTCATTTCCTCCGGTCCCAATTTCGTATCGCGCGCTTCAGCTTCATATTCTTCAATATGAACTGAAGTGTAAACATCATCTTGCACAAGACGCTCGCTCAGCAAAACAGCATCTTCATAATTGTAACCTTCCCATGTCATGAAACCGATAAGTGGATTTCTGCCGAGTGCGAGTTCTCCATTAGAAGTTGAGGGGCCATCAGCAATTACTTGACCTTTGGAAATTTTTTGTCCATTAAAAACGATTGGTTTTTGATTTATACACGTACTTTGATTGCTACGCAAATAAGTTGTATTTTTGTAAATATCTTTTTTGCCATGATTATTTTTAACAATAATTTCATCGGATGAAACTTTTTCAACTACTCCATCATTTTTTGCAATAATTGTAACGCCTGAATCATAACCGGTTTTAAATTCCATACCTGTTCCAACAATTGGCGATTCACTTTGAATAAGTGGAACAGCTTGACGTTGCATATTTGAACCCATCAATGCACGAGTTACGTCATCATTTTCCAAAAATGGAATCAAAGCAGTTGCAACAGAAACCATTTGTTTTGGCGAAACATCCATCAAATCTACAGAATCACTATCAATTTCAAAAATATCATCTTTGTGGCGCACAATAATTTTTTTATTAATAAAGCAACCGTTTTCATCAAGCGGTTCATTTGCCTGCGCAATAATATAATCTTCTTCATCATCAGCCGCAATATAAATAATCTTGTCAGTAACAAAATGTTTTTCACCAGATTTGTCAATAACTCTATACGGAGCCTCAATAAATCCATATTGATTAATTTTCGCATAAGTTGCCAACGAATTTATAAGTCCAATATTCGGGCCCTCAGGCGTTTCAATTGGACACATACGACTATAATGCGAACTGTTAATATCGCGCACGTCAAATCCAGCGCGGTCACGTGATAATCCACCCGGACCAAGCGCTGATAATCTTCGTTTATGAGTAAGTTCAGCCAATGGATTCGTTTGATCCATAAACTGTGAAAGCTGTGAGCTACCAAAAAATTCTTTTAAAATCGCCGTAATCGGTCGAATATTGATAAGTGCCTGCGGAGTAACTATATCCATATCCTGAATCGTCATACGCTCACGAATCATTCTTTCCATACGAACCATACCAATTCGAAATTGATTTTGTAAGAGTTCGCCGACAGAACGTATCCGACGATTACCAAGATGGTCGATATTATCTTTACTGCCAATTCCGTATTCCAAATTAATAACGTAATTAATTGTTGCGATAAAATCTTCGACCATAAGCAAACGCGGAATAAGACGCGACATATTATCTTTTATAAGTGATTCAAGTTCATTTGAATCTTTTGCAGTTTCCAGCAATTCTTTAAGCACAGGAAAATAAACATTCTCCCAAATGTCAAGTTTTTTTGGATTCAAGCCATAATTTTTTAGATACGGAGTCGCATCGACAAATAAATTACTCAAAACTTTAACTTTTATATCGTCAACTTTAATAAAGACATAAGGAACAGCAGCATCTTGAATTGATTTAGCAAGTTTGCGCGTCAAAACGGTATTAGCTTTTGCTAAAAGTTCACCGGTTTCCATATCAACAACATCTTCGGCAAGTTCATGTCCAACAATTCTGTATTTAAAACTCAATTTTTTATTAATTTTATAGCGACCAACGCGTGCCAAATCATAGCGACGTGCATCAAAAAACATATTATGAAATAAATTTTCAGCATTTTCTAAAGTTGGTGGCTCACCCGGCCGAATTTTCTTATAAATTTCGATAACGGCATCCTGATAATTTGACGAAGAATCTTTATCGAGAGTATTTAATATTTTTGGCTCATCACCGAACAATTTTAAAATTTCATCATTTGTTTCAAAACCTAGTGCACGTAAAAAAACTGTTACAGGTAATTTTCGTGTACGATCAATACGAATACTAAATATATTGTTGGAATCAGTTTCGTACTCAATCCATGAGCCACGATTAGGAATAACAGTTGAATTAATAAGTTCATTGCCAGTTTTATCAAAATTAATATCGTAGTAAACACCAGGTGAACGTACGAGTTGGCTAACGATAACACGTTCGGCACCATTTATAACGAAAGTTCCAGTATCAGTCATAATAGGTAATTCGCCCATATAGACATCTTGTTCTTTAATTTCATCTAATTCTTTATTAATAAGTCTGGTACGTAATTTTAGAGGAACAGAATAAGAAGTATCATATTCTTTACATTCAGCAATATTATATTTAGGTTTACCTTTAGAGTAATCGAGGAACTCAAGAATTAAATTGCCATTAAAATCAGTAATAGGGGAAATTTCTTTAAGGACTTCAAGGATTCCCTCATCCATAAACCATTGGAAACTATTTTTTTGGACCTCAATAAGGTTAGGCATTTGAGAGAATTGATGATTTGAGGAATAGCTAATTCTAACATTATCACCCAAATTAACGGGATGAATCCGACCCTTCTTCACAAAATCACCCTTTCTACAGAAATAATTTACAAGCAAGAATATCACAAATTTATATTGTAAAATAGTTGATAAGAATTTGTCAAGAGAAAATTATTTATACGAAAAAAATATTTATGTTAAGAAAAAATATTTATCACAGAAAAAATTTTTGATATAAAAAATTACAATAAAAAAAATCTGCAAACGCAGACTTTTAATTTTCATTTTTAATTTTCATTTTTAATTTTCATTTTTAATTTTCATTTTACATTTTCTTGTGTTCTAAACTCACGTAATGCTTCTAAAATAGGTGTTTCATTTTTATTATTTTCTGAATCTAAACTCGACGATATTTTATCATATTCAGTCCCAAGATTATTTTTTTCAATAATTTCATCAAGATCTAAATTGTTTGTTTTTTGCATATTCCACAACAATTTCAGCGTTACCAATGCAACAGATGAAACTGCACCTAATCCAAACAAACTTACAGCAATAGCGGTATAACTTTTTAAATTTTCATACATAATTCCAAGAGAATTTAATAAAAATTTTTTAGCTACTTCACTGTTACCAAATTTAAAATCATATAAAAAGCGAATACCTTCAGCAGAATTAAAAAATTTATCTTGCAAAATTTCATTTTTAAAAGATTTAATCTTAAATTTTTGCATATCAATCTCAGAATATTTTAACTTTGCTTCAATTATTGTTGCAATAAAATCAAAATTTTGATTTTCTAAAAATAAATCTTCAACTATTTCTAAATCTTGCGAGTTCAAATCCTTCAAGTTCTTTACAAATCTTTCTTTAACATTTGGCGGGACATTCCAATTTTTAAATTTTTGCATAATATTACGAGCTTGTCGCGTGCTTATATTTTTGAAACAGAAAACGAAATCAAGTTCAAGTTTATTATTTGCAAACCAATTTTCTTCAGCAAAATTTGGCCATAAACTATAAATTAATTTTATTTTTGTTTTGTTTTCAATATCATCATTTAATATTTCTGCAAGTGCAGTCAAATCTTCCGCTGTAATCTTAGGCATTAACCAATACTGATTCAAAAAATTAGTTTCTTGCCATAATGAATAAACTACAACTAATTCCTCATAAGTTTTACATTTATCAATAAATGGACGTAAAATTCGTTTATGCGGTATTATTAAAATTTCTTGTTTAATTTTTGTAGAAAAATCATTTTCATTAAACCATTTACAGTTTTGTTTAAAATTAAAAACTTCATTGGAAATTTTTTCAGCAAAAACAAAATTTGTAAAAGTTCCCAAACTATTAGTATTAATTATTTCTCTCGAAAATTCTAAAAATCGGTCAGGTTCAAATGAAGCTAATATAATTAAATTTTCAATCAAATCTTTATTCCCAATAAGATATTGCCTGAAATTTTTATTGTGAAAAACATCTTTAACTTCATTAAAACAACTATTATTGTTATTTAAAATAATAAGTAAGTAATCAGATATTTCAAGATGTGTATTTTCAAAAACTGTACGCCAAAAATCTATTGTATCTACATCTACATCTTTCCCAATTAAAGATTGATCGAACATATAAACTATCGCTAAATTTTCAAGATATCTTCCTAACCAAATTACTCTTATAGCTTCCTTCACATATTTTACAGCTTCACTATCTTCAGTCGATGATTTAGTAAGATTTAAAATATAATCAATAGAAAATTCAGGTTTAAAATGCTTAGAAATGTACATTTCAATTGCTGTTGAATATGGCAATACTTCAAATTCTGATGAAGTTTCTTTCTGATATTGCAAAGAAGTTTTATTATAATAAGGTTTTTGGGTGAAAATTTCTTGCTTAGCTAAACTAAGCCAATATTCTTGTTCATTCTCAGGCACAAGTAAACAAAATTTTTCTTTTGCTGTGCCTATCATACAAATCCTTCGTCCTGTTTCTTTATAAAAATGATGCGGAAAAGATACTGCAGCACAATTCATCGCTAAATTTTGAATAGAACCATCAATATTAAAATGATAAAAAGTTTTTTCATTCAATATTTTTATAAAAAATGAAGTTAATGCGTTTTGAAATTTTTCAAATTTGTTTCTATTCTGCTCTAACGTCAATTCATCTAGGCATCCATAAAATTGATTAAATTTCATTGTTAATTTTTCTTTATCAATATCAATAAACCGTAAATCCTGTGCACTTAGTTCTTCAATCAGATAATCAAAAAAAGCTTTAAACATTTCGTTTGAATTATTAAAAGTTAACTTTTTTATGCATACATATTTAGTAAATTCAACAAAAGTTTGTAAATAAGGCATAACATTTTTAAACACATTTGTAATATCTACACATTTTTCTGTTACTTCACCGTCTAGCAAACCCATTTCCGCAGTTCCTGAAAAAACCGCATCAATAAAAAACTCTGCTTTATATATAAATTTTGTCATCATAAACCTTGTTTTTCTTTGTGCTTTTGTTTCTTGTTCATTTAATTCTTGAAGACCTTGAAGTGAATCTGCTTTAGCAAAAATTTGAGCAACAACTTCTCTTGCATCCTCTTGTTGAATTTCTTGCGTAACTTCTTGAATAATGTTTTGAACAATTTCTTTGCCAGCTTTTCGAATAGCTTTTTCTTTTTTGCTAATGTTTTCTTGGCTCATAGTATTTTTTCACCTACTTTCATCAATTTTATAACTTATATATATTATATACTTTTTTAACAAGAATCACAAAAATTTTCATTAATTTTTTGGCAACATATTTTCTGATATAATTTCAAAAAAATGGAGATGATAAAAAATGGAGAAAAAAAATGTTTACAGTGCAATTCAATCTTCGGGCATTCCGTCATTAGGAAATTATTTAGGTGCAATAAAAAATTGGGTTGATATGCAAAATGAATATAATTGCATATTTAGCATAGCCGATTTGCATTCATTAACAGTACGTCGTGAGCCATCTCAACTTCGTAAATATTCGCGCGATATGTTTCTATTACTTTTAGCAATTGGACTCGATCCCGAAAAAAATATTATTTATTTTCAATCTCATGTACATGAACATTGTGAACTTGCATGGATATTAAATTGTTACACATATATGGGTGAATTAAATCGTATGACACAATTTAAAGACAAATCGCAAAAACATAGTGACAATATAAATGCAGGATTATTTACCTATCCGGTTTTAATGGCCGCAGATATTTTGTTATATGACGCAGAATATGTTCCAACCGGCGCCGACCAAAAACAACATGTAGAAATTTGCCGCGATATTGCCAATCGTTTCAATCAAATATATGGTGATACATTCACCGTTCCAGAACCATTAATAAATGAAAGCGGCGCGAAAATAATGAATCTACAACAACCAGAAAAAAAAATGTCTAAATCTGATGACACCGGCGTAATATTTTTATTTGACGAACCAAATTTAATTATGAATAAAATCAAACGAGCTGTAACCGATTCCGATAGCAAAATTTATTGCTCGCCTGACAAGCCTGGCATTACAAATTTATTAAAAATATATAGCAGCGCGAAAAAAATATCAATAGAGCAAGCAGAAAAATTTTTTTCCGACAAAAATTATGGACAATTAAAAACATACGTTGGCGAAGCAGTTATCGAATTGCTAGAACCAATACAAAAAAAATTTGTCGAGCTACAAAATGAAAAAGATTATATCGACAAATTAATTTTAACAGGAAAACAAAGAGCTTCCGAAATCGCACATAAAAAATTACAAAAAGTTAAAAGAAAAATCGGTTTAATATAAATTTGTTTGACAAAAATTATAAAGGAGATTTAACAATGAAAGTTTACAACACATTAACGCGCCGAAAAGAAATTTTTACACCGATTGTTCCTAATAAAATTTCAATGTATGTTTGTGGACCGACCGTCTATGATTATTTACATATCGGTAATGCGCGCCCATATGTAGTTTTTGATACGATTCGTCGCTATTTGGAATACAAAGGATTTGAAGTTACATACGTGCAAAATTTCACCGACATAGATGACAAAATAATTGCACGCGCAAAATCTGAGGACAAAACTACGAGTGAGATTGCCGAAAAATTTATCAAAGAAGCATTAATTGATGCTAAAAATTTAAATATTGAACCATCAATAAATCCGCGTGCGACGGCAGTAATCCCCGAAATGATTGAGTTAATTTCAACTCTTATTGCAAAAGGTTATGCGTACGAAAAAAGCGGTACAGTTTATTTTGATACAAACAAATTTAAAAATTACGGTGAACTTTCACGAAAAAACATTGATGATTTAATTGCTGGCAATCGAATTTCACAGGATGAAAATAAAAAAAATCCTACCGATTTTGTTTTGTGGAAACCATACAAAATTGGCGAACCAAAATGGGAATCACCATGGGGATTTGGGCGGCCCGGTTGGCATACTGAATGCTGTGCAATTGTAAAAAAATATTTGGGAACAAAAATTGATATTCATGCTGGCGGTGAAGATTTAATTTTCCCACATCATGAAAATGAAATTGCCCAAAGCGAAGCATATAGCGGTGAAAAATTTGTAAACTATTGGCTACATAATGGATTTATAAATGTTGACAATGAAAAAATGTCAAAGTCAAAAGGAAATTTTTTCACTATTCGTCAAATTGCTGAAAAATTTTCGTATGACGTAATCCGATTTTTTATTTTAAGCGTTCACTATCGTAATCCAATAAATTTTTCTGATGAACAATTAGAGGCCGCAAAAACTTCTCTCGAACGTATAAAGACATGTTTGTTTAACATAAATTTTATGCTCGAAAATTTAAATGATGAGCCACAAAATGATTTGTATAAGCAATGCAACAAATATGTTGAACTTTTTGAAAAAAATATGGATGACGATTTTAATACCGCCGGAGCTATCGGTATAATTTTTGATTTGGTACGTTTTGCAAACTCAAATATAAATCAAAAATCTTCAAAAAAATTTGCGCTCTACGTTTCTAACAAAATTATTTTGCTTTGTAAAATTCTTGGCTTGGAATTTGATTTCAAAAATAATGAAAATTTTGATATAATAAATTTAATAGATGAACGTACAAAAGCTAAGAAAAATAAAAATTGGCAACTCGCCGATGAAATACGAAATAAATTGTCGGCAATGGGAATTATTTTGGAGGATACTCCGAATGGAACACGTTGGAAAAAAATAAATCAATAGGAGATGTTGATCATGAATGAGCCACAAAATATTGATTTTTTTGATTTGGTACAATGCCGGAAAAACATGCAACAAAATACATCTGAATATGAACAAATCGACAAACAAATCAAAGATGCTGAGTGGCTTTTCATGAGAACAATATTTTATTTGGTAGATTGTTTGGATAAAAATTTCTCTATATTCAAAAAAGATGAAAAATTTGATCTACATTTTCTTGTTGATGTACTTAGACCTATTTTTGCAAATCCTTCTTCAGATAATTTTAAAAAAATTAATCGAATCTTAAACCAAAAAAATATGAAGGATATGCTAAATGAATTTTTCTATTTCCGATTTGAAGTTATGAATATTTCTATAAATATAAGTATACTTGATTATTTACATTTCAATTTATCATTTTATATTGATAATGAAAAAGTTAATGATTTTAATAAATTAGTACAAGAAATGTTTACTTCTAGAAATCCTGAAACTTATATAAAAAATCTCAAAAAAAATGAAAAATATATACCAATGCTTGAAGAATTTAAAAAAAAGTATTTGGAATTCTGGAATACCGAAATAGAAAAAATTCCTTACATAAATGATTGTTTCCCACAAACCTCTCAAGGATCTTATTATTTATCAAGTAAGGGAAAAAATATTAAAGAAATGTCAAGAGATATTGATTTTGAAAAATTTTCTATTATATATGTTCAAACAAAAGACAACTTTACAGCTCACGGAACACTTAGTATTGAAGAAGAAATTTCCAAGAGAGAAATTCTTGAAAAAAAATACACTGAAGATAATATAGAACAAACATTTAGTCTTTTTGAATTCATTAGTTCTGAACATGAGTACTTTGAAGATTTTTATTACGCTACAAATTATTTGGAATCAAGATTTATAACTTGTCATTTTGATAGAATTTTTTTTGAAAGTAATGAGCAACCTAATGAATTAACAAAAAATTTTTATATGAAAATTTGGCTTGAAAATTCGATTATTCTGCAAAATCTTATGCGTTTCCACCTAAATTCAAATTCACCAATTTATAACAAAGCTAGAGAAAAATTTCGTTCAGATGAATTTAAACGCTACGTCTTAGAAAATCCGGAAAAAATAAATGATTTACTATTTGCTTTTATATTCATGCCAAATGAATTTGCTGATTGCAACGATTACGAACAATTAATTTCCAACATAAAAATTTCAAAATATTACTCAGCTATAATGCGAATTGATAAATTTATGTTCACAAATTATTTGGATTACAAACCTTATGTTTATTTTGAAAATTTTGGAAATGCCACAAGAAAACATTGTTATTCATTAGTGAAATTTTTTTCTAAAATAAATCCAACAAAAGAAAATGAAATTGATAAACTTTTACTAAGCAATAAATTATTGATTGAAATAGCAATAAGTCAGGATGATAATTCTAAATTTGATTATATTGCTAATCTTAATTCATCAAATTTTAATTATCATACTAAAAATTATGACAAAAAAGAAATTGCAAAAGGAATTTGCTCATTAGTAGTATCAAGCAACAATCATAATTTCTCACAAGAACAAGAAGATTTTTTAAAAAATTCTTTAGATGAGCTTGATTTGGAAAAACTAAATTTTATTGCTTCTGTTTTTCAACAATATCCTGAAGAATTAGATAATATTGTAGATTCTATATCAAATGCTTTTGCAAATAACCAAGAAACATTTGATGCTTATGATTCTATGAAAAAATGTGAATATAAAATTCTAAAAAAAAGAGAAGAAACTAAAAGAAGCAAAATATTTTTAGTAATATCACCTATAGCATTTATAATAGCTGCAATATCATTAGCACTCTTAATATCATTATTTTTTCCACCGTTTGTATTGCTTGGACTTGAAATATTGTCATCTATTGCTGCAGGATTAATTTTAACTATCGGTGCCGGTATTGCTTTTGGTTGGCTATTCATTAATGAATATTTGCAATCAAGAAAAAATCTGCATAATTTATCAAAAAAGAAAATTTCCACAGAAAAAAATAAATCAGATAAAACTAAACAAACGAATGAAATTTATAAAGGCAACGGTAAACCAAATCAATATAAATATTCAGAAAGAACAGAAAAATATTCAGATATATAAAAGAAATAAGGAATGCAAACTTAGCTCCATAAGTTTGCATTCCTTTTTATTATTTACTATTTTTATTTTTTTTGTCAGAAGAATTTGCTTCTTCAGTATACTTATCATTTTTATTATCGTTCATAATAATTAACCTCCCTTCGCTCAATAAAGTGCGAACTAAAAACATAGAGGATTTTTATCTCTACGATAAATATTATTGCGCACAAAAATTTTTTTATGCATCTGCATTAAATTTTTTTTCATCTAAATCATTTTCCATTACCGCAACAATAAGAGTACAAACGCAATCTCCCATAACATTTACTACGGTCCTACCCGCATCAAGAATCCTATCGATACCAAGTACTAAACCTATTGCACTAACAGGAATATTTGCGAGTTCCAAAACCATTGCCAGCATTAACATTCCAACTCCAGGAACCCCTGCCGTTCCAACAGATGCTAGTGTCGACATCAAAACAACTTTAATTAAATCTGAAATATTTAAATCTATATGATAGACATTCGCCAAAAAAATTACCGTTATTCCATGCATAATTGCTGTTCCATTCATATTTATTGTCGAACCGAGCGATAATGTAAACGATGAAATATCACGCGAAACTCCCATCTTATCTGCTGCTTCAATTGAAATCGGCAATGCTGCATTTGACGATGAAGTTGAAAAAGCTACACCTGCTACCGGCCAAAATTTCTTCCAAAATTTTTTAATATCAAGCTTCGTCCAAATCTTTAGCATTAAATTATAAATAACGACTGCGTGAAAAAACAGTGCCAAATACGTTACAAACAAATATTTTGAAATCGATGGGATAATATCTAATCCAAAGCTTGCGAAAGAATAAGTAATCAATGCGAAAACACCGATCGGCGCAAAATTCATTATCATTGCTACAAGTTTTAAATTAATTTCGTTGAGTGACTCAAATAATTTTTTTACCGGCGTACCTTTTTCATTTGCAAGCGTTATCCCAATCCCTATCAATATCGCAAAAAAAATAATTTGCAACATACTTCCCTTTGCCAAAGCTTCAATAGGATTTGTCGGAATTATGTCCAAAATAATTTTCGACACACTTATTTTTTCATGAATATCTGCCGAAATTTCCGGAACATTTTTAATATAAAAACTCGTATCAGGATTTATAAGCTTGGCAAAAAAAATTGCGAAACTTACTGCTAAAGCTGTCGTCCCAAAATAAAACGCAATAATTTTTGAACCGACACTCCCCAACTTTTTTAAATCTCCAATCAATGCAATACCAAGTGCAATGCTTACAAAAACTAATGGCACAACCATTGACTTAATTAAATTCGTAAAAATTTGTCCGATTAAATTTATAATTTCAAGTAAAATATCAAAATTTTTTGGCACAAGATTAAAAATTATTCCACACACACAACCAAGAATAAGCGCGATGAAAATTTTTTTTGCCAGCGAAATTTTTCGCATCTATTTCTCACCTTCTAAAGATTTGAGATAATCGATTTCATTTCCCGTTAAAATTCTGTAACAACCACTATTGACATCCAATTTTAATTTGCCAATGCGAGTTCGTTTCAATTCAATCACAGGATGATTGATAGCCACACACATTTTTCTAATTTGACGATTACGGCCTTCATGAATTTTTATTTGCACGACAGAATAAAATTTGTTTGAGTTAATAATTTTAATTTGTGCCGGAGCAGTCTTACGTCCATTGATAATCAATCCGTTTTCGAATTGATTGCACTCATTTTTTTTAATTTCACCTTTAATTTTCGCCACGTATGTCTTATTTATATTATGCTTAGGGTGCGTTAATTTGTACGTCAATTCACCATCATTTGTTAATAATAAAAGCCCCGAAGTATTATAATCGAGGCGACCTACTGGAAATATTCGCTGCGGAATTTTCACAAGCTGTAAAATATTTGGACGATTAAACTCATCGTGTAAAGTTGTAACATATCCCACAGGTTTATTGAGCATAATGTAAATATGTTTTTGCAATTTTAATTGTTTACCACGATAAGAGATACTATCATATGGGGAAATTTTTATTCCTAATTCGGTAACGATTTTGCCATTAACTTTTACCAATCCATTTTTTATTAATTCCTCAGATTTTCTACGTGAAGCGATACCGGCAGCAGATAAAAATTTTTGTAATCTCATTTAAAATCTCCTTTTACGATAAAATTATATCATAAAAATGTAAAAACTTGACTGAGGATTTTTTTTGCAATAACATATTAAAAAAAAATTTTTGGTGAAAAAAATGCGAAAAGAAAAACGAGAAAGAAGTAACCCTATAATTTTTTATTTAATAACGCTTGGGATTGGAATATTTATTTTCTGTGGGTCATTTTATTTTGCATTTAATTTTTTTTCTACTACGCCTGAAACTCAACAAGCCGCTCCAACTCTTCCAACAATAAATAAATTTACAGCAGTTATAAATAAAATTGATAACGATTCGATAAAAATTTTTAACATGAATACAGAAAGTTTTATAAAAATTAGTGACAACGTAGAAATTTATGATAAAGATAATTTTACAATACCACGCTCAAAACTTTCTATCGGTATGATTGTTGACGCCGTTTCCGATAATTCCAAAATAAAATCTTTAACTATAAATAAAAATTCATGGAAAAAAAGCCACGTAAATAATTTTAAATTCGATTATAATTCAAATTATTTTTACTACGACGGTAAAAAATATTCATTCGGTGAAAATATCCTCGTAATGTATAAAGATAATTTGTATGACATTAGACAAATAAATCCTCTTAGCGTTATTACAATTTGCGGTATCGATGAAAATATTTGCGCGATAGAAATTAATAAAGGCTATGGAACTGTAAATTTTTTAAACGCCGATAAAATAGTTGGTGGAATTTTGAAAGTTGATTCAAAATCGCCAATGCTCCTCATCGATACAAAAACTTTGGAATTACCTGAAGGCCATCACAATATTTCAATTACCGGCGACAATATCGAAACATATAACAAAGATTTTTTTATAAACGACAATAGTAAAGTTGAATTAGATTTGTCAAACGTACAATTCAAATTCGGAATACTTAAATTAAAAATAAATGAAGATGATTGTACAGTTTATATCGATGATAAAAAATCTTCCGCTTCTGAACCAATATTATTAAATTACGGCGAACATAGTTTAAAAGTTGAGAAAGAAGATTTTAATAGCTATTCACGAAATTTTAAAATAGATAATGATGTAAAAGAAATTCGAGTTTATTTGTATAGAAAGTTTGGTTTAAAAGATACAATAAAAGAAGATGAAACTACCGAATCTCCTCAAATTTATATTGAAAATTCAGATGCATCTGAATCATAATAATTTTATTGAATATAAATTCAATTTAATAAAAATATAATTAGTAATAATTATATTTGTGAAGTAAATATATTTTTAAATCATATTTAATATTATTTCTAATAAATCATTTAGAATTGGAATTGATGCGGACATAATTAAAATTTTACCGCCAACTTCAATTTTATCTGCGATAGATTTTTCACCGGCATCGATACAAATTTGTGATGCGAATTCACAGATATAAGCGATACCAATTATTTTAAATAATATTGTTGGATAAATAGGATTGATATGAAAATTTTGCGTTATACTTTTTATTTCAATTAATACGTTATTTAATTCAAGAATGGTAAGAGAAAAAATAAAAATTCCTGACATTAAACTTAAAACAATTGCAAGTTCTTTATTTTCATGCCGTAATAAAATTATTACGATTGCGATTATTATTCCGAATGCCGAAATTTTTGCTATGAGCATTTTCTCACCTAAAGATTAAATAATTCGCGTACTGTCAAAAATAAATTGTTTATATGAGTAATGACGGAGAACAAAACGACAACTAAACCTGCCAAAGTTGTAAGCATAGCTTGTTCTTCACGGCCAGCCCGTATCAAAACTTGATTTAGGACTGAAACTAAAATTCCGACGGCCGCAATTTGAAAAATGATATTGATGTCCATTTTCTCACCTCAAATAAATATAATTACGATTAAAATTCCGAATAAAATTCCGAGATTACAATGCAATTTTTTTTCATTTTGATATTTTGTTTCGAGCAGCGCAATTTTTTTTTCTAATTGATAAATTATTGTTTGCAAACTTTTTAATTGCAATTGACGGTCGATATTTGAAATTACATTGGCAAAAGAATTTAACGTTGCAATATCATCGCTGTCAATGTAAATATTTTGCGATACGGAATTTATTGAATCGAGCCAAATATTTTTTGCACAGTTTGATTTTTTTTCAAGTTGTTTTGCAATTTGCGAGAATATTTCACGGACGAATGAGTTCGAGTTTCCAGAAATATTTTTTGCAGCTTCATATAAAGTTAATACACCAAATTCTATTTCTGACTCTAAAATGTTTAGAGCCATACAAATTTTTTTCAAATTATTAATATGAAATTTTATTTTCAACGCGGTCTGTAATCCTAAGAGTGCTGATGAAATAAAAACTAAAATTGCGCCAATGATTTTCATAAAATTTTTTCCAAATTTTCGTCATAAATATTTGATATTTTTCCGATTTCTTGTAAAAAAATATAGCGCTCAAAAATTTTTTCATTTACCATTGATTTAATAAATTCACGATTTTTTATATCGGATAAATTTTTTCCGTGAAGTGTACAAATTATTTTTACACCGGAGTTTGTAATATTTTTTATTGCTCGTGCGTCATCAAGTGTTCCAATTTCATCGACGGCAATGATTTGCGGACTCATTGTTCTTAACGCCATAAGCATTCCTTCAGTTTTTGGGCAAGAATCTAAAATGTCAGTGTGCAATCCTAAATCATTTTGCGCAATTCCAAGATAACAGCTTCCAATTTCTGAACGTTCATCGATTACGGAAATTGTGTAATATTCGCTCAAAATGCGAATTAAATCGCGTAAAAGAGTTGTTTTGCCGCAACCAGGTGGAGAAATAATTATTGTATTGGTCAACGGATTTGATACATATTTTATAATTGATTGTGCACAATTTTTTATTTCGTGGGCGATACGAAAATTAAGAGAGCTTATATTGTTGATAGTTTTTATTTTTCCAGCTTCGCTTACAATTTTTCCAGCCAAACCAATTCGATGGCCGCCGGCTATTGTTATGAATCCGTTTTTGATTTCATTTTCAAAAGCGTATGCCGAATAATTTGTAATGAGTTCAAAAGTTTCGTATAAATTTTTTTTTGTTACAACGTAGCCCGATAAAATATTTTTTGTGAGAGTGTCATTAGTTATTGACCATTCGTTTTTTTTATTTTTGATTATTATTGGCTTTTCAATACGCAAACGAATTTCTTCGATATTATTGAAAAAATCATCGCTTACAAATTTTTGGAAAAGATTTCTTACGTCAACGCATAAAGAATTTTCAATGGTTTGCCGCAAAATTTATCACCTTCTTTATTGGTTGATAAATTTTATGACAAGCCATCATTTTTTATTACATATTTTGTTTTGCACACTTAAGTGGGATTGTGATAACAAATGTTGTGCCCAATCCTTCATCGCTTGTTAATTTTATATTTCCATTGTGCATAATAATTGTGGAATTTGTAATGGAAAGACCTAAACCGGTGCCGCCAGTCTCACGGTCGCGAGTTTTATCAATGCGATAGAATCGTTCAAATATTTTTTCCTGTTCGCTTTCATTTATTCCTATCCCGTTGTCTTGGACAGTTATGTAAGCGAAATTTTCATCGCTGTCAATATTGATTTTAACTTTGCCGCCAGATGGCGTGTATTTTATTCCGTTGTCAATTAAATTTGAAATTGCAAGACTGAGTTTCATTTCATCAGCTTGCAGCATTATATTTTTGTTGCAAGTAAATTCGAGTTCAATATTTTTTTTGTCGGCCAATGGTGTCAAACGTTTAATTATATTTTCGAGCATATTATTTAAATTTGTGTCAGATATATTTAACGGAAAGCGTTTTTTATCAAGTTTTACGAGCGTGAGTAAATCGTTAACGATATTTGTCATGCGGTCGATTTCAGAATTTATATCGCTTAAAAACTCTCGATAAATATCGAGTGGAATATCTTTTTCATTGAGCATTGATTCTGTCAAAACTTTTATCGCACTTAGTGGCGTTTTTAATTCATGTGAAACATTTGAGACAAATTCTTCACGCGTATTTTCAATTTGCGCTAGTTTATTTGTCATTTTATTGAATGAAGATGCGAGTTGTGCAAATTCATTTTTATTTTTAATTTCGATGCGCTGGTCGAGTTGGCCTGCCGATATTTTTTCTAATACCGCCAATATTTTTTTCAATGGTTCCATTATTAAATTTGCAATGAAAAATGCGAGAACAAAAATAATGGCGCATGTAAAAATTGTGATTAAAAATAATTTTTTGCGTATTTCATCTAACACCGAAAATATTTCTTCAGCCGATGAAACGATTAATACTGCACCAATTTTTTCAGATTTTTGATTTAAAATTGAAGCGCAGCTGTAGAATCTACGTTCCTTTTTACGTAAAACGGTATGGTCTTTTTTTTTAAGTGTGTCGATAACTTCGGGAATGATATAAATTTTGCCGATATCACTTTTATTTGAATCGTTTATGACTGTTCCCATAGTGTCGAAAACAATTATGCGATATCCGCCTTCCTCACTTTTTTTTTCAATTTCGTAGTCAAACTTGTTTTTATCATCCATATAGTTTGCAATGTTGGTTGCAATAATATTGGCGTCGGTCAATAAAATTTTACTGCGGTCCTTTCTAAAATAATTTTCCATTAAATTTGTCATGAGAAATGAAAAAATAAATAGTGGGACAAAACTGATGAGGATATGACTCAAAATTAATTTTGATTGTAAGCTGAGTCTATTTTTTGAAATAGTAACCAACTCCCCATTTTGTTTGGATATAGTCAGGCATACTTGGATTTGGCTCAATTTTTTCACGTAATCGTCTTATATGGACATCAACTGTTCGTTCATCGCCCGGATAATCTTTTCCCCAAACCATTTTCAATAAATTTTCACGACTATAAATTTTTTGAGGGTTAGACATCAAAATTTCTAGCAAAATAAATTCTTTTACCGTTAATTTTTTTTCTTTGCCATTGACAAAAACTCTTTTCGTATCGGTATCGATTTCAATCTCACGAAATTTTAATAAATTTGATGGCTGTTCATTTTTACTGCGACGTAAAATTGCTTTTATTCGTGCTTTTAATTCTAAAATGTTAAATGGTTTTGTCATATAATCATCGGCGCCATATTCGAGTCCAATAATTTTGTCCATATCTTCACCTTTTGCCGTAAGCATAATTATTGGAACGTGAGAAAATTCTCGACATTGCTGGCAAACATCAAGGCCGCTAATTTTTGGCAGCATTAAGTCGAGTATGAGCAAATCGTAATTATTATTTTTAATCATGTTGATAGCTTCTTCGCCGTCAAAAGCGGTATCAACTATCATATTATCTTGTTGAAGACTGAATTTAATTCCTTTGACAATTAATTTTTCATCGTCGACAATTAAAATTTTATAGGCCAAACTTTTCATCCCCAAAAAAATTTTTTACAATTATATCAAATATGGCGGTAATTTTTAAAAAATTTTTCATGAAAAATTTAATTGATTTCCATTAAAATTTTAATGAAAATTTTTTCGCATAATGATAAAATAAATAAAAAATTAGGTGAGGGACGTTGTTATTATGGAAAAACAAATAAAAACTTATTTGGCAAGTACGTTAAATGATGCTGACATCGAATTAAATGCGATGTGCTCAAAACCTCCAACTTTTGAAGGTTTTGCTGAGCGCGCAATGAATGTTTTTTTCCCCGAAGTTGTGAAATATAATATTGAGCAAGTTAATACGAAAAATTTGATTCCGTTCGGATTTTTCCAAAATCATACTTATTACAATACAATTTATTATCCACGCGCTTTAGAGTGGAAATTTATTTTCGATAATTTTAAAAATGTGCCAAAAGAATTTGAAACTGCATTGGCCGTAATTGTTTGGTATATTGGGAAATCATTTGAACAGAAAGAAAAAGAAACTGAGCCGCCAGAAAATTTTAATGATGTCCGCGAAACACTTAGCAATAATTTTGTTTATATTTCAGATTCACAAATAATGTGGCTCGGCAAACAGCAAGAGTTTATGGATGCGTTTGATATTGTTTTTAAACGTGAGCATGATGAAGAAGGATTTGAAAAAACAAAATCGTTGGCATTGAAATATGCAATTGATGCGAAACTCGCAAAACGTATGCTCAATGAATTGAAAATATCTTTTAACATGGTTGATGAGCAACAAGTCCTTGATTTTATATTTTTGGAAAACGATCCATTTGTTGAATTGGAAAATCTACGAAATAAAAGTGAACATTATTTGAAAATTTTGTTTGATTATGTGACAGAAGAAAATGTAAATGATTTGCTAAAAGAAAATTTGTCCGAAGATATGTACAAAATTTTGTGCAAATATAAAACGCCAGAATCTTTAGCAGAAATAATTAAAGTTTGCCCGCAATTTTATGAATTTGCGCAAGATAATATTAAAGAAATTTTAGCATCGGATAAATCAAAGCCGGAAGTTATAGCAAATTTGATAAAATATGCGCAAAAAAATGGCCGCGATTTGCAAAAAATAAATTCTTATTTTGATATCATCAATAAAAATGAAAGTACAAATCAATTTTTGTTAGATATTTCAAAATTGAGCGATATCGATGCAGTGAATTTTCTTGTTGATCAATATGAAAATTATTTTTCCGAACATCAAAATACAAAATTAATTGATCCAAATGAGGCATTAGCAATTCATTTGAATTTGTATTTTAATTTTGGTGGCGGAACTGCACAAAAAGTTTTACAATCGCAAAACGTTGATGATTTAAAAGATAAAGTTTCAAAAGACGATGGCAGCGTTAATTTTGATTACATAAATAATTTGTTAATTGCGCTCAAGTCCGAGCAACAAAAAATTTTTATAAAAAATTTAAACAAAAAAGCGCAGCAACAACTTAAAAGTAGTTTTGGACAATGTAAAGATTTTGCGACGAAAATGAAATTGGCAGGTTTGGCTTCTTTGATGAAAAACTTTTAAAATAAAAAAATCCGCATAAGCGGATTTTTTTATTTTACAACAAAGTTTACAATTTTATTCGGAACATAAATTTCTTTTACGATAGTTTTGTCATCAAGACGTGTTTTTAAATTTTCTTTTGCTAATGAAATTATTTCATCTTTTGGTAAATTTATATCAACATTAATATTTGAACGTAATTTGCCGTTTATTTGCAAAACGATATTAACAGTTTCATCTTGCATATTATTTTTGTCATATGTCGGCCATTTTTCTTCGAAAATAGATTTATTATTGCCGATTATTTGCCATAATTCTTCACTTAAATGTGGAGCAAAAGGTGCGAGCATAATTATAATCGCTGAAAGTGTTTGTGAATCAATTCCATTTTCATTTTTACAAATCTCAATAAAATTATTTGTAAATTCCATAAATCCGCTGACGACCGTATTCAATGATAAATTTTCAATGCGATTCGTAATTTCAAAAATCATTTTATTGCGCATTATTGTCAATTTTTTTGTTGGTTCGATAATTTTGTCTTTATATTCGCAAATGAAATTCCAAAATTTATTTAGGAATCGTAATACGCCGTCGATTCCATTGTCATTCCATTCGCAATCTAATTCTGGTGGGCCGACAAATAATTCATACATTCGTAATGAATCGCATCCATATTTTTTTACTAATTCGTCCGGCGAAACAACATTTCCTTTTGACTTACTCATTTTGGTTTTATTTTTGTTAATCATGCCTTGATTGAACAATTTTAAAAATGGTTCATTGAAATCGACAACGCCGATATCATACAAAAATTTTGTGTAAAATCTGGCGTAAAGTAAATGTAAAACGGCATGTTCAATTCCTCCTACATAATAATCTACGGGCAACCACTTTTTTAAAAGTTTTGTACCTGCTAAGCACGAATCATTATGAGGATCGGCATAGCGAAGAAAATACCAAGAAGAGCCTGCCCATTGCGGCATAGTATTTGTTTCGCGTTTAGCTGCTGCGTCGCATTTTGGACATTTAACATTAACCCAATCATCTATTGCAGCGAGCGGTGATTCGCCGGTTTCAGTTGGTTGATAATTTTCAACGTCAGGTAAAATTACCGGCAAATCTTTTTCGTTGACTGGAACTAATCCACATTTTGGACAATGAATAATTGGAATAGGTTCGCCCCAATATCTTTGGCGTGAAAAAATCCAATCACGCAATTTATAATTTACAGTTCGTTTTCCAATACCGAGCTGTTCAAGTTTTTGAGTAATTTTTTCTTTAGCATCATCACAATTTAAACCGTTAAATTCATCAGAATTTATCATAACATCATTTTCAATGACAGGAATAATTGACAAATCAAATTTTTTTGCGAAATCAAAATCGCGTTCATCGTGTGCCGGTACGCACATTATTGCGCCGGTTCCGTAGTCAGCGAGAACGTAATCTGAAATCCAAACAGGAATTTTTTTGTTCGTAAGTGGATTGATGGCAAAACTTCCGGTGAATACGCCGGTTTTTTCTTTGTCGGACATGCGATTGACGTAAGATTTTGCAGCCGCCGACTTTATATATTCGTCCACTAAATTTTTTTGATTTGATAAAGTTAATTGTTCAATTAATTCGTGCTCGGGTGCGAGAACTAAAAAAGTTGCGCCGTACAAAGTATCAGGACGTGTTGTAAAAACTTTGATTGTCAAATTTTTATTGGCGATTTTGAAATCAACTGATGCGCCAAAACTTTTTCCAATCCAATCTTCTTGCATTTTTTTAACTTTTTTCGGCCAATCTAACAATTTCAAATCATCGAGTAATCTTTCAGCGTAGTCAGTAATTTTTAACATCCATTGCCGCAGCATTTTTTTTGTAACGTGTGAGCCACATCTATCACAAACACCGTTAGTTGCTTCTTCGTTTGCCAATACTGCTTTACAATTTGGGCACCAATTAAGTGGCATTTTTTTTTCGTATGCCAAACCTTTTTTAAACATTTGCAAAAAAATCCACTGTGTCCACTTATAATAATTTGGGTCAGTCGTATTAATTTCGCGGTCCCAATTATAAACGGCACTAATTTCTTTCAGCTGACGACGCACATTATTTATACTTTCATTAGTGCTTATACGCGGATGCGTTTTCATTTTTATAGCATAATTTTCTGCGGGCAGACCAAATGCGTCCCAACCCATTGGATGTAAAATTTCAAAGCCTTGCAAAATTTTGTAGCGGCATAAAACATCGCTTAAAACGTACCCACGCCAATGACCAACATGCAAACCACTAGCGGATGGATAAGGGAACATATCTAGGCAATAAAATTTTGGTTTGTCAGTATTTTTTGGCGGTTTGTTATTTTTCCAAAACGTACGCCATTTTTTTTCGATTTCAGAAAAATTATAGGGCATAGTAAAAATCTCCTTTGCAAACTTAATTTGTTCATTATAATAAATTTTGTAAATCGCCGCAAATTTTTTTGAGTTATGCTAAAATATTTATTAAAAAGTTAAAGGAGATTAAACATGAAAAGTTTAAATATATCATTGAGCTCACTCGATAAAATAAAAAATTTTGTCGGTATTGTTTCAAATCTTGATAGTGAAATTGATTTGATATCTGGCCGATATGTTGTAAATGCAAAATCAATTATGGGCGTCCTTAGTCTTGATCTTTCAAAAGATATTCAGATGAATATTCATAATGAAAAAATTTTTGACGATGCAAAAAAAATTTTACAAGATTTCTTGATCTAATATTAAAAATCAGTTACAATAATAAAAAAAATAAAAGTTACGATAAAAAATACGCAATAAATTAGGAGGGATTCGTTATGGACAGAGAAACAAGTTTGGGCGGCGGAGCAGTGTTTCCAATCGGTGAAAAAAATACCGCGTACGCAAAATATTTTATCGGCCAAAGTTATCTTAATATGTTGACAACTGAAGGTATTGCGATTTGTAATGTAACTTTTGAGCCGGGTTGTCGAAATAATTGGCATATTCATCATAAAGGTGGACAAATTTTGCTTGTAACTGGTGGTCGTGGATATTATCAAGAGTGGGGGAAAAATGCGCAACCACTTAAAGCGGAGGATATCGTAAATATTCCGTCCGAAGTTAAGCATTGGCATGGCGCGGCAAAAAATAGTTAGTTTTCTCATATTATTATTTTTATAAAAATAATTTAAACTGTATTTTTTTATTGTTCAGAATAATTATAAGTTTCTTTGGTAATTTGAATATCATGAGGATGACTTTCACGCATTCCTGCTTCTGTTATTTTTATAAAATTAGCTTGTTGTAAATCTTCGATAGTTTTTACCCCACAATAATACATCCCAGATTTTAAACCATTTAGTAAATGCTTCGCCATATCAGAAAGTTTACCAGTATATACAACACGCCCCTCAACATTTTCTAAATTATTCTCAACAAATCCTTTATGAGTTTTATATTTTCTACCATGATAAAGTTCAATATCACCTGGGCTTTCATCACAACTTGCAAACATATTGCCAATCATACAAACATTTGCTCCAGCAGCAATCGCTTTTGTAATATCACCGGAATATTTTATACCGCCATCAGAAATTATTGGTATGTCATATTTTTTTGCAACTTCTGCACAATTAAAAATAGCCGTAAGTTGTGGCATACCAACTCCCGAAACAATATGTGCGGCAGAAACTGAAGAAGTCCCAAATCCAACTTTTATTGCGTCTGCACCGGCATCAATTAATTCATGTACAGCTTCAACCGTAACAACATTTCCCGCAATAATTTGCAACGACGGAAATTTTTGTTTTAATAATTTTACTGTCGCAATAACTTTATCAGAATAGCCATAAATTTCTTCGACAACAACAACATCAACTTTTGCTTCAATAAGTTTTTCAACGCGCAAAACATCATCATCATCGCATCCAACAGCTGCACCAACTAAAAGTCGACCAGCGCTATCACGTGAAGAATTTGGATATTTAATCGGCTTTTGGATATCTTTAATAGTTATTAAACCCTTAAGCTTGTTATCACCGTCAACTATTGGTAGCTTTTCGATTTTATGTTTAGCAAAAATTTTTTTAGCTTCATCAAAAGTAGTTCCTTCTGGCACAGTTATCAAATTTTTTGAAGTCATTACCTCATAAATTTTTTTTTCACGATTAGTTTCAAAGCGTAAATCACGATTAGTAATAATTCCAACCAATTTACCGTTTTCACAAACTGGTACACCTGATATATGAAATTTTGCCATAAGTTCATCAGCTTCATATATGTAATTATTTGGCGACAAAAAAAACGGATCCGTTATAACTCCGTGTTGTGAACGTTTAACTTTATCAACCTCAGTAGCTTGCTGCTCAATCGACATATTTTTATGAATAATACCAATACCACCTTGACGTGAAATTGCTATTGCCATTTTAGATTCCGTTACCGTTTCTAATGCCGCACTAATTAATGGAGTATTTAATGAAATTGAACGAGTAAGCTTCGTCGTTAAACTTATATCATCATAATTGACAGATAATTTTGACGGTAAAATCAAAACATCGTCAAATGTTAAACCTTCACTTATTTTTCGCATAATGACACCTCAAATAATTTTTATAATATCACTGACCGCAATAATAACAGCGAAAATCATTAAAATAATAAAACCAACGAGATGTACAAGGCCTTCTTTCTCAACATTAATTGGTTTACGTCTAAATGCTTCTATCAACAAAAAAAATAATCGACCACCATCTAATGCCGGTATCGGCAACAAATTAAATATTCCGATATTCGCACTAAGTATCGCCATAAAATTTGCAATCGACTCAAGCGCGTAAATAAAACCTGCCGCTATCGATAAATTATAAGTATCGCCAATAATTTTTACAATGCCAATTGGCCCCGACATTTCACTTATTGAAAGTTTAAATGATAGCAACCTAAACAAACCGATAAAAGTCAATTTGATATAAAATAAAATCATAAAAAATGCATTTAAAAATATTTCGAGCAAATTTATTTTACGTACTCCATCAATTTTTGAGAACAAACCTGAAACAATATCCTTCTCAAATCCTAAAATATATCGGCCATCTTCACTTTTAACGGGCGTGATCAAAAAGTTTAAAAATTTTCCGTCGCGTTTAATTCCTAATTCAATTTCTTTGGCACCTGAATCAGAAATGTAAAAGCTTAAATCTTGTGCAATATTAATTTTGTTACCGTTTACAGAACGTATGTAATCTCCTGGTAAAATACCGACTTTTTTAGCTGGATATCCATCAAAAACTTTGTTAACACGTGGCGTACTAGTGCCACTAAATGCAACAAGTAATATAAAAATAATAAATGCGAGTAAAAAATTCATGGCGGCACCCGCACTTACAATAATTATTTTTTGCAAAACGGACTTATTGCCAAACGAACGTTCACTTGAATTTACAGAATCTTCGCCAAGCATTTGACAAAATCCACCGATTGGAAATAGACGTAATGAATAAATTGTTTCACCTTTTTTAGCTGAAAAAATTTTGGGGCCCATACCAATTGCGAATTCTTCAACCATTACATTATTTTTTTTAGCGGCGATAAAATGCCCAAATTCATGTATTATAACAATCACACTAAAAATAAAAATAGAAACAATAATTGACAAAGCCTACACCTCATAACTTAAATTTTGAATCCAATCATATAACTCAAAAATTTCTTCTAAGCCATAATCAAAAATTGGCTGATGCTCACGCATAACATACTTTATAAATTTATAAATATCGGTAAAAGAATATTCATGGCGTAAAAATCTTTCGACAGCAAAATCATTTGCAATACATAAAGCTGCCGGCATCGTCCCACCAATTTCGAGCGCTTCACGACATAAATCCATGCCAATCAAATTTTTATTTGGCACATCAAAAGTTAAAATATTTGATTTTTCAAAATTTAAACGCTCAAAATTATTTTCAACACGTGATGGAAATGTCAAAGCATATTGAATTGGCAAACGCATATCCGATGGTCCAAGTTGTGCAATAATCGAACCATCTTTATATTGTACCATCGAATGAATTAAACTTTGTGGATGAACCAAAACTTTTATATTTTTCAACGGTACATTAAAAAGCCAAAACGCTTCGATAATCTCAAAACCTTTGTTTATCATTGTCGCCGAATCAACAGAAATTTTTGGCCCCATATTCCACGTTGGATGGGTAATTGTCTGTGAAACCGTTACGTTGTCAAAATTTTCATATTTATGAAAAGGACCGCCTGAGGCAGTCAAATAAATCTTATCAATTTCATTTGCATTATTACCCTGTAGAGCTTGAAATATCGCTGAATGCTCACTATCAATCGGAATAATTTTAACGTTATTTTTCTTTGCTGCCGACATTACAATTTGCCCCGCTATAACCAACGATTCCTTATTCGCTAAAGCAATATTATTTTTTGCATAAATTGCTTCGAGCGTTGGCTTTAATCCGCTAAATCCAACAATCGCATTAACTAATATACTCACTTTTTCATGAGCTATTTGAATCAAACCATCCTGACCTTTTAAAATTTCAATATCAGGCAAATTTTTTTGAAGTTCATCAGCAAAAATTTCATCGCAAACACAAACCAATTCAGGATTAAATTCGTCAATTTGTTTTTGCAAAAGAGAAATATTTTTGTTGGCAGATAAAGCTTTAACTTTAATTTTATAGCCATTTTGGTTTAAATTTCTTATAACGTCCAAAGTTTGAGAGCCAATTGAACCTGTTGAACCCAAAATTGAAATTTCCATCAACAAAAACCTCCAAACTTTCGGATAAAATATATGAACATATAAACCAAAGGCGCAGTAAATAAAACGCTATCGAATCGGTCTAAAAATCCACCGTGTCCCGGTAAAATACTTCCGTAATCTTTTAAATTGCCATAACGTTTGATAGCGGAAGCTGATAAATCACCAAATTGTGCAAAGATTGCACCAACAAAACAAATTATAGCACAAAAAAAATTTAATCCACAATAATTAATGTTAAATATTGGAGCAAAAAAAAATGAATAAGCAAAGCCGAGCGCTGTTGCACATAATACTCCCCCAACCGCTCCTTCAATAGTTTTTTTCGGACTTAATTTTGGACTTAATTTATTTTTGCCAAATAAACGTCCAAAGAAATATGCAAAAGTATCGCAGCCCCATGCAGAAATAAAAATTAGCCAAACAAAAAATTCACCATAAAATTGTCTACGAACAAGAATGATGAACGACATTAAAAATGTTACGTAGCAAAATCCAAAAAAAGTTATCAAGCAATCAATAATATCTGAATTGCTAAAAATGAGAGATATCATTAATGAAATAATAAATGCGCTAAAAATAATGACAAATTTATTAAACGAAAAATCGTTCAAAATTAACATATAAGCGCCAGAAAGTAAGTACCCCAAAATATGTAGCGCATAATTTTTCTTTGATAAAGCATGATAAATTTCACTCAGGCCAATCATCGAACAAATAAAAACCGCTAATTGAAGTGGCCATTTACCAATATGAATCAAAAAAATTATAAATGGCAAACCAACTAGCGCCGTTAAAATTCTGTTAAGCATTGAAAACCTCCTACATTTATCGAGTGCCAAAACGTCTTTTACGTGCGGAAAAATTTTTAATTGCATCCAAAAAATCTTGTTCACTAAAATCGGGCCAAAATTTATCTGAAAAATAAAATTCTGAATAAGCAAGCTGCCAAAGTAAAAAATTACTCAAACGCATTTCGCCAGCCGTTCTAATTAATAAATCTGGATCAGGAATATTTTTCGTATCAAGAAAACTTGCAAAAAAATCCTCAGTTAATTGTGACGGTAAAAGTTTACTTGTCAAAACTTGATTACAAATATTTTTAACGGCACGCAAAATTTCATCATGCGCACCATAATTTATAGCAATAATAAAAGTCATACCATCTTTATCTTTTGTCATTTCTTCAATTTTTGAAATTTTTTTTTGTAAATCTTCCGACAGCCCAAAAATATTTCCAATACATTTTACCTTTACATCATTTTTGCCACAATTTTTTGTGAGCGCATCAAAATAATTACTAAAAAGCTGCATCAAATCTTTTACTTCACTATCAGAACGCTTCCAATTTTCTGTTGAAAACGCATAAACGCTAAGATATTTTACACCAAAATTATGTGCGGTACGCAAAATTTTTTCCAGAGCATCTGCACCGGCTTTATGACCAAACTTCACGCTTAAATTTTTATTTTTTGCCCAACGCCCATTCCCATCCATAATAATAGCAATATGTTGCGGAACATTTAAACTTTCCAAACTAATTGCCTCCCTCTTAATTTTGAATTATAGCATAAAAAAAATTTACATAAGCCATTTAACTTATGTAAACAAAATTTAATTAATGATTGGAGAAAAATTTAAAATCAGAATTAATTTGTTGAAGTGGAATATTTTCAAATTTTTTCCGTCCGATATCATTTACTTTTTCAAGCAAACTCTTTTTTACATTTTCAGGTTGACTACTAGAATTTATGTCTTTCTTTAATTTTTCGCCCAAATCAAAAATTTCTTCTGATGTTTGCGAATTATTCATTGCAAATTCATTTGTTTCTTCATTTAATCGTTCATATTCTTTACTTAATAATTCATTTGTTACAATTCTTTTTGCTTGAGTTAACACTTCAATTTGCACTTCACTCATTCCTTCAACTGAATTCGTATAAATATCATTAACAATTTTTAATTTTTCTTCCATCGTTTTCTCACGTTGCCACCATCTTTTACTTGTATATTTTCGAAAAGCATTAATAAAATATTCAGTATGAATTTTTGCTTCAGCCAAATCCATTGCTTTAGCAAGCGCTTTTCTATATTTTTTTCTTTCATCATCTCCCATTTTAACATTATAAACATCATAAAAAATTTCTCGTGCATTTGCCAAAATAATTTGTTCTTTTTGTTGCAAAATTTTTTCCGATTCCGTTCCTTTTAATAAAATTTCTGTTAAATTTTTTGCCATTAATTCAATTTTATATTCATAATCAATTTTTTTATTAATAATAATAACTGCTTTATCTAAAGCCGTTATATGTTTTACTCTATCTTTTAAATTAACTTCTTCATAAATATAATTTTCTATTTCCTTTTCTTTTCTAAAAATAATTTTTTTCAACGTTTCTATATCTTTGTCTTGATTTAAATTCATACAATTTTCAAATGTATTAACCATTTGTTTAGATAAAATCTCAATTGTTAGAGTATCATTTTTTTCAACATTTTCTTTCAACTTTTCATAAGTCTTACTTGTTTTTAAAGTATCTGGAGAGTGTTCATAAACAAATAATACTAAATTTATCATTTCTACTGGAGAACATTTTATATATACTTCACGCATTGGTGAATTTTTTTCAAGATAATCCTTATTTTCAAAACTCAAATTTGAATTTTCATTTTTACTAAATTTTTCTTTTAAATTGCTTAATTCAAATTTAAACTTTCTTTTATTCGTTTTAAACAAAAATAATTTATCCTTAATAACATCAAACATAGCTTCATTTGTTGTTTGATTTATTCCAATTTGACCTACTACTTTAGATTTTAAACCAAAATCTTTATCTGCACGTTCTTCCAAAAATTTATTCAAAATTATTTTCATAAAATTATTTCTTTCAGCTTCTGTGAATAAATCACTATTAAAAAAATTAATTATTGAATTAATTTGTTCAGGCTTTTTATAAATAGACATTAAAGCTAAAAATTTTATCTGTAAATCTAATTCTAATTGAGCAAATTTAAATTCATTAACACTAAATCGTTCTAAGATGTTTAACTTTTTTATGTAAAAAACAACTTCATTTTGAATAATATTTTCTTCTTCCTTTGAACATTTTAATTCTCTTAATCTACTCAATCTTTCATTTAATCCATAAAATAAAATGGACGGAATAAATTCACTCAAGAACTCAAAATCTTCTTCAGTTTCTAGAAAAAATCGTTTTAAAAAATAATTAACTAATTGATTGGTTAAATAATTTTTTAAATTATCATCTATCACAAAACTAAATTCAAAATTATTAAGTAAAAATATAATTTTTTGTTGACTTATATTTAAGTTTTTTTTTACAAAATTTTCAACATAATTCCTGTCATTTTTAATTATTTCATTAATCATATTATCAGTTAAACCACTAATACACTTAGTATATTTTGTATCTCCATATTCAAACTCAAATTTCAAATATTTCTGTTTTTCAGGAGTAGCATTTTGCTTAAAAATTTCTAAAACTAACCTTTTTTGCCACAACTTTACTAGTTCCTCTGTAAAATAATATTTTTGTCCTGCGAAAGTAATTTCTTCCATATCTTCCATAATAGTTTCACCTCACTGCGAAACCTCTTTTTATATATTATAATATTTTTTCAACAAATTGTAAAGCTTCGGATAATCTCCGAAGCTTTTAATTAAAATCTTTATATAAGAAACTTGGCTGCACACCCAAATTATTTTGATATTTCCCAGAGCAATAATTTTCGTAATTACCTTGAATTGTATGATAATAGATTTGGCAAATTTCAATACCCGCATAAATTTTTATCGGTTGGATGCAATGGATTTCGAGCGTCCAAAAACCTTTAAAGCCAACGTCACCAAAGCCTGCTGTAACATGAACAAACATACCTAAACGACCAATTGACGAACGTCCTTCAAGCATTGGAATAAAATTATTAGTTTGAGTAAATTCAATAGTTTGCCCGAGATATAATTTTCCCGGATAAATAATTAAACCATCATGAGGGATTTTAATTTTATGGAACTTATTTTTATTACGCATATCTAAAATTTCCTCATCATAGACCAATAATTCATCAGCCAATCTTAGATTATAACTATTAGGATTGAGAGAGTTTTCATTAAATGGTTCAATAATAATATCATTACCCAAATGTTTTTTAATTTCAAGCCCAGAAAGAATCATATTAAACCTCCATAATTAATATAACTGCCAAGAGGCAAACCATTTCAGGAATAAATCAACATAAAATTTTGAGACAGGCATACCAGAAATTACAGGATAGAACATAAAAAACAAGATAGCGGTAGCAGCGATAATAGCGAACAAAATTTTCTTACCAAATTTGGGATAAGCATAATCTTTAACAAAATAAGTTAACATCAAAATTAAAAAAGGTATACATGGGAAATAATGATATTCAAAAGTTACACGCTTAATAAAAATCCATGGAACAATTTGCGCTAAATATCCAATTAATAAAAAGAAAGCGATTTTGTCAAACTTACGTGATAATTTTGCCAAACAATAAAAAAATGAAATCAAACCACCGTAACAAATTATTGGATTAGCAAAACAACTAATTCCAGCTTTTAAATTTTCTGAATAGGAATGACTGTAAAATAAAATTGGGCGTAAATTTAAAATCCATTGCCACCACTTTGAACCAAAAGAATGTGTCCCATTCAAATATGCATGATAGTTAAACATAAAATTTTGATTTTTAATTACGTCCGCAAAATTTTTTACGCCCTCTGTTTTTAAATACAAGAAATAAGTTGAAAAATAAATTGGAATCAATATCAAAAATATAAAAATGATACAAAAATTAAATGTCGAAGAAAATAGTGGCGCAAATTTATTTTTTACTGTTTCATCGCCAAATTTTACGGCGTACAAATATTCTTTATACCGAAAAAAAATAGTAGCAAAAAAAATAATAATAAGTCCGGCTAATGCATAAAATCCTTGCCATTTTGTCGCACATGCTAATCCCGAAAAAACTGCACAAAAAAATAATGGTATGAGTGTTTTAAAAAATTTGGTGTCAAAAAAATTTGTACTGTAATAAATATACATCGCAAGATACATCAAAATTATGAAAAAAACTGTATATGAATCTACTGTCGCAATTCGCGTCTGTTCAAAATGCATAAATTCAAGCGAAAATAAAATTGTCGCAAACGTTGCCCAAGTTGTATACGAAAAAATTTTTTTCGCCAGCAAATAAAATATTGGCAGCATCAAAACTCCAAAAAGCGTCCCAAAAAACCTCCAGCCAAATGGTGTCATCCCAAAAATTTTTATTCCCAACGCAATAAAATTTTTACCAAGCGGCGGATGCGTTGTCTCGTAAACTTTTAATTTATGTAAAAATTCATAGCCCGTTCTTGCATGATAAACTTCATCAAAATACATACTATTCATATAATCCGAATGTTTTGGCACAAGATATTGTTCATCAAAAAGTTGACGACAATTTTTAGAAAGCACTCTCAACGGTAAAATTTTATCATGTTTGTCACGAAACGCAATCTCTTGAATATAAGTATCATCTGTCAAAAATTTTAGCTTTAGAAATCGAGTTTTTGTATTTAAATTTTTCTCATGCCATTTGAAAACGGAACTTACGCCATCGATATCAATTTGTGAACATTTTTCCCAAACATGTTTATTAAAACGAAATACTTCAATTTTTTTATCAGGCCGAATTCCGTTAAAAATTTGCATACGACCAATATTTTTGACAGATTTAAAATCTACAATGACAAAATCATTTTTATTTGCGTGGAAAAAAGATTGCGGTGATTTCGTATTACCCAAATAAAAAAATGCAATTAATGAATACGAAAACGTAATTAATAAAACCATAAGCCAATCTTTTTTAGTTAAGCCTGCAAGTTTTTGCGAAGGTTCAATTTTTTCCGCGGGCTGTATTTTAAAATTCGGTAAAGTTTTCTTTTCAATATCTAAAATTTTTTCATTACCTTTCGCAAAAATATTTTTTGCAAAATAAATCATAAGTAATGTCAAAAAAACATTTGCCAATGAAAAAATTTGTGCTGCCTCCGAAAAAACATTTACGTTCCCATTCGCCATTTTTTCATGATAAACCATAAAACAATTTATAAATAATGTAAATGAAAATCCACCGTAAAATAGCAAATATTTTTTATCAGTCTGATAAATAAATGCCATCAGAAAAAATATTATTGCCGGATATAAATAGCGCTCGTGCATTTTAAATGTAAAAACGAAAACCAAAACGTTCAATATCGCAGCCGTAAAAAAATATTTTGACCTCGACTGACTTTTTACTAAAAACCAAAACGCAAATAAAGTTATACATATCAACAAAATAACTTCCGCTATTTGCACGGCAATTCCATTCAAAGCAAACCAATTCAAATTTAGATACATATACGAATTAAATGCATTGACTACAAAATATTTGTACTCAGAAAAAGTTTTTATGTATTGATTAATAATCGGGATAAAATTAAAATTTTGCGTAAACGGAACTAAAAGCGCAATAAAAATTAAAGCCGAACACAATACATATTGCAACGGCAAATAAAAAGATTTGTTCTCCACAAAAATTTCATATAGCGCATACAAAAAAATCGGCGCAAATATAAATGCTTGCGGCTTAACTAAAATTGCCAATGTATAAGTTATGAAACCGTAAAGATATTTTTTTTCGGTTACAAAATAAATTGCGGCCAAAAGAAAAAGTGTATAAATCGAATCAACTTGTCCCCATACTGTTGAATCAAAAATAATTGCAGGATTTATCGCGTACGATAAACTTAACAAAAGTGACCATTTATAACCTAATTTTTTGCACGAAAATTTATAAATCAAAATAGCAGAAATTATATCAGCAATTACGGCTGGAATTTTTATCAAACACAAAAATTCTTCACGCGAAAGATTTAAAAAATCTTTAAGCGCACCTAAAACGTACAAAATATACATATAACCCGGTGGATAATCTTTAAAAATTTTAAGCGAATAAAAATTTTGCAAACCATGTTTGTATAAATTCTTTGACCACGACATAAAACAATTTACGTCCGTATCATATCCATATTTTTGCAAAAAAAATATGCGTGTCATTATCCCGAAAAAAATTATTACAAGATATGGATTACAAAGCACATGAAAAATTTTGCGTGTATCACAAATATAAATTAGTAGAAACATAACCGCTAAAAAAATTGCTACGGCATAAATATTCATAATTGCCCTCCAATATTTTTTCTTGATTATATATTATTGTCGGGCAATTTTCATCAGAAATTTCTTGACTTATTTTTATTCCAAATATATAATTATTTGCGGTAGGAGCATAGTTCAGTTGGTAGAACGTCGGTCTCCAAAACCGAATGTCGTGGGTTCGAGTCCTACTGCTCCTGTTTTTTTTTAAAACCTTTACTTTTCTTGAAAGAAAAGTAAACAAAAGAACTTTAACAAAAAAATCTTTGTGTGCCTGCACACAAAGATTTTTTTGTTAAAGTTCTTTTGGGTTCTTTTTTTTACAAAAAAAAGAACGGTTTTATGACTAAGCTTGAATAATTTCGATAGTAACTCTTTTACCGTTATGCATAGCAGCAGCTTTTATAATAGTACGGATAGATTTAGCGATACGGCCTTCTTTACCGATAACTTTCCCCATATCTTCAGGTAAAACTTTTAATTCTAAGATAGTAGTTTGTTCGCCATTAATTTCATTAACCGAGATTTTATCAGGATAATCGACCAAGCTTTTAACTAAAGTTTCTAATAAATCTTTCATAAGAAATTCCTCCTAAGATTAATTTACACCGGCAGTATTAAATAATTTTTGAACGGAGTCAGTAGGCAAAGCACCTTTACTGAGCCAATAATGGGCATCATTTGAATTAATAGAGATAACAGCGGGATTAGGCATAGGGTTATAGAAACCGATTTGAGCGATAATTTTACCATTACGAGGGGTACGGGAATCAGCGACAACGATTTTATAGGAAGGATTTTTTTTAGCGCCAACTCTACGCAATCTAATTTTAACAGACAATAAACTTCACCTCCTTTAAATTATTTAAAGAAATTGAAGAGAGATTTTTTATTAGAAGTAAGCATTTTAATCATTTTTTTAGTATCACTGAAGCGTTTCAGTAAAACATTAACGTCATTTATAGTACGACCGGAGCCGTTAGCGATACGTTTTTTCCGCGAACCATTAATAATTTGCGGATTTTTACGTTCTTGAGGAGTCATGGATAAAATTATTGACTCAATTCTAGCGTAAATTTTTTCATCAGGCTCTAAGTTATCCAAATTCAAATTTGATAAACCAGGAATCATTTTCAACAAATTTTTTGCGGGACCTAACTTTTTCACATTTTTCAATTGCTTATAGAAATCCTGGAGATCAAATTCATTTGTCAAGAATTTTTTTTGTACATCTTCCATATCGTCATCGAAAGAAGCTTGAGCTTTTTCGATAACGGATAAGATATCACCCATACCTAAAATTCGTGAAGCAATACGATCGGGATAGAACTGTTCTAAATCCTCAGGCTTTTCACCAACACCAATAAATTTTATAGGTTTTTGAGTAACAGCACGAACGGAAAGCATTGCGCCACCACGCGTATCACTATCGAGTTTAGTCATAATGATACCATCGATACCGATTTGGTCATTAAAACTTTGAGCGATATTAACGGCTTCCTGACCAATCATTGAATCCAAAACCAATAAAATTTCCTGAGGGCGCGCAGCTTTTTTCATTTCGAGTAATTCATTCATTAATTGTTCATCGAAATTCAAACGTCCAGCGGTGTCTATTATAGCAACATTGAAATTATTTGTCAATGCATAAGAAATTCCGTCCGCAGCAATTTTAACGGGCGAATTTTTATCTTCCAATGCAAATACGTCCACAGAATTTTTTTCACCAAAAACTTGTAGTTGTTTAATTGCGGCAGGCCGATAAGTATCAGCAGCAATAAGTAAAACTTTTTTACCTTGTTTTTTTAACATCAACGCTAGTTTTCCAGCGGCTGTAGTTTTTCCGGCGCCTTGTAATCCAACTAACATATAAGTTGTCAATGAAGAAGATGAGAAAGTTAAACGAGCGGGCGTCGTTCCTAAAATATTTATCAATTCGTCATTAACAATTTTAATAATTTGTTGGCCGGGCGATAGACTTTGCATAATTTCATTGCCCAAAGCTTTTTCAGAAACAGTATTAATAAATTGCTTAACGACTTTGAAATTAACATCGGCATCTAAGAGTGCGATTTTAACATCGCGCATTGCGGACTTAATATCGTTTTCAGTTAAAGTACCTTTACGCCGTAAATTTTTAAAAATATCCTGAAACTTATTAGAAATATTATCGAATAAAATTTACACCACTTCCCTATTTTTTATTAATTTTAAATGAAAAAGCGAACTAAATCAATAAAATTGAAAAAGGCAAATCATTTTTCATATAATAGTTAAAAATTAAGAAGCTAACGAAAAAATTTTTAGTGAGGGAAAAACAATGAATATACTAGCGATAGAAACAACGGGTAAAACGGCAGCAGTTGCAATTGGAAATTCAGAAAAAATTTTAGGCGAAATAAATTTAAATGCGGGCTACACTCATTCCCAAACATTATTGCCAATGATAAAAGATTTGCTAAAGATGTTAGACATGCAACCGAATGAAATAAATTACGTTGCATGTTCATCAGGACCGGGGTCATTTACAGGTATAAAAATTGGTGCGGCAACTGCAAAAGCTTTTGCACATGCACTAAATATTTCAATAATAAATGTGCCAACACTTGACGCAATGACGATGAATATATTTGCACCGGATAAAATAATTATTCCGATAATGGATGCGCGTCGTAATCAAGTTTATTCGGCAATTTATGAAAACGGTCAAAGAATTTCGGAATATTTGAATTGCAGTATAGATGAAATAATTGAGCGCACAAAAAAATTTGAACATGAAAAAATATTTTTGGGCGATGGCGTCGAAGTTAATAAAGAAAAATTGATTGACACAAACTTTTTGCTCGCACCAGAAAATTTAAATTTACAATCAGCAAAAAGTGTTTTGCTATACGCAAAAAAAATGCTTTCGGAATCCAAAAGCATTTTTTCATACGAAAATTTTCTACCGTTTTATTTACGAAAATCTCAGGCAGAAACTAATTATGCTCAGTAAGTGATTCATCTGTACTACTTTGTAATGATGGTTGTAAATCATTTTCTTTTTTTATTGCTTCATTTATCTTTTCTGCAAAATTTGTTTTTTGTTGAACTTCATTCTTTGTAAAGGTTCTAATACATAAATAAAACAAAATTAAAGCTTCATCATTCGTCAATTCAGTAAATTTTTTTGAAATCGAATCTAAGCTTGAATCATAAAGCGCTTGAAAAGTTTTATAATTTATTCTGCCCAAACTATTACGCATTTGTATTATTTCAGCAAAGCCTCGAGGATTTTTACAATATTGCTCAATAAAATCTTCTAAATTACTTACAAAACTATCATAATTAAATGGATTGTTGCTTACATAACTTCTGAAAACATTTGTAATAAAAGCTTTTGCTGTATCTCTATGCCAACTTCTTACTCTGCATAAACTTTTTTTAATTTCAATTATTGCTTTAAGTTTTTTTGCAAAATCAATACTTTCGTTTGTTTTTTCTGATTCTAAAGCCGTTAAACATTTATCAACTAAAACTTTGTCATCACACAAATCAAACAATTTTTCAAAATTACCAATTGGCTTTTGAAGCATTTCTTTTATTTTTTTCAAATCCTTTTGAAAATTTTCGACGTATTCAATTGGATTTGAATAATAATCTCTTTTATCTTTGCTGGAAATTAATAAATAATTTTTTTGCATCATATGTATTTCAATTAAAAATTTTTTTACATCAAAATTTTTGACATTTAATTTTTCATGGATAAATTTATTTTCCATGTTTCTAATTTGTCTTTCACTAAATCCATTAAGTCGTAAAAAATTCTTCCATTCTATAAATTTTTCATTAATATCTTGAAAATCTTTAATAGATAATTTTAATAATGCAGTTGCATTTTGTCCAGAGTTTAAAATAATTTTCTCCAAAAAATTTAATTCTTCTAAACTTAAAAAATGGATTTTTTTAATAAAATCAGATTTTAAATTTTCATCTATATTTAATCGTGAAATCAATTTATAATTTTTTTCTTCAATACTTTTTCTATTTGAGATATAAAAATCAACGTTTTCTTTTGCTTCAAGCAAAGTAACTAAATTTTTATAAATGCTTCCATCAGACTTATTATTTATTAAATCACAAACAAGTGGCAAAACATATTGAGTATTTTCTTTATAATCGATTAATAAATTTATTATGTTTTCCTGAGATTTTTTATCAATTTTAAGAAAATTATTCAGAAATTCATCATACATATCTGATGGCAAAAATTTTTCTATAGGTTCAATCTGAAATAATTTTGAATTCAAATCTGAAGAAAAATGAATCCCTTTACTAAATAAATTTGCTACAACTAAAATATTAAAACTTGAAGTTTGGAAAGGATTGCGTATATTTTCAAGAATGATATTTGCAAATTTCTCAAATTTATTTTCTAAAAAATTATTATTATTATCTGTAAACCATTTTTTTAGTAAACTTATGTCATTTTGTTTTAAATTTTTACTCAACAATGCCATTGCTATTACATTTTTTGTGGTTTTTAAAAACTTTGAACTCAAATTCACATGTAAAGTTTCCAAAAAATTATTAGCCAACAATTTTATATTTTTTGTTGAAACTTCATCATCAATAGATAAAATCATACTGCCAAATTTATTAATATCTAAATCATAACCAATAGGAGCAAAATTATTTTCATCAGAATAATGAATACAAATACATCCATTTTCGCTAAAATTATTACAGGTATTATTAATTTTTTTGTCTGCATTTACTATTTCAGTTGATGAAAAATCTGATAATTTTTTTGCACTTTCATCTATCTCAATCTTTTCATTTTTTGATTTTACACAACAATATCCTGATTTATCTTTATCTGTTCCGGGACTAACAATTAAAATTGATTTTTCTAAAGTTTGTGAAACTAGTTTAAAGAAAGCAAAATTTGTCCAATCTATATTTTTATCTCTCTCACAACCTAATATTGTTCTAAGATTACTATTCAAATTTTTATCACGTTTATTATCATCTGGAAATCTTTCTAAACATTTTAAAACTACATACGCGCGCAAATAAATTTCCGGAGTTAAAAGATTTTCCTCTGAATCATTAAGCCAATCCAAAACTGTCCTTTGTTTTCCATTTATTTTAACCTCTTGATTTTTTTCATCAACATATTTTCTTATCAAATTAAATTCTTTCGGTGTAATATAAGATAAAACTGAAAGGAAAAATGAACTTATTCCGACACTTTGATTTTTTTTTATTAAATTATCATCAATTTTTATTCCATAATCCATTTTCATTGCATCGCAAATATTTTTACATTCACTTATTGACTGCTCATAATTCTTTTTGATTCTTTTTTTTATTTCGCTATTTTCTTCGTCTATTTCATTTGATTTTAACTTCTTTATAACATTTTTTAAAACATCAAACGATTTTTTAAAATTTCCATATTCATTTTCATTTTCACTAATTAATAAATTAAATTTTATTTCTTGTTCTTGATTTAAACTAAGCTCTGAACAGAATTTTTCAAATTCATTTTCAATCTCCATTTCATAAAAATATTTTTGCATTATAAAATAACGTAAAAAATTAATAAACATTATTCGATTTATATAATTATCACGTAAATTATTTATAAAACTATCTTTTTTTTCAATAGATTTAAATTTAGCTTTTAAAACTTCTTCTTTTGATTTAGCAAATTTTTTTTCCAGATTTTTTTGCATTTCATTTAATTTATTTTCCCAAGTTGTTTTAAATTCATCTATTTTTTTCTCATATTTTGATTTAGTAACCTGTCGAAAATAATTAACCAACTCTGGATTTTGACTAATGCCATACAATAAATATTGTGCACTTTCTATTTGAGATATCGGTAAATTTTTTCTGAATAATAAATCACTCATTTCTTGGCTGACATTTGTAGGAACAGGTTTAATAGTTTTTTGATTACGCAAATAATTAGCAAAATCTTTTTGCTTTTGTGGTAATTCAACTGAATTGAATTCTTGTTCTCCTAACGCTCCAGGCTTAAAACCATTTGGTTGAACTGGTTCATAATGGAGATAACTTTTTCTAACAAAAATAATTTTTTGCTCTGTATTTTCATCAATTTTATATTTTGCAGGTTCAATTACTGAGTTTGTACCTTTAGCAATTGCTTCAACCTTATCATTTTTATTACCATTTATAAGGGTATACATAAAATCATTTATAGCCATTTTGGCTCTACTATTTGCCTGATTTATTTCTATTTCTCCTGAATTTTCATGATCATTATTATAATTTGTAATATCTTCTTTATAACATCTCCTTTTAAGTTTATTCGGTACAGAATAATTAAGTCTTACACATTCATTTGATAAATTTGCATAGCTTGGAAAGTACGAAGGTGGAGTTTGATTTGTAATAGCTACAATCGAGTAACCAGTTAAATTAGCTATAGCATCCATTACAGATGAATTTGCTTCAATATAACCTATTTCATTTGTTCCAAAACCTAAAACGTATGCAATTTCATTATTATTAATTTCATTTTTTTTATTTTGTGATATATTTTTATACATCATTATGGCAATTGCAGCACGCATATACATAATATAATTAAAATTATTTTCCCAATCCCTGTCAAATCTATTTTTAATTACAAGGTCAAAAAAAGTTGTTACACCATCATAATTAAAAATTACTTCATTTTTACAATTTTCATTGAGAACAGTAATTGTAGGACATGACATGTTATGCTTTTTGACATAATCTACAATCTTGTCCATTATCTCCTGCGTTAAATATGGAAAGATTGCACCAAGTAAACAAGATCCATCCATTCTAGAAGAACCAATATTTTGTGAAGGTATATCTTTAAAATCAGTTTTAGGAAAAAACAAATCTTCCGCAATTTCATCTAATTTGTTTTTGCCGCCTAAACTTTTTTCTTCAATATTGTAATTAACATAACCATGCGAAACTTTACTGGAATATAACCCACATTTACTACTTACCAATAGTAATTTAAATGTATCTAAAACATTTTTTGATGTAATAACTTTAAAATCAAATATTGAATTTAAAAATTCTCTTTTCTCTTGAATATTAAAATTACTAATTGAACCATAATTTTTCCTCAGCTCATTAATATCTTCATCGTTATCCGTTGTTTCATTTTCTTTGACTTGCTTCATTAATAGTTCAAAAAAATTATCACACTCAAAATTACCAAACTCTGAAATTAATTCTTCATACTCATTTTTTTGTTCATTTGGTGTTTCTTCATTTTTTTCATCAGAAAAAAAATCACTAATACTTTCTTCCTCTTCTTCCTCTTTTTCTGATTTTAATTTTTGCCAACGCTCATTAACTTTTTCATTATCTTTCAACGCACAATATTTATTCCATTCCATGTTGAAATTAATATTATTTTTCTCAGCATCTGTCAAATTTTCCTGTAACATCATTGGTTCTAACATTAATACATAATCTCTTAATGTCATCAATTTACATATAACATTTTCTAATTCATTTCTACTTTGTATAACTGATCCGTTTTCTATAACTTTTTTATAATTTTCTTCGTTACGATCTTTAAACTTTTTAGCTTCAGTTTCAATAATTTTTTTATAATTTTCTTCCGCAGCTTGAGCTTCTTTTTGTAAATCTAAAGATAAACGATAACAACGACGTATTTCTCTAAACACATCAACACTTTCACTAATAACAGGTTCACTCATAAAATTCACCTTCTTTGAAAATCTATTATCTCTCTTATAAATTATACAATATAAATGGAGATAAAACAAATTTTTTAGTTAAATAAAATTTTTTCTCACTAATATATTTTTTAAAAACAGAGATAATAAATTTGAGGCGAAAACTTTGCGAAAATTAATTAAGTCTGCTACTTTCGGTTTTATTATTGGTTTTATTAATGGTTTATTTGGTGCGGGAGGTGGGATGATTTTAATCCCGATACTTCAAAAATTTTTTAATACCGAATTAAAAAAATCTCATGCCACTACTACGGCTATTATCCTCCCATTATGTATCTCGAGCTCATTTATTATGATAAAAAATTTTCAACTTAATTGGTCTATGGTAATACTAATAAGTTTAGGAGGAATAGTCGGTGGATTTATTGGCGCTAACTTCTTAAATAAAATATCTAACTCTAATCTTAAAAAAATTTTTACCGTCTTTATAATAATTGCCGCTATAAAAATGATTTTATGATTACATTTCTTATTATTGGATTTATATCCGGGATAATTAGTGGGATAGGAATTGGTGGCGGAACTATTTTAATTCCCGCACTAAATATTTTTTTTGGTACATCTCAACAAATTGCTCAAACGATTAATTTAATTTATTTCATACCAACTGCACTCTGTGCAATTATTATTCATATTAAAAATAAAAATATTGATAAGGAAATTTTTTTACGTATGATATTTACTGCAATTTTAGGAAGTATACTTGGCTCAATAATTGCAATAAAAATAGAAGCCGATATATTAAAAAAAATTTTCGGCTTCTTCCTATTAGCTATTAGTTTCTACGAATTAAAATGCTTACAAAAATAAATTTTTCGTGCGAAATATAAAATTGGTGTATCTAATAAACTTGTAAAAATAAAAATTACGTAGCTCGAAAAAATTAATTCCCATATGATTGATAAATTATATATTCCATAAAATGCTGCGAATGTATAAAGAAATACATTTAAAAATTGTGATACTAACGTTGCGAAATTATTCCGCAGCCATAAATATTTTTTTGAGTCGCCACTTACTTTTGACGTTATCTCCCACAATTTATGATACAACCAAACATCAAATTTCTGAACGATAATATAAACAATAAAACTTGCAATTATTAAGCGTGGTGTGTTCGAAAAAATTATTTTCATATGTGCTGCCGCAAAATCATTCGTATCTGGTTTATAAAATAACCACGACTGCGAAATAAAAATAAATATCAACGATGAAATTATTCCAATATCTACTGCTCGCTGTGCAAATTTTTTCCCGTACGTCTCACTTAAAATATCTGTAACTAAAAAAGTTGTGGCAAATAAAATATTCCCTAAAGTCTGCCGCATCCCAAACGCATTTACTATTATTAAAACTTCAATGTTTGCTAAAATAGTTGCAATCGCACTCCAAACATATAGGCCAATATTTTCAAAAAGATAGAAAAAAATAATTACACATGAGTATAAAAAAATAAGATTTAAAATCAAAAGCAATTCATTACTCATAATTTTCACCTGAAAAATTGTAACACAAATAACTTTAAAATCGTTCTTTTTTTTGTAAAAAAAAGAACTCATAATCAGCTTCTTCGAAGCTGCTTTATGAAAAAATTTTATAAAGAACTTCGCATACCGCGAAGTTCTTTTGTTAAAGTTCTTTTGTTTCTTTTCTTTCAAGAAAAGAAAAAATTTATGTTTTTAAAGCGGTTTAACTATAACCAACACCAAAATCATTATTACTAAATAAAATTTCAACGCGTGAATTATTTTTATAAAGTGGGAAAATATTTTCACGAAATAAATTTATAACATGTTTGTCAGGAATAATTTTTGTCGAATTTTTATTCATAATATTAATACAAACACGATCAAAATATTTCAGAGCGACATCAATATCATTTTGCATTAACTCTAAAGTTTGTCCACGTATTCCAAAAAGTAAACAAACTTGCTGACAAAATTGAGCAATTTCATTCGGTAAAATATTCCCAAAACCTTTTTGTAAAATTTCTTCACGCATATATGTATCAAAAGTTTCAACGCCAATTTTAAAATTTAAATTAATCGGTGCAAAAAATTTTTTCGCACTTGAAATTTTTTCGCGATACATCCAATGAGTTTCAAAACAAACTCGTTGGATATTTTTTTGTAAGCATTTTACTTTTATAAATTTTAAAGTTTCCATATCTAACTCACAAAAACTTCCCGAGTTAATAACTTCAAGATTTTTAAATACGCCACTAACTTTATCTATAACTTTTTTGTTGAGCAGAAAATTTTTTTGTGCGTCTGTCGAAAAATCCAAATGATAGTCACAAAATTTACATCGCTTCCACTTACATCCTAATCCCCTCAGTAAAATAATTTCTCGTGGATTCTTTTCAGTTATCACATTATATCTAACTAACTCCATATTCCCTCTCCTATTTATCGACTAATTTTTTATTGAATATATCCGCAAAATATTATAAAATATTTTTTATTACGTATAAAAGGAGCGAATCCTCTTGATATATTTCAATAACGCTACTAAAATTTATGATAACCAAGCTAAAGGTATTTATCATATTACTTTATCTATCCAACGTGGTGAATTTGTTTTCATTGTCGGTTCAAGTGGCTCCGGTAAATCAACTTTTATTCGCTTACTCCTAAAAGAAGTTGAACTATCTGATGGCGAAATTATCGTTAGCCGTCAAAATATTTCTCTTATCCATCCTAAATTATTACCTTTCTATCGTCGAAATATTGGTGTCGTCTTCCAAGACTTCCGATTACTCCCAAATAAAACTGTTTATGAAAATGTTGCATTCGCTATGAAAATTGTTCAGGCTCCTACAAAAGAAATTAGACGTTGTGTCCCAGCCGTATTATCAATGGTGGGCCTCGAAAAAAAATATAAAGCTTATCCAAATCAATTATCTGGCGGTGAGAAACAACGCACCGCTTTAGCTCGTGCAATTGTAAATCAGCCACCGGTTTTATTAGCAGATGAACCAACTGGTAATCTTGACCCCGATAATGCACTTGAAATTATGACACTGCTGGAAGAAATAAATTCAAAAGGAACGACAGTTTTAGTAGCGACACATGCAAAAGATTTAGTAGATAATATGAAGAAACGCGTAATAACTTTAGATAATGGACAACTTATAAGCGATATCAAAGAAGGTGGTTATGACCATGAAAATGCGCAGTTTTAAATTTTATTTTGAGGAAGCATGCGATAGTTTAATAAAAAATAAATTAATGGCATTTGCATCTGCAATTACTGTTGCATCTTGTATTTTTATTCTTACTATCTCATTTTGTATCGCACAAAATATAAATTACGCACTTGAACAATTAAATGAATCGATTGGCTTATCAGTAATCGTTACCGATAATTTACCCGCCGATAAAATTAATGCACTATATGAAAAAATTTTATCTGTTCCATATGTAAATGAAGTTAAATTTATTTCATCAAGTGAAGCCCTCACTGAATTATCACTTACGTTGGAAGATTCATCAGAAATTTTAAATGGCTTGCAAGATGATAATCCATTGCCCTGCTCTTTTGATATCACATTAAAAGATAATAGATTTTACGGTGCGACAATAAAAATTTTGGAAGAAATGAAAGACGATGGAGTTGCAAATGTAAAGCACGCAAAAGATGAAACTGATGTTTTAATTTCTATCAGCAAAATAATTCGTATCATAAGCGCAATAATAATTATTTCACTTGGCATTATCTCTATCATAATTATTATGAATACGATTAAGTTAGCGGTTAATGCGCGTAAAGATGAAATAAGCATTATGAAATATATTGGCGCAACAAATTGGTTTATCCGATGGCCATTTATTATCGAAGGAATAATAATTGGATTTATCGGCTCATTTTTCCCGCTAATAATTTCGTGGCCGGGTTATAGTAAACTTGTTTCCGTCATTTATAATCGTTTTCCCGCTATTAAAAATTTTTTTGATTTCAAATCAAGTTTTGCCATATTCTCCGAACTTTTACCGCTAGCAATATTACTCGGCGTTTCAATCGGTATAATTGGAAGTTTTACATCTGTCCGAAAATATCTTGATGTTTAGGTGGCGTACATACTATGAAAAAAATTTTACTGTTACTGGTTTTTGTTTTTTCATTTGTAAATATAAATTGCTATGGGAAAACATTATCGCAACTCCAACAAGAAGCTAACAGTATAAAAAAAAGTTCCGATCAAACTAATAAATTAATAAATCAAACTAAAAATCAGAAAAAAACAATGCAGGAAGAAATAAATAATCTTGATTCAGAATTAATAAAGGCTTCGTCATCTTTGATTAATACTTCAAATAAACTTGAGGAATCGAAAAAAAAACTTTCTGAGAGTGAAACTGAACTTACAAATGCGAAAGAAAAAAAGGAAAAACAATATGAATCATATAAAAAGCGCGTTCGATTTATATATGAAAATGGAAAGATGGCATACATTCATATAATGTTTAAGGCGCATAGTTTTCACGATTTTTTAAAGCGTACCGATTATATCAATTACATAATTAAATATGATTCAGAATTGCTAACAAAGCTCAAAGAAACTGAAGAATTAATAGCGAAAAAAATTGAGGACATAAAAGTTGAACAAACTGAAATTACAAATCTTATTGAGCAAGAAAAAAAACATAAGAAAGAATTAGAGACAAAAGTTCAAGAAAAAGAAAATTTAATGGTAAAAATGAATTCAGATTTAGAAAAATACCAGCAGCAACTTAAAGACCTTGAGGCATCCAGTAATAATATTGAAAAACTTATTCAACAAGCTCAAGCAAATAATAAAACGAAATTTAATTATAGCGGCGGAAAATTAGAATGGCCTGTTCCCGGTCGAACGACAATAAGTTCCGGATACGGACGGCGTACGAGTCCGATAAGTGGCCGCGGTGAATTTCATACCGGCTTAGATATTCCGGCGCCTACCGGCACAAAAATTTATGCAGCCGAAAGCGGCATTGTTATAAATGCAGGAACGATAAACGGTTATGGCTACACAGTAATAATAGATCACGGCAATGGATTAAGTACACTTTACGCGCATAACTCACGACTTAATGTAAAAGTTGGACAAACTGTAAAACGTGGCGACTTAATTGCGTTTGCAGGAAGCACTGGATATTCAACGGGGCCACATTGTCACTTTGAAGTTAGAAAAAATGGAAAGCATACAAATCCATGGAGTTATCTTGGAAAATAAAAAAATGGCGGAAACTATCCGTCATTTTTTATAATTAATTTGAGGTGAAATTTTATGATAGACATAAAAAAATATTTTGCCGATTTCACTAACATAACTAAGTATCCATCGCTTGACACTATGAAATATTTTTGCAATGAGTATGGAAATTTTGAAAAACAAATGAAATTTTTGCACGTAGCCGGTACAAATGGAAAAGGAAGTTGCTGTGAAATTCTTAGTAAAATTTTAATCAATCAAGGCTATAAAGTTGGAAAATTTATGTCGCCACATTTAATAAAATATAACGAACGCATAAGTATTAACAACGTTGACATTTCCGATTTGGATTTTTCAAATTTAATCGAAGAACTACAACCAAAAATTATTGCTTATCACAAAAATGTAACTTTGTTCGAAATCGAAACCATCATTGCTTTGTTATATTTCTATCGAAATAATGTTGACATTGCGATACTAGAAACAGGTTTGGGCGGATTATATGACTGTACAAATATTATTAGTCAACCGTTGGTTTCAATAATAACCTCTATATCATATGACCACACCAATATTTTAGGTGAAACGCTCGAAGAAATTGCGGTACAAAAAGCTGGTATAATTAAAAAAAATTCACATACCGTATTTTTTTCACAGTCAATGGAAATTAATAATGCTATTAAAAATAAATGTACAGTTGAAAATAATACTTTACATTTGATAACTGAAAATCAAATCAAAAACTACAGCTTCGACGAAAATTTTCAATACTTTGATTACAGTGATATGAAAAAAATTGCACTAAATCTTAAAGGTAAAAATCAAATTAAAAATGCGTGTCTTTGTCTTGAGTGTACAAAAATATTAAATCAATTTGGTTTCCGAATTTCTGAAACAAATATTAAAAATGCCCTCGCAAATGTTATTCACAAAGGCCGTATGGAAATTTTGCATAAAAATCCGCTGATTATATTCGATGGTGCACATAATCCTGCCGCAATTAAAAATTTACTCACCAATATCGATATGTATTATAAAAATTTTAAGCGGCAATATGTAATTTCGATTTTGCGCCGAAAAAACTATGAAGCAATGCTAAAAATTTTGCTTTCAGATAAATCCGCAACTTTTATATTAACTAATGGCAATGACGAAAAGATTTATACGCCGGCTCAAAAATTATTTTTTGCCGCACAAAAATATAAATCTGAAAATCAACTCGTATGTATAAAAAAATTAGATGATGCCATCAACTCTATCACTCAAAATAAAAACGATTCGATTAATTTCATCATCGGAAGTTTTTATGTTTACGAGTCCGTGATAAATAAATTGCAAAATCAAATTTAAACATAATATTCAATATTGTTTTTGCTCTCTTTTTGTAGTAAGATAATAATATGAGATTTATAAATTTCTAATTCGGAAGTGATAGTATGAATGAAATGACGAATTTTAAAATCGGGCCTACGCCTAGCAAAGCATTTTTTACAAATTGTGTAATAAAACCAAAGGATGATACACCAGGCGTTTTATTTTGTATGCCAATTGTTCAGTTAGAAAATATTTTTAATAATTTTTGGGTATCCAAAGTAAATACATGCCAAACAAGAACAGGTTATATGGGAGCACAATTTGGAGATAGCGCACCAAATAGAAAATATATAGATGAATTAAATACTTATATAAATTTTCTTCAAACTAATAACGCTACCGAACAATTAGAAAAAAATATAGGCAAAATCTCTACAGGAAAAAACATTTCAGTAAAAACAATCATTAATGTACTTAAGTGTGTTGTAAATATCTGGAATATTGATACAGGAATTGAATATGATAATTGTGCTATGTATTGGATAATGCCTTACTCTTCTCCATTCGAAAACATTTTTAAAATTTCAAAAAACAGAATATTAGCATTTAATGGGGTTGGTCCTGGAGATAATGATCCAGTTGGTGCCTCAACAGCTGAAAACGCAAATGCAATATCACAATTTTGTAAAGGTATAGATCTTTCATTCACACGTGGCAGAGTTACAGTTTCTTTGGAATGCAAAAATAAATCCAACTTCAACACTTTAATTAGCAATACGCCAACAGATGCTATAAAAATAAATGAAATTGTTGCTGAAATGCTCAATCAGCATATTCATAATTTTAATTTACCAACAAGCGAACCCGTTGTAAAAGATCCAGAAAAGAAAAAAAAACTTTATAAAGATTTTTGGACAGGCAGTTTCTTACTAGAAACAATTATGTTTGCAATTATTGAAAGAGAACTTAATTCACCTAATTCAACACAATTTAGACGTCGTAAAATATTAGAAAACTTTGCCTTTCTTAAAGAAGATATTAAAAATAAAAAAGGCGGTTTATTTGAAATTACTAATTTAACAAGAGCAAATTATAGTGATTTAATATATGATTTTTGTATTGATTCAATTTATGATGGTGTAGAAATTATAGATCACAAACATAAACAACCATTAATTACTTTAGCAAATAATTTTTATTCTCAATTTAGAAGTGCAGATCATGAAACACAATTACTTTTTTTCGTTTTTGATGATGACGGCAGAACATTTAATGATATGTTTATCGGAAAAAACAATTTCCTTTATGCACCTTTATCACTTGTATTAAAAGAATATATAAAACCTAAATTACCAAAAAATTATATACCAAATAATAATTTAACTTTTAATGAAATTATAGAAATAATAAAAAAATTGGAATGCGAGCTTGGAGAAAAATTAACACCATCGAACTTAAATGAATGCGAAATGCAAGAAGTTTCTGAACATTCAAGAAAATTTGGAGAATATGAAGATGGAAATGTATATCAAATTCCAATTAACTATAGTACAAATATAACCATTCAAGATTTATGCAAATGCTTTGAGTTTAGTATTATAAAAGCAGAAGATATTCGAGATAATAATGGAAACATCGATAAAAAAAAGCTTTTAGAGTGCCTCAAAAATAATAAAAAGTTTAAAGACGAAAATGATTTTAATAAACTTATTAGCGTTAATGATTTAGCAACTTTTTCAGAAAATGTATTAGATCCTGAGAGAAAAACAGTTGCAGAAGAATTATTAAATATTTTGTTTTCTTTATATTTTGACTGGATAAGAAAAGATTTTAATAAATTAATTCATATACCTATATCTTTATTTGATAAATTAACTAAAAACGATTTTAAAAATATGAGCGAAGATCAACAACTTGTAATTTTAAATAAATGCAATGATCAATTAAAAGTAAATGTAATTTATTTGTTTGCTACTTGCATTAAACCTAATGCAATAACTACTTTGCAATTAACTGCTGAAAATAGCGAAGAATTTGCCATAAAAATTAGTAATCTCGTTCTTTATTTTAATGAAGAACAAATAAATGCGATTAATTTTGGTTCTTTCGATTATAACGAAAATTCGAAACACACTAAAGAAATGTTAGACAATCTATTATTTGAAAAACTTAATTTGATTTCAGTTGAAAATTTACAAAAAATCAATTTAACAAATATAGATGAAGCACTTTGCTTAAAAATTTTAACAGAAAGGTTATTTGATGAAAACGAAAATTTATTAATAAGTCAAGATCAAATTTTACAATTAAATGCTAATATTGCCAAAAAATTAGATTCAAAAATAATAATAAAATTGATGTCAAAAAGTATAACTTTTTCTCCGGAATTCATTTCTCAAATTGATATTATTAATTTTAAAAAAGAAATGTATGCTGAAAATAATTTTTCTACATATTACAAATTTATAATAAAAAACTATAAAAATATTTCTGATGAACAATTATCAAAAATAAATCTTAAAGAAACTTTTCCTGATAATAATTTTGAAACTCAAAAAAAATCTGAAGAGTTTTTATCTTTAGAGAATTATCTTAAAAATTTGCAAGCCCCTTTATATAATGCTGTTTTTAAAATTAACAATTATACTATACAAGAAAAAAATATTTCAACAAATGAATTTGATTCTGAAGTTTATAAAAACGCTTGGAAATATATATTTGAAAATCATATTTCTTTTGAGTATTTTATTAATAATTTTTTTGCACAAGGTGAAAATGTTAAAAATTATAAAGATGAATATGGCATTTTTAAAGATAAAAAAATTTTATCTGAATTAATTCAAGCATTAGATTTTTCGCTTTTATCAATAAAAACTTTAAACGAAATAATTGAACATTTTTTAGATGAAAATATTATATTCTCATTTAGTCAATTATGTTGTATAAAAGATTTAAATCAATTAAATTTAAACAATTTGAAAAAATTGCTTGATATTAATAAAAAAGAAATAAATTCAGACCATTTGAAAAATATTTTTACAAACAACGCTATAGATTATAGTAATTACGTAGAAATTGTTTTATTTATTTTGTTAAGTGATCTTAATTATGAAAACTGTATAAATGTCATAGACATAAAAAAAATGAAAGAATTTATTTTTGAAAGTAAACCTGATTTAAAAGAAAATTTTATAAATGTCCTTGAAAAAAATATTACGTATTTTAGCGAAAAACAAATTGTAGATATTGATATTTTAAATAATGATAAAAATATAACACATCCTTTTGTATTGAAACGTTTGGAAATAATTTTAGAAAAAAATGTTTATTTAAAAAAAGCATTGAAGGAAAAAGAAAATTTACCCAAAGCAGAAGAATTTTCAAATGAACCAATTGAAGAAGAAAGCAAACGAAAATTAATGAACTTAAAAAATACTTTTGTAAATTTATATAAAACTTCGACATATAAAATTGAATATAACGAAGGTTTAATACTTAAGTTAAATGATTTAAAAAATAAATTTGCAGAATTAGATAATAATTGGAATAGAAATACAGCACTTGATTTATTAGCGCAAGTAAATTCTATATATTCCCAGTTAATTAAAGAACAAAATTCTGAACAAAAATATTTAAACGATATATTTCAAAAATTAAATATTCCAAATAATACAAAACGAGAAGATATATTTTCAAATTATAAATTAAAACTTCAAAGCTTTACGGGCGCATTATGTGAATTACCTTTTATACAATTAGCTAAAATAAATTTAGAGAATATTTTTTTTAAAAACCCGACATTTTCAAAAAACATTAATTTAATTGCTCCTAAATTATTAGAATTAAAACAATTTGATTTAAATAAAGATGAAATTAAAAAGTTCATAAATTCTTTATCTTTATTCAATCAAACTTTTTATAAATTATTGATATATATATATGTAAATGCAGATAAATTTCAAGAAAAAAATACATTAGATACTATATTTGATTTAGTTATTCAAAAAGATCCTAAAAAAGAAAATGAAAATAATAAATTTATTTGTGAATTATTTAATAGGCAAGAAATAGTTTTTATAAATGAAAAAATGAAAAATTATTTATTTGAGTGTCTTGCTAAAAATTTTGATGTTTTTTTTGATTTATTATCAAAAACAGAAGAATCAGACTCAAAACACAAAATTTTACTTGAATTTTTCGAAACTATAATTAAAAAATTAAAAAATGAATTGTCAGATGAAAGCAACAAAAGCGAATCTTTGAATAAATTCAAAAAAATAAAAAACAACAATGATAATAATATTGACGATAAAAAAAATAAAAACATATTAAAAATAAAAGAACTTTTATTTAATCTCATGAATTATTTCAACCAAAATAAAACATTCGATTTTGATATTAATTATATAATATTTGAAATAATAAGAGCTATTGAAATCAATTGTAGCTATAACGAAATATTAAAATATTTCTCCAATTATTCCGAAAGTATAAAAACAATAATTAACATTATCGATATAAAAACAATAGAATTAGAAAAATTAAAAAACATAATAGACCAATTATCTACTGATATTCAATTTTCAGAAAATCAATTATGGACTATTTTAAAGGATAAAAAGGTTGATCAATTAGAATATAATCATTTACATCAAATAATTAAATATATTCCGACGGGAGCAAATACTTACGCTAACCTTAAAATTGCGTTTTGTGAAAAATTAATTGCTCTCAATCAAAACAGTAATATTCAAGAAATAAGAAAAGATATTGATAAACTTAATATTGAACCATTTATTTTATTAAAATTCATATTTAATTCTAAAATAAACGATAATATTTGTGAATTGTTCCTTATATATATAAAAGATCTTGATAAAATTTCAGTAGCAAACAATTATGAAAAAAGCGAATTTAATTATTTTATTGAATCATTTTACAATTTTATACATAACTTGCCTAAAGAATATATTTCCAATAATGCAATTCAGGGACAATTTTATGATTTCATAAAATTAAATATTGAAAAATTATCAAATGAAAATTTTAAAAAAATCTCAGAAGCAAAATTCAACACAGATGAATTGATAAACTTTAAGCGTAAAAATGATTTATTGCAATTATTATCAATCGAAGAATTTTATCATTTTTGCTCTTTAAATAATGATAAAATAGAAGAATTAAACTATTTTTATGATATTTTTGAAGCTTCACCCTCAAATGATAATTACATTCAACAAAAATTAGTATTACTTTATTTAGGACTTTTTTTAGATAAATTTTCGAAAAATGATATATGGCAAATTCGTGATTTTTGCAATTCACCTTTTAAATTTAAATCATTTATAAAAAATGAATACGATGGAAAAATTTTTTTTATTAATATTATTTCTAAACACGAAAATGATCTTAATATATTGCAACTTTCTGAAGCTTATAGTTTTGAAAAATGTACACAAATTTGTATAAACCGTCTTTTTGCAAGCTGTGAATTTGACGAAACTAACAAAGTAATTTTAAAAAATGAACATCTCAAAAAATACCTTGAACAAATAAAAAGCTTGGAAATTAAAAAAAATACCAAATTCAATTTGGAATTAAAAGAAGGGTATGATTTAAATTACACAATAAATTGTGTTAATTTATTACCTTTTAATTTAATAAATAGTATATTAATGGAAAAATCTTTTCAAAAAAACTTTTATAATCCCCAAAAAAATCAAACTTTATTTGCATTGATTATTAATGATGAAAACCAAAACAATTCAGAAACCGAGGAAATATTTAAAAATTTTTTCTACAATAATTTTTGGAATGTAATAGAATATTTAAATGAAAACAAAAATAAAAATAAAAATATAATAAATATATTAACAAATTTATTTGATAGTAATACTGACTTCAATATTTATATTACCGATAAAAATAGGCAAGAATTAGATAAAGAAAATTTTGTTAAAATGATAAATTATATTTATTCGAATAATTTTTATTGCCCAAATAATATGTTAAAAATAATCTCTATAAATAAATTTCAATGGCCAAATTTCAATAATGAAACAAGTAAATTCTTTAAACATGCGCTTAAATCCAATTGGCATTTTTTATATTATTTAAATACAGAAAATTTAAGTTTTAATTTTTTGCAAATAATTCACGAAAAAAATAAATTATGTAATTTTAACGAAGAACAAGTATTTTATATATTGAAAAACAAAAATTTATTTATGTTAAATTTGCAACCGTTAGAAATTCTTTTGTCAGAATTAACAAAAATTAAAAATGATAAATTCAAAAATATTCTTAATGACTATTTTGATTGGAATAAACATAATAATCAATATATGCATAAAACATTTATTACCAAAAAATTTTTGCTTTTAAAATATGAATTTATAAATAAAGTATATATAAATGATTTGTTGTTCATCTATCAAAATAAGATGAATTCTAATGATATACAAGAAATAATAAAAGAAAATATAATTTCTATTATTTCTTTTACTGATCTTTTCAAAAAAAATGATAATGGAAATATAATCTTTACAAATAATGATCTATCAAATAAATTAAATTGTATGGATTTGCCGTGTAATTTAAAACCAAGCCTTTTTTTCAATGATATTACAGATTTGGATGAAAAAATAAATTATTTTTGTCAATTACCTTTAAGAATACTTTGGGCAATTGATTTTGAGAGTGGTAGTAATCTCCTTAAAGGTATTATTAAATTTTATTCAAAAAATATGAATTTATTTATTAAAAAAATAAATTACTTTATAGAAGAAAAATTAGTTTCTGCTCCAAAAGAATTATTTGCTAATTTGGGATTTTTTTTTCAAGAATTTTATAACAATGAAAAAGATATTTTTAATATTCACGAAAATGTTTTGTTCGATTTTTTATATAAATTTTTAGATAATTTTATTGGCATCTCCAATTTTCAGGATTACGAAAAAAAACTTTTATTATATGACCACTTTCGTATTAATCGTTTGAATATCGATGATATTAAAAAAATTAAAAAGAAATATTTCGATTCAATATCAAACGAGGAGTTGGCATATATTTTTGGCGAATTTTATTTACATAAAGAACAAAAATTTATTTCTTTATTTGATATGATTGAAGAAAATATTCGTTTAAATTCTGAAAAAATTGATTTAACTAACATAAACTTTTATATGAAAAACAAAAATTATTATATTAGTTTAATTGAAAATATTAATTCTGCAATTTTATCTTTTGCAAATAACCAGTTTAAGGAGGAAAATATAGATAAATTTTCATCTAATCTTCAAACTTTGATGATATGTTTTTTAACTGAATTTTATTCATATAATTGTTTTACGGATGTTTATAAAGATTTGAATGAACAATTAGAAGAAATTTATTTCCCTAATGATATTAATGAAAGTACGATTGAGAATAAAATTTATTTGCCATTTTCCAAAATACTAACTAAAAAAATGGAACAAAATATTAGAGAAAAAATTTCAACAACAATATTTGAAATAAAAAATAAAATTACCAAAAGTATTCGTCTAAAAAAAGATCGTAAATCTTTTATTTCTAAAAGTATACTTAATCCACTTAAAAATTTAACCCAAGATATTATAAATAATTTTTATAATATAATTAATAAACTCTATGATGAACCTGATAATAAATCCTATAATATAGGATTTTACAACGTTATTAACATTATTAATGACATATTTTCATTTGATGAAGAAGAATTCACTAAAGATTTAATAAAGAATATCGGTATAATTACTTATTTTGAAACTTATACTGAAGATGGCAATGATGGCAATATAAAAATTATATGCAGAACATATGATTCTATTTATAAAAATTTGCATTTATTTTTTGAAAAAAATCCAAATTTCAAAAATGATTTAAACGAAATAATATTTCTAGGCGAAAATTATCAATATGCAGCTGAATTTAAAAAATTAAATTATATCGATTTTTATAACTTTCGACAAGGTCATGATCCTCTTTTTGAAATCATTTGGGAAGAAATTTTTAAAAAAATTGTGGATTCGGATTCGGAACTCTACTTTAATGTTGAACTTAGCACAATTTGTTTTATATCAAGATTTTGTTTAAAATATATACTAGAACATATTGAATATTACAATAAAGAAATATATTTTTCTGATAGTTTATTTGGTTCTGATTTTTTTGAAAATTCTTGTTATGCAGATAATAGAAAAATTCTTTTTAAACAAATTTTATTTCAATTATCAGAATTAAGTTTTAATAATTTCATTAAATATTGTAAGAATGAAGATTGTAGGCAGTTTTTCGGACAATTTTTTAATAATGATTTTTTAATATTTGCCGAGGAACACTCAAATTTAAAAAATATAAAAACATTAAGCGATTTAATTGCTTTATTTGTTATTAATAAAAATGAAGATATTCAACGCAAAAGTTCTGATTTTATTTTAAAGGAATTATATCAAGATCAAATCATTAATTTTTTATTTTATGCTTTTCATTATACGTGTAAAAAAAATTCGTTAAGTGACAACTCTAGTGATAATTTAACATACGAAAATTTTTCTAAAAATATATTTGAATTCTTGAATCTTAACAATATAAAATTAGTTGAGTACGATAAAAAACAAGAAGCACATTTAGTCAATAAAGAAATCCTTGAATTTTTAGATGAAAATAGCATTTCTAAATTAATGACAGTATTTAATACAAATAATTTTTCAATTGCAACTATAGAAAATGCAATTATTATTGCTAACGCGTTTTGTGAACAACAAAAGGAACAACAAGAAAAAGAGGAAGAAGAACAACGAGAAGAAGAGGAAGAAGAACAACGAGAAGGAAAGAAAGAAGATTTCTTTCTAACCAAAATTCAGTTAAATAATATAATTAATAATAAAGATTTCAAAGAATTGTCTTCTTATATATTTAATAAGATAACTATAACTTTTGATGATGAATATTATAAAAACTTGCATATTGAAAAAATGTTTATGTCAAATGATAATAATTACGATTTAAGCAATAATAATTATAATGAAAAAATACTCTTATTGATTTATTGTGATAATATAAAATTAGAAGAAAATGATATTGATAAATATATTAATATTGCAAATAGTTATCTTGATGATAATTATGAAGCTATATTACAAAATAGGAATTATATCTCATTAAACATTCTTTACGAAATATCGGAAACAATTAAAAACGCGAGTCAAAAATCTGAAAGAATTAATGAATTAAAAAATAAAATATATAAAATTCAAGATAAACTATTATTTGACGAAATTATCCCAAAAACAAAAAAGTTAACGCGTTCAAAATCACAGGAATTTAAAAATAAAAAATTAATCGAAGAAAAAGCTAAAGAAGAAGCTGAGCGCAAAACTAAAGAAGAAGCCGAACGCAAAGCTAAAGAAGAAGCTGAGCGCAAAACCAAAGAAGAAGCCGAACGCAAAGCTAAAGAAGAAGCTGAGCGCAAAACTAAAGAAGAAGCCGAACGCAAAGCTAGAGAAGAAGCTGAACGCAAAACTAGAGAAGAAGCCGAACGCAAAGCTAGAGAAGAAGCTGAACGCAAAACTAAAGAAGAAGCCGAACGTATGGCCGAAAAAGAAGCTGAGCAAAAAATTGTAAAAAATCCAGATGATCCAAATGAAAAAAATATAAATTATAAACAAAAATTTAAAAACCAAAAATTAAATAATAAAATTATTTGGCCATTTATTACTTTAGCTTTAGGAATTGTATTTGCAATAACTGCAATTGTAATTACAATACTAACTTTTGCGCTCCCTATTATAGGACAAATTCTTGGAATTTCTTTGCTTTCAACTTTCTTCGCTGCTGCTGTAGCTTCGATTACTCCGTCTGCAATTAAAATAATAAATAATAAATCAGAAAAAAGTTCAGTAAAAAACTCTGAACATGAAATGTCAACTGAAAATTCAAATGAGCGTTCTTCTCTTTTCAATAAAACGGAAAATAAAAATTTTAGTAATGAGGAAGAAATTCCACAACTTGGCGATTCAGAAACAAAATCAAAAACACAAAAAGAAAACGGTGAACCTTGATAGTTTCACCGTTTTTTTTATATTATTCGTAATTTTTTCGGATAATTATTTAAAATTTCGTAGCCATTATCAGTTACCAAAATCAAATCTTCTATACGTACGCCAATTTTATTTTTCAAATATATTCCGGGTTCGATTGAAAAAATCATACCCGGTTTTATTGTGTCATGATTACGAAAACTGACTGTCCCAAATTCATGACATTGTAATCCAATTGAATGTCCAGTTGTATGGATAAAATTTTTTTCATATCCATTATCTTTTATAAAATTTCTTGCAGCTAAATCTATATCACAAAATTTTACGCCCGGCTTAACTTTATTTATTGCCGCCAAATTTGCTTGCAATACAATATCATAAATTTTTTTATCAAAATCCGTTGCATATCTATAAAAAAATGTCCGCGTCATATCTGAACAATAATTGTCTTTTACAAAACCGATATCAATTACGATACAATCCCCTGGCTTTAATTTTGTTTTATTTGGAATATGATGAGGCTCTACCGCATTCCCGCCAAATGCAATTATCGGTTCAAATGAAAATGCATCAAGCTCTAATTTTTTCTTTATATCTTTTAAAATTTCTACCAATTCTAATTCGCTTTGCCCTTCATAAATATTTGCAACAAGTAAATTCATTGCGTGATCACTCAAATATGAAGAACGCCGCATTAAATTTATCTCGTCCGTATCTTTTATTAAACGTACATATTCCAAGACATCGCTAACAAAATATTTGACATCACAAAAATTCATAAGTGGCAATAAAAATCTTGCAGGAAAATTTTTATCAACTAACAGTGATTCATTTTTTAACATACTCGCTAAAATTTTTATTGGGTCATCAGAATCGGTATAATAAAAAATTTCAATATCATCAATATCTTTTAACTTAAACAATTCATTCACTAAAATTTTTTTTGTGCCATTACAATTTAAATACATACCGAAAAATCTTTCACCTGGATCAATTAATTGTTCCGTAAGATAAAAAATATCAAACGGATCAGTTATAATTATTTGGTTAATATTTTTTTGCTGCATAAATTTTTTAACGCGTTCAAATTTATTCACTTTTATTCACCTTTTTTTATTATATCATTATAGTAATTATATCAATATCATTTAAAGTGAAATAAAATTATACTTGTATTTTTTATATTTTTATGATAATCTAATAATAAGAAATTATAAACTCACAATTTGGAAGTGATAGTATGAGTGAAAGAATAAATTTAAACAGTTTAAATCCAAAAACATTTTGTACAAATATAATGATGAAACAAAAAAATGGAGACGTTGGGACTTTATTTATTATCCCAATAGTTCAATTAAAAATTCTTTCTCAATCTAATGATAAAATTATTTGTATGTCTCAAGTAAATACTTGTCAATCAAGAACTGCAATTAATGTTGGCTGTCATAGAAAAGATGCTCCTAACATAAGTTATATAGACTTATTTAATACATATATACGTTATTTTGAAAGCAGTAAAAATAATTTCTCTGAAGATGAAATAAAAATTATAAATGTAATGAAAGATATTAGTGATATTTTTAACAAATATTATCAAGTTAAATCCCAAGGTATATCCAAAGATGTACCCGTAGAAAACATTATTATGCCTGAACGTAATGTTTTTTCTGCTATTGAAAAAATTTCATCTAAAAATAAAACTTTGGCTCTTAATTCAGTTGGTTATAAAGATTACGACGATTGGCAAATAATAATAGATCCAAACTCAGATCTCGTATCACTATTTATTCGTGACACTGGTATAAATTTGAATTGTCGTAATCCAATAACTCGTTCTGCTCATATAGACGGTTCTGTAACACTTAAAACTTGGATTAATCATCCTAATACTACTGGCAACACAGAAGCAGATATAATAAATAATAGATTTAAAGCAAAATTCAATCCAAGCATAAATGATGCAAAAACACTTTGGCATGGCAGTTATATACTACAATCTACTATGCATACAATTGCTTTAATGAATTTAAATTCACCAATAAATATAAGAACGACAATGCTTCGAAATTTTTTAAACTTAAAGGAAGATATAAAAAATAATCACAGCGATTTGCTTAATATTTCATTAGATTCTCCAGGAAATTATAAACAAATATATATTTTTCTTATAAATTCAATTTATCAAAGTACAAACATTGAATTAAGTGCAGAATTCGTAAAGCAAATAATTGATTTAATAGAAAGTATTTTTAATTCATTTATAGAAATTGATCATGAAACACAAATTATTATTAATTATTTTGATAAAAAAGATAGAACATTTGGAGACGGTTTTATAGGAAAAAATTTATTTTTTTACTTACCTTTAACATCTGTGATAAAAAAATGTTTACTAGATTATCTTACTGATTACATTGGATCCAATTCAAATCTTAGCATTAATGAAATTATAGAAACGTTAGAAAAAATTGAGTGTAACATAACTCAGAAATTAACAGATACAGATTTAACTGATACAGAAGATAGTAGAACAGAAATTTTTGGAGCTCAAAAAATAAATAACGCTTACAAAGTTCCTACAAATTATGGCGTAGGTATATCATTAGATTTTCTATGTGAATGTTTAACATTTGACGATAAATATATACCAAGAAATGCAAACTTAGAAAACATTAATAATGCACTTGAAAACAATAAAACTTTTAAAAATGAAGACCAATTTAATCAGTTAGAGGCTAATTCTTATCCTGATCTTTCCCAACAAGCATTACTTAATTTGTTTAATGCACATTTTGATTGGATAAAAAAAGATGTTCATAAATTAGCTTTTATTCCTATGTCAAAGTTTGAAGAATTAACAATACAAAATATTAAAGATATGGATGAAGGAGATCATTTTACATTATTAACAAACTATAATGGAACTGCACAAATAAAAAATAGCTATTCATTTGCATCCTATATAAATCCTATGGCTATAGCAAATTTACAAGCATGTTTTATGTTAAATTCTAATTTTGAAGGATTTGAAAAAATAATTATTAATTTAATTCCACATTTTACACATAAGCAAATAAAAATTTTAGATTTCAGTTTTTTAACAAATAATTTAATTGAAAACTTATTGCATACAAAATTTGATTTAATTGACGACAACAATTTTAAAAAAATCAGATTAAATGAGATAAAAGAAGAATATTGTTTAAAAATTTTGCAAGAAAAATTAATGGACAGCAAAAATGAATTCTTACTTACTCAATCTCAAATTTCTTCATTAGGCCCTAATATAGCACAAAAAATTTCAATGGAAATTTTAATAGCTTTAATAAATTCATATTTCGATTTAAGCAATGACTTCATTAAAGAAATTAATATAACAGCTTTAAAAACAAAATTAATCGAAGAAAAAAAATTTGATAAATATCTAACTTTTTTTGAAAAAAATTTAGATAAATTTACTATCGAACAATTAATAATTGTAAACATTAATAAAGATTTTAAAAATAAAAACGAATTAAAAATAGAATTTATAAAAAAACTAAATGAAAGTTCTGCGGGAAACCTTAACAATATTTATTTGGATGTTTTTAAAATCAACAATTACGCGATAGAACAAAAAAATCTTTTGCCCGAAATTTTAATAAACCAAAACAATTCAGAAGAAAATATTGCAAGATGTTTAAATGGGTTTAAATATATTTTAGAACATAGTAATAATTTCTCAGATTTCATAAATGATTTATTTGAAAATGAAATTAGAGAATTTATTGGGTTTGATGAAATATTTAATGAAAATAATTTACCGGAATTAATAGCATTATTTGATACAAGTATATTATCCATTAATGCCTTAAATAATATAATCAATTTGTTTTTTATTAAATCAGAAAAAATTAAAGAAAAATTAGAAAATGAAACTCATAAAATAAAATTTTCTTTACAACAATTATTAAACATAAAAAATTTGAAAGAACTTTCTTGCAATAATTTAATAAAAATATTTTATGTTAATGAAATTGAACTTACTTACGATACAACTGAAAATATCAAAAAAGAAATTAAAACTTTTTTTGAAAATGATATAAATTATGAAAAAATATTAATTATACTTTCATATGCACCAAAAAATTTATATAAAGATTATATTAATAAGATTGATATGAAAGAACTAAAAAAACTTTATCCTGATAAATCTAATGATGCTGAAGGTTTTGAAGATTTCACTAATATGATGGATAAAAATATTTATCTTTTTACAAAAGAACAAATTAATGATTTTGGATTAAATGATAAAGATGGTAATACATATAGTTTTATATTAATGAGAATTGAGGAATTTCCTGATCATGAATTTAAAAATTTAAATATTCCTAATGCAACAAATGAAGGAAGAATTGCAATTAACGCAAAAAAAAAACTGATTTTTTACTAAAATTTCCTTGGAATCAATTTAAAAAAATAATTTTAAAGGGCCCAACTAAAAATGATTATAAAAATCGACTATTTAAAAACTTTTTGTCTAAATTTTTGGAAGCAGATATATCTGAATCTGAATTACCCAATTCTAAAAATTTCATACAAAACGCTTTAATTACCGAAAGACCAAACACAAAATTTAAGCAATTATTGATTTTAGCTACAATAAATTATAATGCGTCAAATTTAGAAAAATTATTATTTATTTGTAAAATATTCGATTTTACATCTCAAAACCCATTATTAGAAATAAAAGAATGTTTAATAAAAAATTTAAATATCAAAGATAATTTTTCGTATTTTGCAGATTTATTTAAATCATGCAAAGATGAGCATTCAAGTCAAATTAAATTAAATGATTTAATTACAATTTTTCTTGAATTTATTAATAAACATTCTGATGAATTATTAAACAATAATGATATTTTAAACATAATTAAACAAATGCATATAGTTCCTGATAATTCAAATAAAACTTTAGAGAATAACTTATTACTATCAACTATTTTAGACTATTGTAAAGAAAAATCATTATATGAATATTATTTACACGTAATTAACTTAACAGAAAAAATTGAAATTGAATTAACGCCAACAAATATTTTTAACTATTTTGTAAATGATGACGAAAGTTTAAAAAAATCGATAATAAAAATTTCTATATTAACAACACCATTAGAAGAATTAAAGCGTTTGATTAATTATTTAGATAAAAATAAAGAAATTAATTTTTCAGAAAAACAATGGAATGATATTTTTAATCACAAAGATTTTTATGAATTATTTTCATTTGATTTTCTAAATTTATCTGCTTTTGATAAAATTATGGAAAAAAATTTTAGTGTATTCAATCTTCCTGAATCCTTTTCTGATAGTAATAAAAGGCTAGGATTTATATTATCAAAAAAATTTTTAAAGATAAATGATAAAAACGCATCAAAATTAATCAATTTATTTTCAATTCAAAATTTTGAAAAGTTTATTAATGAAGAAGAAGAAAATGAAGAAGAAGAAAATGAAGAAGAAGAAAATGAAGAAGAAGAAAATGAAGAATCAAATTTTGAAAAAAAATTAATTTCTTTAAAAAACATTTTTTTTACTACATCTTTTTATCTTAATTTAAATAATGAAATATTTAATTCTTATTTTAAAAATATATTTGTTTTTTTAAACAATAATAATGAATTTCAAGAAAACGATTTTAAGAAAATATTCGAATATTTCGAAACAAAAGCTTCAACGGATGAAAAACAAAGAATTATAGAATTGTTAAAATTCATGTATGAAAATGATGAAAAAAATAATATAAAAAATATTTATATTTGTCTTTGTTTGCAAGTTCCTATAAAAACATTATTTTATTTGTGCTCATTTAAAAAATACGAAGGTAAGAGAAATGAAATAGAAAAACTTAAAATAGAGCAAGATATTCGTAAAAATGATTTAAAAAAATCTAAAAAAAATTTAGAAAACCATAAGAAAAATTTAGAAACAATTATAAACAATTTTAAACAATTAAATATAGAAAGAACACCAGTTGATAAAATTGAAAGTGAAAATGAAAAAATAAGAATAGAAGAAGATAAAATAAAAAAAGAAGAAGATAAAATAAAAAAAGAAGAAGATAAAATAAAAAAAGAAGAAGATAAA
>CAOVHW010000004.1:4116-9945 GCA_948543815.1 uncultured Eubacteriales bacterium | reverse complement strand
ATAAGAATAGAAGAAGATAAAACAAACGACAATTATAAGCAAATTTGTTTAAATAAATTGTTTATACAAAAATTATTTAATTCACAATATGAAGATTTTGATGAAAATGATTTTGAATGTATTTTGGAAAATAATCCATATTATTTATTTGAATGTATATTAAGCGATAACTTAATAATTGATAATGATAATAACAATTACACTATTAAACATTTTCTTCAAAATAAAGGCTTTAAATACGAAATTTTTAAAAAAATATTAAATTCATCTATAAATTTTATCTATAAATTAGAATCAAAAAAAATTACTATTGAAAAATTTGAAAAGATTTTATTTAATATGATTGATTGTAAAAATTTTTTAAAACAAATTAACTTTGAGAATTTATATCCAAAAATTGTTAATTTATTAAACATAATTATAGAAACAAATTTTGATGTATTAAAAAGATTTACAAATGAACAATACAAAAAAATTTTTTGAAATTTCCGATAAAAATAATACTTAAATTATGTTCATTAGAAGAAATTTATAATTCATTAAACTATATAAATTTTAATGGAGAATGTTTTGAAACTAATGAAGAATGTTTTGAAACTATTTTTCAAAATAATTCATATTATATATTTGAGGATATGTTATCAAAAGATTTTTTAAATAAAATTAATCAAAAACAAGATTTTGAAAAATATTTACTAAAACCATATATATCTTTTTTAGATAGTTTTAATAATATACAACAATTTAATAAAAAAAAACAACTTTTTAATATTATTAATAATATAGTTAATTGCAAATTCTTTTTTGAAAATAATAACTTCGATAGTTTATTAAACAAATTAATTGAAGCAAATTTTGAAATTTTTACATCAGAAAATTCGCAAATTCTTTTGAATTTTCCAATAAAAGTAATACTTAACTTATGTTCATCAAAAAAATTTTATTATGAATTTTTCGTTAAACATATTTATGATGAATTTAGAAATAAATTATTTAATTCTAATAATCTTATAGATTTGAGTGAACAAGATTTTGTATATATTTTTGAACATAATCCTTATTATTTGTTTGAAGATATGTCATTTAAAGGTTTTAAACAAAATATCTTTTTATCAGAAATATCTTTAAATTTTATTTTAAATAATTTTCAAAAATGTTGTGATTTTATAGTTCAAGTTTTTAATGAGAATAGAAAAAATTTCTATATTATTTTAGATAATATAACTAAATATAAAGAAATTCTTAAAAGAAATAATTCTAATGAAATAAACAATAATATTGATACTTTTTTGCATAATATTTTCCCCATTTTAATTAATTCATGTAAAGAAGGAATAGTAGAAATTTTAAAGAAATATTTTATTATTGATTTTAATTTTAAAGAAGAAGAATTATCTAATATATACAATTATATTGTTTCTCCAGAACTAGATGAAAAACTTTTTTATTCTTTTTGCAAAAACAATCAACAAATTATTTCCAATGAAATTTTAACAAATAATTTATTAAAAGGAAATATGGAAAATAATGATAATATTAAAAAATTACTCATTGTACTTAAATTAAAATTATTTAACAAACCAAAAATTGATTGTCTTGAAAAAATAAAAAATTTCTGTTATCATGAAAATTTCAATTCTATTTTGAATTCAAATAACTTAAATGGAAAAGTTTTTTTCAAAAATTTTTTCTTGGAAAACAAAGAATATTTCGATTTGCATCAAATTATTAACTTAAATATCCAAAATATAGATGATAATGAAGAAATAATAAAATATTTAATAGAGCTTGTTGAAGAAAATTTTAATTTATGTTTTTCTGGTAATTTTATTAACTCTAAAAGTACACAAGAAGTTCAATTTTATAATGATAATTTCTTAAATTTTTTCACAAAAAATCAAGAAAAACTATTTAAAAATAAAAAAATATCCGTATTACCTAAAGAAATAACACAAATTAATAATCAGTCATCTAAATCTAAAACATCAGCTACATCTACATCTACATCTACATCTACCAAAAGTTCTAAGCATAAAACGAAAAAACAATTACCACCTGATAAAAATAAAAATTCTATAATTCAATCTAAAAATCAAAATATTTCAACATCGTCCAAAAATGAAGAAAATTTGCAAAATAATTTGGATTATAACTCTACAATAAAATACATTAATTTATTTCCTTTGCAAATTATAATTAACATATTTTATAATAATCAAAATAATGATGAAATAAAAAAATATTTTTTCACTCTTGAATATAATTCTGATTTTTTCTCTAATTTGTTAGAATTAAAAATGAATAATGATAAAAACAAAAAATTAAACGAGTATTTAGAATTAATGTCATTTATAATAGACCAAGAAAAAGAAGACTTGATAAATTCATTTAAAGAAACTGATGCTGCAATTGTTGAAACACAACTGGAAGAAATTGAAAAAATAACTAGATGTATAAATATAAATGATATACAATCATCAATAAATACAGGCAAAATTAAAATTGCAATAAAAAAATTAGAACAAAAAAAAGAATTATTTGAAATAATAAGTAATCAAATAACAAACCAAAATTTATCTGAATTAATCAATAATATAAATATTTTTGTTCTTGAATATAATTTTATAAATAAATTGATTAGGGAATTTTTATTTAATGATTTCTTTAAAGTAATAAATTATTTTAACGATAATTTAACTAATTCAATTGTAACTAATTCAATGTCATTTTTTATAGAATTTATAAGCTCGTGTGCTGATTATTTGCAAGAATTTGTAAATTACAAAATTGAAAATCAAGATATAATAAAATTGATTAATATAATAAATTACTGTATTAAATCTAAATATAAATATATCAATGAAAATTTTTATATAAATATTTCAAAATTAATTAATAATTATTGTTCAGAATTTATTAATAAACAAATATCTTTTGATTCAATAACTAATAAAGAGTTTTTTTTTGAAAATTTAAATTATAATTTTTTAACCCCTGAATTTTTAAAGTCAAAATTTTTAAAACATGAATTTTTAAATATTACACTTTTAAATCATATTATTAATCAAACTGAATCCCCAATAACTTTATCAAAACAAATTCTTTCTAAATTATTAATTAATCTCAATTTACTAAATTTGTCACATGAAAATTTTAAAAAATTATTATGTGACAATATAAATAAGAATCTTCAAATTATTTCCGAACATTTTAAGAAACTTTTTAATTCTAATAAAAATCATAAGAAACTTTTTAATTCTAATAAAAATCGTTTGAATTATTTGGATAAAAAATTGCTCGCTTCTTGCTATGTAAAATTAAAATTTTCAATAGATGACTTAACGAACATTACAAATTATTATTTTCCAAAAAAATCACCAAAATGCTATTTTTCTCGAAAAAAAATAAATTCTATAATGACTAATACTAATGAAAATAAATTATATATATCTTTAGAAGATTATTTTGAAGTAAATTGTTCGAAAAATTTAAATTTCAAAAATGAAAAAGCAAAAGAAAAAATAAATAATATTAAAATTCCAAATAATTTCAATTTTAATTATTTTCATATGGACACTTACAATTACAATTTTGGCCAAATAATATCTTGTCTTACTCTATTTCCTTTACAAGAATTTGTAAAGATATCTTTTGATCAATGTTATAAAGAACTTTATATTTCTTATTCACAAAAATTATTAAACAAATTATCAGAATTAAAAAAAACAGATTTTGAAAACACTTATATAAAAAAATTTATATTAAATTTTTTGCAATATATTCCAGACGATTTTTTGAATTACATACAAGATAATAATGATTTAAAATATATAGTTGAGCCACTAGAATCCATAATTGCAGATTATGTTGTGAATAAAAATTCACTTTTTAATGTAAACGATAAAAATTTATCTTTCATAATTAGTAACTATATGGAAAGTAGTTTTTTTACAGACGAAAATAAATTACAATTTATCAATTCAATTATTTCTATTGTAAAAAAACAAAAATTAATACTTTTAGCTTCAATATACAAAGAAATTTCAAATGAAAATAAAAATAAATTAATAGAAATTCTATATATATATATTGAATCAAATCATAAGAATTGCAATGAATATGAAAAAAAATTATTTCTATATGATACTTTTCGAATAAATTTATTAAATATTAATGATATTAAACAAATTAAAAAAAAATATTTGTCAAATGATCAACTTAAAGGTATTGCTTTACAAAAAAATGACGTAATCTCAATTATTCAAAAAATCTTTTACTATGAAACATATGATGATTCTTTAAAAGAATTTATTAATATTATTGGTATTGATAATGTATATATTAAAAATTCCAATATGGAAGAATACACACCCAAATTTATTTGGAACCATCTAGATGAATTTTTTATAGAAAATTATGATAACATAGAATTTAAAGATGATATCTGCAAAGAACAAATACAAAAGTTAAAAATAAATTCCAAATATAATTTGAATAATTTTTTTATAAAATTTGATGATGAAGTTAATGATAAAAATAAATTTATTTTGTATTGTCAGAAATTTCCTTTGAAAATATTAATTAATTCTTTTTTATTTTATGATCAGTATCATGATCAGTATTATGATCAGTATTATGATTATCGTCTCTACATTTATAATTGGTATAATGTCTGTATACCTATATTTTTAAATAGATACTCAGAATTAACCCCTCAGGATTTAAAAGATGATATAATTAAAAAATTTGAGAAATTGATAATTATTCATTATGATATTCCTTATCTTTTTTCTGCATTAAAAAATATATTTGAACAAAAAAATGAATTATCTATATATAATAATTTATTTTTATTAGTTTTGCAAAAATTAAGAGAAAAAGTTTTTTTACATTCTTCATGTTCATCAGGAATATTAAAATGCAATTTTGAAATTTTGCTAAAATTTTTTGATTGTTGTATTGCAAATAAACTATTAAAAAATGAAAATGAAAATGAAATTTCTAATTTATTTTACTTAATATTTTCAATGGCTTTATCAATTTCTAACAATGCTTCAGAAGCATCAAAACTTTTTGAAAAAAAATCAACTAAACAAATGTGTCTTTATTTATTACCTATATTATCAGAAATACCGTCGGTATTAAGCAAATTTGATAGTGATTTTCTCTTAGCTACAGTAATTGAAATTATATATGATTTTAATCAAAATAATGATGAAGTTGAAACCGTAAAATTAACAGAAATTCAATTTCAAAATTTAAAAAACATACCTTTTACAAAAATACTATTTTTAATTAACAAAGATTGTTTTAATAACAGTGATAATATAAGTAAATTAATTAACTGTCTAAATGAATATTTGAAATACCAAAATGATGAGTATATTGTTAAAAACCAAAATGATATTTTAAAATCAATAAAAAAATTTTCATCTGAAATTAAAAATTTATCAAACGAAATTTTGCCTGAAGATAAAAAAGAAAAATTTTTATCTGAAATTAAAGAGTTAAAAATAAATTATTTTTATACGCAAGAAGAACAACAAAAAGATATTGAAGAAGAAAAGTTAAAAAAATATAAACAAGAAATAAGAATTGAGCAATTTGAAGAACAAAATGATAATGAAGAAAAAAATTTAACAGAAAATCAACAAGAAACAAGAATTGAGCACATTAAACAACTAAATGACAATGAAGAAGAAAACTTAAAAGAAAATCAACAAAAAACAACAATTGAGCGCATTGAAAAACTAAATGACAATGAAGAAGAAAACTTAAAAAAATATAAACAAGAAATAAGAATTGAGCAATTTGAAGAACAAAATGATA